>CAJOLJ010000081.1 GCA_905235445.1 uncultured Bacteroidales bacterium
CATGCTTGTCCTCGCCACGCTGCTTGGAGAAAGTGCCGATGTCGAAAGGCATACTTCCAACGGACGAATTGACCTTCTCATCCAGAACAGTAACTATGTCTACGTCATCGAGATGAAAAGGGACAAGAATCCCGATGATGCCTTGGACCAGATTGACGACAAAGGTTACGTCTGGCCGTACCAAGTCGGCAAGCGCAAGGTCATAAAGGTAGGGGCTTCGTTCTCTTCCACGGACAAGACCTTGGTAAGCTGGACAATTGACTGAGTTTCAGTTGACAATTGGTTTTTCTTCCAGTGGGCGGGCAGGGAATCTGACCGTGGGGAAGTACCGCCTTTTCGGTCTGCTCCCTGGAGAAGATCCTGAAATATGCCCATGGGGATCCTTTTCTCGTGACTGTCCGTCAGGGACAAGGACAGGACCGCAAATATCCGGGGAAAGGGGGCGACATAAAAATCGTAAGAATCAAAAAAGGGGTCAGAATATTTGATTTTTATTTAAGAAAATTGATATTTGCACTGCGGTTGCCATTGTGACCGCCATCCCCTCACTGGGGAATAAACCGACTGAACTGCCGACCTCAAGCTAGAAAGTCTTCGAAGCAGGGACAACTTCCCTCGCTGTTGGACTGATAGCGGACGGGCCTTAATTATACTTGTAAACTTGAGTTATTCCAATAGCCACATTCTCCTATGGACCCCGCGTCCATAGCGTTTCGGGGGTCCCGGAAAGGTCCTTGGCGAAATCTTCCATACTCCCACCAATCTTTCACATCATTCTTTCCATCACCCCAAATTAACCATCCATAGTCGTTTCAAACACTATTAAGTTATTATCATGAAAAAAAATCGTCTAACCATGACAAGCCTGGCGGCTGCAGGGGCCCTTTTGTGCCTTGGCATGCTGTCAGCGGCAGCGAATCCCCTCCCTTCGGGAAAGGATTCCCAGGTAGGGGCGGAACAGCAACAGAGGATCACCGGCTCAGTCGTTGACAACTCTGGTGCTCCCGTTCTCGGAGCCAGCGTTATCGAGAAGGGCACCTCCAACGGCGCCATTACCGATGCGAACGGCTTCTTCTCAATCAATGTCCGCAGTGGGGCCATCCTTCAGATTTCCTGCATAGGCTTCACGACCGTTGAGACTGCAGCCTCCAACGGAATGACGGTAGTCCTCCAGGAGGATGCCGAGTTCCTCGAGGAGACGGTGGTCGTCGGATTCGGTACACAGAAGAAAATCAACCTCACCGGTGCTGTTTCCGCAGTCGATACCGACAAGGCTTTCGGCAGCAAGCCCATTACCGATGTGGCCAAGGGTCTGCAGGGTATCGTCCCTGGACTTACCATCACTTACAACACCAATGACCTGGATGCCTCTCCTACCATGAAGATCCGTGGCATGGGCTCCGTCAACGGAGACAACACGCCCCTTATCCTCGTGGACGGGGTTGAGGTCCCGAGCCTGAGCTTCGTCAACCCCGACAACATCAAGAGCATCTCCGTCCTTAAGGACGCTGCTTCCTCCTCCATCTACGGTAGCCGTGCAGCCTGGGGCGTCATCCTCATTACCTGCAAGGACGGTTCAGGTGCCAAGGACAAGATCAGCGTGTCCTATTCCAACAACTTCTCCTGGAACGAGCCTATCGGACTTCCCAAGTACATTACCGACGAGGCCGGTATCCTCGCCCAGCTCGAGGAAGGCATCCTCGCCCAGAAGAATGTGGACGGCAGCCGCATCGAGGCTTTCGGAATGTACTACGATACCCTGGGCGATGGCATCAAGAGGTGGTTCGCCAACTATACCGGCAATCTCAGCAACCCCACCTACACTTACGGCCAGGACTGGGAGATCGTAGGCGGCACTCCTTATTACTACAGGGTTTCCGACCCGAACAAGGAGACTTTCAAGACTTCATTCTCCCAGACCCACAATGTGAACGTTTCCGGGAACTCAGGCAAGACCAAGTTCAACATGGGCCTGGGCTATACCAAGAACGACGGAACACTGAAGGCCGCCCAGAAGAACGACGTCCAGCGTTACAACCTGAACCTCTCCACCAACACCCAGGTCAACAAATGGCTGAATGTGGGTGCGAAGGTCATGTACACCGAGAAGCACTACGAGTATCCTTACGGGTTCGAGGCCAGCAACTCCACCATGGGCATCCTCTATTACACGCAGCGTTTCCCGACATTCTTCCCTTACGGATATTCCGACGGAGCCGAGACTTCCTCCGGGTCCTATGTCGCACCTGACGGGAAGACCTATTACGATGAGCGCACTTACGGTGCAAAGGGCCTCCTGTTCCGTCATGGAAACATCTATGTCGCAAACGAGGCCATTTGTAATTCCGATGACCAGTACATCACGGTGGGCGGCAACGTCAAGATAGACATAGCCCCCGGCCTGTCATTCTATGCTGACTACACGAGGGGACGTCACAACTATGAGAACCGTTCCATCAGGCAGCCTTACTACACCGCCAACTGGAGCTTCCCTTCACGTGCGGCAATCACCACCTCGAACTTCATCAACAGGACTTTCGTAAGCAGGGTCACCAACACCTACAATGCCTATTTCGATTACCTGATGAGCCCGGGCGATGCCAACATAGCCCTCAAGATAGGAGCCAATGCCGAGGACATTACCTATGACAACCAGAGCCTCACGACCAACGGTGTGCAGAATCCCGAAATCCCTACCCTCAACCTTACCGACGGCAAGGCTGAGGCATCCGTAAACGAGTCGCTCCGCAAGAGGGCTACAGCCGGATTCTTCGGAAGGGTCAACTTCGACTACAAGAATCGCTACCTTGTGGAGTTGAATGGACGTTATGACGGTTCATCCGTGTTCCGCACCGGAAAGAAGTGGGCGTTCTTCTCATCCGGTTCCCTCGGATACAGAATCTCCGAGGAGGAATTCTGGGAGCCCCTGAAGGGGGTTGTCCCCGCCCTCAAGATCCGCGCTTCCTACGGTTCGGTCGGTAACCAGGCCCTGAGCTCCTGGTATCCTTATATCGCAAGCCTCTCCACGACCACCGTCAACTGGCAGGGAACCGACGGCAACAAGAAGACATCCGTCTCCACTCCCGCTGCGGTGAACGACAACATGACCTGGGAGAGGATACGTACCCTGAATGTCGGTTTCGACGCAGGCTTCCTCAATAATGACCTCACAGCCACCTTCGACTGGTACATGAGGGAGAATGTCGGTATGCTCGTGGCAGGAAACGAGATCGTCCGCTACGTCGGTATCGCTACCGCACCCCTTGAGAACGGTGGAAACATGAGGACCCTCGGATGGGAGTTCCAGCTGGATTACAACCATGCATTCAACAAGGACCTGGCCGTTTACGGTACTTTCACGCTTTCCGATTCCAAGAGCAAGATTTCCAAGTGGAACAACACCGTGGGTCTTCTGACCGGATGGTACGAAGGCAAGGAAGTCGGCGAGATCTGGGGATTCCAGACGGACCGCTATTTCGAGTCCGACGCTGATGTCGCAAGTTCCCCCGACCAGAGCAAGATAGCCCGCGGTTCCTTCAAGTACACCGCAGGTGACATCAAGTACGTGGACCTGGACGGAAGCAATGTCATCGATACCGGTGAAGGTACCATCGACAATCACGGGGACCTCGTCCGCATCGGAAATGCCCTGCCTCGCTTCGAGTACGCCCTGCGTCTGGGAGCCGTGTACAAGGGCTTCGACGCCGAGGTGCTCTTCCAGGGAGTCGGCAAACGTGACATGTGGTCCACTTCCACCCTGTTCATCCCTCACACCGCAGGTGCCCAGATGAACATCTTCGAGAACCAGCTCGACTACTGGACTGAGTCCAACAAGGATGCGTTCTTCCCCCGTCCCTACATCAACTCCGAGTACGGTTCCCTCCAGGGACTTCCCGGCAACTCCGGCTGCAACAACTTCGCACCCCAGACCAAGTATCTTGCCAACCTCGCTTACCTGAGGGTCAAGAACGTCACCGTGGGATACACTCTTCCCCAGAACCTGACACAGAAAATCTACATCGAGAAGGCCCGCCTGTACTTCAGCGTCCAGAACCTTCTCACTTTCGACCACATCGGTGGTGTCATGGATCCTGAACTTACCGGCGGTTGGGCTACCGCTGACAGCGTCAGCGGAGTGGATATGAGGTATGCCGGTAGGGCTATGCCGTTCAACCGTCAGTGGACCTTCGGGGCTCAGATTTCATTCTAATTAACCGAACCAAACTTTTCACTGAATATGAAAAAGTCATTATATACTTTTGCTTTGGCAATTCTAGCGGTTGCCGCTCTGAGCGGGTGTGACAGGTATCTTGACCTGAAGCCCCTCGACAGCAATTCCGATGCTACGAACTGGACTTCGGAAGCGGCCCTGGAGACTTTCTCCTGGAAATTCTATGGTTATCTGAATGAGCTCAGCTACGGAAATGGTTGGACTAGGGGCCAGTACCACAGCGAGACTCTCACCGATGACTATGCGACCGAGACTTTCTCCGAGTTCACAAAGGTCATTCCCCCGTCCTCCGGTACATGGAACACCAACTATGACAGGATCCGTGAGGCAAATATCCTCCTCAACCGTGTCGACCTGGTTCCCGACCTTTCCGCAAAGGCCGCCAACCATTGGAAGGGAATAGCCCGTTTCTTCCGTGCGGTGTACTACTACAACCTCGTCAGGGCATACGGCGATGTCGTATGGGTCGAGACGGAGGTGGATTTCTCCAAGGAGGAGAACATCACCCTTCCCCGTACCTCCAGGGTCACAGTCATGGACAATGTCGTAGCTGACCTCCAGTTTGCGGTTGACAATTGCTACTCTCCTTCCGAGGCAGGCGCCAACACCGTCAACAACTTGGTCGCCGCAGCATTCCTCTCCAGGGTCGCCCTCTATGAGGGTGCTTGGGAGAAATACCACAATGTGAGCGGCGGTCACGCTGACCAGTTCTACACAGCCGCAAAAAATGCAGCCCGCAAGGTTATCGACAGCGGCCTGTATCAAGTTACCGACAACTACAAGGGCATGTACACTTCACTGTCCCTGGTAGGCAACAAGGAAGTCCTCCTCTATAAGATTTACACCCTCGCTAATGTCAATGGCGGGAAGATCACCGAGGCTCACTCCCAGTATGGCTGGATCGATTCCTCCACCCCCACATGGGGCCTTACCAAGAGCGCCATGGAGAACTACACTCTGTCCAACGGACTTCCCGTGCACATGGGTGCATATGACGACAAGACCATGGCAGGTATCTTCACCGGCCGTGACAAGCGCCTGGGTGCGACCGTATACGACCAGATACTTCCCGTCTCCGAGTCTGCCTGGGATTTCGGTATCATATCCACCACGGGTTACTGGACATTCAAGTTCCTCCCCCTGGAGCGCAGGGCTGAAATGGAAGCCAATGCTTCCTGGAATGCTCCGTCAAACGATACCGACGGACCCATCTTCCAGTACTCAGAGGTCCTGGAGAACTATGCCGAGGCTTGTGCCGAGCTAGGTTCCATCACCCAGGGTGACCTTGACATATCCGTTAACCTTCTTCGCACCAAACATGGTGGCATACCTGCCCTCACCCTGTCGGGAACTACCGCATGTTCGGTGGACGGTGTCGCAATCACCAAGGATCCCAAGTCCGAGGCGGCCAACGTCCTCCTGCAGGAACTTCGCAGGGATCGTCGCAGCGAACTTATGTGCGACGGTTTCAGGCATGACGACCTCATGAGGTGGGCCCTCGGAAAGAGGCTTGACACCAAGGAGAATCCCGACGGATATCTCGGAGTCTCTGTCGAGGCCCTCATGGAGTATGTCGGGAACAACTGGGCGAAAGTCCAGGAGAAGAACTTCTTCCTCGGCGGCTACAAGTCCCCTTACAACACCGCTGCCGTGAATGCGGGCGGAACTACCGTGGACAGGACCTGGAACGACAAGTACTATCTTGAGCCCATTCCTTCAGGACAGATCACCCTCGACGGAAATATCGGCCAGAACCCGGGCTGGTAGCGGAACCTTTCGTAGCACGGGTTGCTACGATTGTATGACATGAAAAGGGAGGAAGACCGCCGAGGCCTTCCTCCTTTTGAGTTATCCCAGCGTGTGAACGCTCTGGCGGATGAGGGCTTCGTGGACACCTTATGTGAAGGATAATCTACAGCGATTACGCTAAATGAGTGAAATTTTCACGCGAGTTGGATTATCCTAAGAAAAACGTGTTATCTTTGCAACTGGAACCATATTGGCCGAAGATTAGATTTATATTGACCGTAACTATTCCTTATCATTATGTTCTTCAGACTTTTACTTGATAATTTCAAGTCTTTTGCGCAGCCTGTTCAATTTGACATGTTCCCAAATCTTAAGCGTGAAAATCTCAAGGAACATGTATATTCCGATGCAAATCGGCCTTCAGTAATGAAGATGGCTGCCATTTATGGGGCTAACGGAGCTGGTAAGTCAAATCTTTACAAGGCTTTTGAGTTTCTTAAGCCTTTCTGCTCTGACTTCAATAATAGCCTTAATGTTAAAGAATGGTACAATAAAAACAGATTTATTCTACCTCCTATACCGGATAATCCACCTGTTTCTTTTATTGTAGAATTCGTTAAAAATGGCAATGCCTACATACTTAACCTTGAAATAGACGAAAAAGGTGTAAAGAAAGAGGAACTGTTGTTGAGTGGATTGGGCGTTAAGGCTAACTCTCCCATATATAAGAGATCTTATGACAAGATTGCTTTTTGGGGTTTTCAGATTTCCGAACAAGTCAAAGATATCATCGAAAGACAATTGAATTCTTTTTCCAATTGTTCCTTCCTTGCTCTGAATGGAAACTTGAAAATCATCAGCTCCCACCTCTTGATCGATCCATTTGAATGGTTCAAAAATGATGTGCTGTCGTTATCATATTTCAGAAACATTCCCCAATTGATAGATTTGTTTTCAAAAGACAACGGCCTGATGTCCTTTACAAATAGGGTTTTTTCCAGTATCGGTATCGGGCTCAAGAATCTTGATGTCAAGAACAGGTCTTTTGAAGAATGGTATGCTGACCTTAGCGAAGAAGAGAAAAGAATGTTCGGCGGGAGTGAGTTAAATATTAAAGACAACATGTCATTGATTAAGATGCAGGATGATAGACCAGTAGCATCAATTATCAATGAAGATGGTTCTAGAATTGTTAAGGAATTGTTGTTCAAACAATTCGGCAAAAATGGTTTTGTAGGAGACATGGATGTCGCTTCACAATCCAATGGTACCGTAAAACTTTTGATTTTGGTGCCCGCATTGTATAAAATGATAAAAGATGACGTTCTGATAGTCATAGACGAACTTGACAATTGTCTTCACCCAAAGTTGCTTAAGGGGCTTATCAAACTTGTCGGCAAAACCGAATCCAAAGGACAATTACTCTTTACCACCCATGAAGACTATCTGCTGGACCAGCATGAAATCTTAAGGCCAGATGAGATATGGATTGTTGATAAGAAAGATGGAGTTTCTCAACTATATTCCCTTAATGAATTCAAGTTACACAAAACTCTATCTCTCCAGAAAGGCTATATGGATGATAGATTTGGAGGAACTCCTATCATTAACTTTCAAGCATTCTGGTCATAATGGATATTGATGGTCTGAAATATAGCAAGAAAGAAGGGACGCGGGAACCCGTCCAAGAGCCTACAAAGGAACAAGTCTTTGTGGAGGAAGTTCTTGACACCATTGATGAGACTGTTTCTGCGGACTATCAGAAAGGCATCCCAGCTGCCGATGTGTCGCGTATTTTCATTGTTTCAGGTGGCACAGTACGAGAACGTCATTACTTCGAGCAAAGCAAAGATGCCAAACGTCTTTCAATAGTGTTCGTTTCTGAAGAAGGCAAGGGCTTATTGCCTGAAGAAATGATAATCATTACAAAAGAGTCCATAACTCTTGGGTACTTCATCGACATTTATGGCAATAAAAGAGTAGAAGGACTGAATATGTAAAAAAACAACGAGAGTTATACGCTGGCTTGTAGCTAGGCAGTAATAGACCTAAATACAAAGGCGAGCCGGAGCTATACCTCAAATACCGAAAGAGCAAAGGGATTCAGCCCGGCGACGATGAACCTATCCTCCAGATTGCCCGAGGCCTTAATGATAGTAAGATGAAGAAAACTGGGGGCAATGACAATAGCTAAACTTTAGAGAGTGGAGATATTCCAGGATAGCAGCATGCACCTTCATGCCGTGTCTGCTGGCCCTGTCGTGTGATATATCAAAAGTTTTAAAAAATCAGTGCGCATAAAAAATTCGTTTTTCTGTGTTACCTTTGCCTTTGGACATCCACCTTTTCCATAAAACGAAGCAAAAACAGGTGGCCAAGTTCTGCTTACTTCCACATTTTGCTATGTTCCAGTAGGACAATTGCCACCTTTCACCACATACTAGGCCGGCCCTCACAGTGACCGGCCTTTTAATGCCACCCACAGATGAACACCGAAAAACTACAGAGAGTTGCACTGCGCCGGGAGAAAATCTATATTCCCGACCTGGATAATTCCGCACCCGAGACCCCCTATCCTGACGGCATAATCCCCGATTTTCTTCTTACCCTGCTCAGTTCCCTTCACAAGTGCGGCTATACTCTCAGTGAAGGAGCCCTGCATGCCCTAAGCACGAGGCCTGCGGTGGTCGGTGACTTCACGGGCGTTTTCGCTGATGTCCTTGGTCTTACCCTCAACTGGACACCTCTTATAAAGAAGTGGAATGTCCCGGGTGGGTATGACAAGGAGCAGCTGTTCATGCTCAAACTCTCCTACCTTTTCATGCCGGAACTATTCCGTGATGCCCCGGCCCTGCCCTGTGGGCATACGATACCCAGGGGCATCGTGGATCTCGGGAATTTCAATGGCTGCCCTCTGTGCGGAACCCCGTTCGAGGTGAATGCCCTGGAACTGAAAGGTGAGGGGAGCAGGATGATTGAACTCTCCGTCATGACGGAAGAGGACATGAGGGAGGCATATCTTGGACTGTACCGTTCAAATGTCCCCCTCGATGCTTCGCAGAGGGAGGACCTTTCCATCCTGCTGGAACATTTCGGGAAGGTGGAAGGTGAAGTGCCCCCAGTGAAAGAGAACTGCGTCATCGTGGCCACGGCACTATATGACAAAGGGGACAGTGAAGGGGCCGGTGCCCTTCTTTCAGGACCTCGGGAAATTCTTCGGTATCTATGGTTCCGCCATACGGGGAACCTTCTTCTCGCACCTCCCTCTGCTCTTATACGGAGGAACAGTGTCCTGTATTCCCACATGGACTTCTTCCTCGACAGAAGCGAGGAGGGGAAGAACGCATGCCAGCAGTCCCTGCTTCTTCACTACGGAAGGAAAGAAAGCCGAACGGTAGCCACATGGATAAACAACCTCGAAGACTCGGAACAATCCATCTGTGAACAGATGCATCCCAACCGAGGGATGTGGGTCCGCTTCATAAGGGCCCTCAGGCTTACTGAGTATGCGAAGAAGCCTGGCTTTGACAAGCTTAGACGCATACTGGACCTTTTCTACCGGGAGGACTATCCCGTCTGGGCCAGGGATGTAAGTGCCGCCCTGGAGGAAGGAAATGAGACGAAGGCATTCTCCCTTCTTCGCTCGAGGCCCGGCTCCTTCGCAAGGCAGCTATTCTCCCTCATGCTCCGTCTTGACTGGCGGGAGGTGCTGGATGAGTTCGGGAAAGTCCTTCCCGAAGTGCCGCTTCGCATTGTACTCTCCCTTTACAACACTGCGCAGGAGTATTTCTGGGGAGTGGGGTCCAGGAGCGTGAACGTACCAGGGGTCGGGCTTGTGAGTGTTCCGTACAAGTATGAGGGGCTTAAGGATCCCCAAAGGACCCAGGAAATGATTCTTGGGGTGAAGGCACTTGCGGAGAGGGCCCTGAGGGAGCATTTCACGGGGATGAAAGAGGGAAGGGTCCCTCCCTCGGGAGGGAAGATATTCATAGAAGAGTCCCTGTACTCCATCCCGGTTCCCGTCTCAGACCGTTCTGATGAGATACAGGACCTTTCCAGCCTGCCGCAGGGGTCCGTTTTCCCCCTCGAGGGAAAGAGCGTAAGACTGTTCCTTAACTGGGGAGAGGGACTGAAGGCCCAGCACATGGACATGGACCTAAGTTGCAGGGTCCTGTACGAAAACGGTGAAGTCAAGGACTGTGCCTATTACAATCTCTTCTTCGAAGGGGCCCGCCACAGCGGGGACATAAGGGAGATTCCCGATTTCGTGGGAACTGCCGAGTATGTGGAACTGGACCTGGACGTGCTTGCAGGACAGGGGGCGAAGTGGGCTGTGTTCACATCCAATGCCTACTCCCTCGGGGAACTGGAGGCAAACCTGAAAGTGGGATGGATGGACAGTGCCTATCCCATGAGCGTCACCGGGAAGGGAGTGGCCTATGACCCCTCCTGTGTCCAGCGCCTTGCCCGCATCCCTTCGGGACGCATGATAAAGGGACTTCTGTTCGGAGCCCTCGATATCGGGAAGAGGGAGATAGTGTGGATGGATGTCCCTTTCGAGGGACAGATCGCGAAACAACTGAGTATCGGTGCGGTCCAGGCCTATATCCAGAAACTGAGAAGTAAGCTGACCCTCGGTCGCATGCTTGAGATAATGGCAGGGGCACGTGGCCTGGAGGTGGTGAAAGAGAGCAGTGAGGCTACAGCGGTCTATGACAGGAAGTGGGCCCTTGAAGGTGCCAATGTCATAGGAATGCTGTTCTCGTAAGGCAGTGCTTCCACATCAATTTCATGAAGGAAAGGCATCCCCGGTTTGAGGATGCCTTTCCTACGAGTACAGAGGGATTAGCCTCTTACCTGGCCTCTACCATTAATGAGCCACTTGTAGGTTGTCAGTTCACGCAGTCCCATGGGACCCCGGGCACCCAGTTTCTGGGTGCTGATGCCGATTTCAGCACCGAGCCCGAACTGGGCCCCGTCCGTGAAACTCGTCGGGGCGTTCACATATACGCATGCGGCATCCACCTCGGCCTGGAAGACGGCTGCACAGGAGTCATCCTCCGTCACTATGGCCTCACTGTGGAGGGACCCGTAGCGCCCTATGTGCCCTGTCGCCTCCTGCAGGGAGTCAACGGTGCGTATGGCCAGGACATAGTCCATGAACTCCGTTCCGTAGTCCTCTGGGACAGAGTGGGTGAGAAGGGCGGAAGGGTACTTCCCCTCAAGGGCCGAATAGGCCCTGTCATCAGCCTTGAGAAGTACGTTCTTCGTACTGAGGGGAGAGCACAGCTCGGCAAGGTCTCCCAGACGGGAGGAGTGGACAAGAAGACAGTCAAGGGCATTGCAGACGCTCACCCTCCTGGTCTTCGCATTGAGGATTATGGCCTTACCGATTTCCAGGTCACCGCTCTTGTCGAAATAGGTGTTCACTACTCCTGCCCCAGTCTCTATCACCGGAATCCTTGCACCCTCCCTCACGAAATCTATCAGCTTTCTTCCACCCCTCGGGATGCAGAGGTCTATGTAGCCTACGGCAGAGAGCATCTCGGCTGTGGCCTCGTGAGTGGAAGGAACAAGAAAAGCCCCGTAGGTGGGGACGGAGTGTTGCTGCAGGACATCGTGGATAAGAGATATCGCAGCGCGGTTCGAGTTCTGTGCATCACGTCCTCCCTTCAGGACACAGGCGTTGCCGCTTTTAAAGCATAGCGCAAACACGTCGTAGGTGACATTTGGCCTGGCCTCGTAGATGACACCGACCACCCCGAACGGAACGCTCACTTTCCGAAGCCGAAGACCGTTTGGAAGGGTCCTCTCCTCGATGGTCCTTCCAAGAGGGGAGGGAAGTGATGCTACCTTGCGTATCCCTTCGGATATCTCCTGGATCCTATCTTCCGTGAGAAGGAGCCTGTCATAGAGGGGGTTTGACTTTTCCATGCGGGAGAGGTCCGCACGGTTCGATTCGAGAAGGCAGTCCCTTCTTTCAAGCATGGCGTCCGAGAGGCTTAGAAGGACAGCGTTCCTTTTTTGCTCCTCAAGCAGGGAAAGAGCCTTGGAGGCCTGCTTTACCTTGGATAGTTCATCTTTAAGCATGGCTCTCGGGAATGAATTCAGTATGGGGGATGTCACGTCCTTCAAGGAGGATGTCACGGAGAATGTCGGGACGTTTGCCGTTAACTATAAGGACTCTCACCCCCTCGGAGGCCATCTTTCTTGCGGTAGCGCACTTGGACAGCATGCCGCCTCTTCCGAAACCGCTTTTCTCTGTCTTTATGTAGGATGATAGGTCCTCATCGGGAAGGATTTCCCGAAGAAGGACGGATGACGGGTTGGAAGGGGAGCCGGTCAGCACACCGTCAATGTTCGTGACAAGGACGAGGGTATGGGCACCGAGCATCTTGGAAATCAACCCTGAAAGTTCGTCATTGTCAGTGAACATGAGTTCCTCCACGCATACGGTGTCATTCTCGTTCACGATGGGGATGACCCCGTTTGAGAGCATTATCTCCATGCAGGCTTTCTGATTGGAGTACATCCTTTGCTGGAGGAAATTGTCCTTGGTTGTGAGAACCTGTCCTACGTGGATGCCGTATTCCCGGAAAAGGGTGTAGTACTGGTCAATCAGTTTAGCCTGTCCCATTGCGGAGAATAGCTGGCGCTGCTCGACGCTGTCAAGGTCCCGGTCGGTGTGGAACTCACCACGACCGCAGGCCACGGCGCCGCTTGTGACAAGGATCACCTCATAACCGCTTTCACGGAGGGCCGCTATCTGGTCCACCAGGGATGACATCCTGGTGATATCGAGCCTCCCGTCGGGACGGGTCAGGATGTTGCTCCCGACTTTGACTACGATTCGGCCCTTGCTTTGTTGTTGTAGTTGTATTGTCCATAAGTAGGTCTTTATCTGCCTTCGAAAGGCTTTTTTGCGGACAGCATTGGCCACAAGTGTCCGCACTGTGCAAAAATAGCAATCTTAGTGGCAATATCGTATTTATGAAAGAAAATAATGGGATGGGGGAGGGAAGTGCACTGTGACCGGGGTGCAAAGCGCCCCGGAAAGCAAAAATTGACGCAAAGATTGGAGCAGTACTTCGTAAAGACTGAATCCTTCCTTATATTTGGGACTTCAAACCTCACTTATTCGACAATGAAAAAGATTCTTCTTCTTAGCCTGGCGGCAGTGCTCCTTCTTGCCCCCGCCAACCTTTTCGCCCAGGACAAGGTCGTAAAGAAAGTCCTTGAGATGGGAAAGACGGATAACCGTACCATGGTCCATGCAGACTATATAGCCCG
>CAJOLJ010000082.1 GCA_905235445.1 uncultured Bacteroidales bacterium
GTGGTCCTTACCAACGCTTCACCTTCCGGTAAAGTATACCTGAACCTTCTGGGAAAGCAGCGTCCCGCTGCTACGGAGATGCCCGAGGCCCAGTCCAGCGGAGTCAAGGTCACGGTCCGGTACTTTGATGCCAAGGGGAAGTCCAAGGATGTCTCCGAGCTGAGGCAGGGAGAGGAGTTTTTCGCTGAACTTACGGTAAGCGAACTTACCACCGTGTCCGCATCCTCCCATATGGCACTTACCTTCTCGCTTCCCCATGCCTGGGAAGTCGCCTCCAGCCGCCTGTACTCCGACTCCCCGGGAAATGAGGGGGACTATACCGATATCAGGGACGATTCGGTGAGATGGTATTTTTCCCTCCCGGCCGGGTCGCAGAAGACTTTCAGGGTGAGGATCCGCGCCTCCTACGAGGGGGACTTCCTCCTCCCGCAGACAGTCTGCGAGGATATGTACAACCCCCGTTACCGCTGCATGACTGAGGGTGGGAGGGTAAACGTGAGGATGGTGGGCCCAGTAGTTTCCAGGTAAAGATGCACTCACCTCACCACCCCCACTTACTTCATCCCGCTGCATGAAAAAGCCGGAAACCATCTTTTGCCACTCTCTTGCAGCCGTGCTCCTGGCGGTGCGGCTGCTATGGACCTTCTGCATCCCCGGGGACTTCTTCTCGACAGTCCCCACCTCCACCGTTGTCGTTGACAGGAAGGGGGAACTGCTGGGAGTGAGGATAGCCGATGATGGGCAGTGGAGATTCCCCCGGATGGGAGAAGCCGACAAGGCCCTTCCACGAAAGTATGTGCTTGCCGTGGTGGAATTCGAGGACAGGGGATTCCGCTACCACGGAGGGGTGAGCGTGAAGGCTGCCTTGAGGGCCCTTTTCCAGAACATTCGGGGAGGCAGGACAGTAAGCGGTGCCAGTACCATAACGATGCAGGTGATAAGGCTCTATCATCCCCGTCCACGTACCCTCCCCTCCAAGATAGTCGAGGCGTTCATGGCGACAAGGCTCGAGAGCCTCCTTTCCAAGGACAGGATCCTGTCCCTGTATGCCGCTGCAGCCCCGTTCGGGGGGAATGTGGTGGGACTTGAGGCAGCCTGCTGGAGATACCTCGGCAGGCCTCCCGAGGAGATATCCTGGGCAGAGGCCGCGACTCTCGCGGTGCTGCCGAACGCCCCTTCTTCGATAAACCTCTCCCGCAACAGGGAGGACCTGCTTTCAAAGCGGGACCGTCTTCTGGGAAGGCTGCATGAAAGGGGTTACATCCCGGACCCCGAGTATGAAATGAGTCTTGAGGAACCCCTTATCGGGGAAATCCATCCTTTCCCTTCACTTTCTTCTCACCTCGTGGACCGCTGTGACGCCACTTCCCACGGACAGTACTGCCAGGTGGAAGTGGATGCCTCCCTTCAGGTACGGGCCGAGGCAATCTGCAAGGAAAGGCGGGACGCCCTTTCCCTGGAAGGGATAAACGACCTTTGCGCCGTGATCCTTGAGGTGGATTCCACGGGGGTGAGGGAGATAGTGCATATCGGCAATGCGGACCCTCTTACGGGGAGGGTCGGGGCACAGGTCGACATTACCCGCTCTGCCCGAAGCAGCGGAAGCGTGCTTAAACCCCTTCTATACTGCGCCGCCCTGCAGGAGGGTGCGGTCCTTCCCTCCGCCCTCCTTCCGGATGTCCCGATGGACTTCGGGGGCTTCGCCCCGAGAAACTATTCCCTCTCTTACGATGGGGCCGTTGCCGCAGATGAGGCCCTGGCGCGTTCTCTTAACATCCCCTTTGTCCAGCTTCTCTCCTCATTCGGGGTCCGTAGGTTCGCGGCCCTTCTGAAAAACGAGGGGATATCCCTTTCCCGTCCCGTCTCCTACGGGCTTTCCCTAGCCCTCGGCGGGGCGGAAGTGAGCCTGGGGGAGATAGCCCGCTCTTACGCCTCCCTCGCCCTCCTTTGCATGGGACAGAGAGTGGAAGGACCCCTGGATGACCCTCTCGCGGCATGGTACACCCTTCGGGCCATGTCTTGCGTAGTGAGACCTGACGGACTGGACAGTTGGACCGTATCGTCCCTTCGCAAGGTTGCCTGGAAGACCGGCACCAGCTGGGGAGGACGGGACGCTTGGGCTGTCGGGGTGGTGCCCGGGTATGTGGTCGGAGTATGGGCGGGCAACGCCTCCGGTGAAGGTTCCCCGAACCTTAGGGGTGTGACTTCGGCAGGTCCCGTGATGTTCGACCTCTTCGGGCTGCTTCCCCCGACCGGGGAGTTTTCCCGCCCCGAAGGGGAGGAAGTGGGGGAGATGGTCCAGGTGTGCACTAAGAGTGGCTTTCTTGCCGGGTACAACTGCAAGGATACGGAGCAGAGGTTTCTTCCGCACTCTGCCCTCTCCTCCAGGGTCTGTCCCTATCACGCTGAAGGGGGAGAATTCACCCTGCCTCCCCTGATGGCATCCTACTACGTCAGGAACCATCCCGACTACGGGGCGGTGCAGAGGGGTGGTGAAGGCACTCCTTCGCAGGATGGAGGGAAAATGCAGATAGTCTATCCCCGGGAGGGTATGGTCCTTTCCTCTTCCCGTCAGATGGACGGGGAGGATGGTGGCATGATATTCTCCCTGGTCCACGGGGATGGCGATAAAGAGGTGTACTGGCACCTGGACAGGGACTACCTGGGGCAGACCCTGGGTGTCCACAAAATGCGGGTAAATCCCCCCTGCGGGGTGCATACCCTGACCTGCGTCGACGGCGAAGGGAACGAGGATAGAGTGAGTTTCAAAGTGATTTGAGAAAGAGGGCTGCTCCGCAGTGTAAAGTGAAAACAGAAAAACGCTAACTTTGTGCCGGCATGGCACCCGCACTCATCATATCCAAAGGCACGGAACTGCTCCGATTCCTTCCCGACAGCATCCTTTGCATCGCTGCCGAGGGGAACTACAGCATCGTGTATACCTTGGACGGTGAACACTGCCTCGTATCCGCCCAGCTGGGCCAGGTGGAGGAACTCCTCGGCAAGCAGCTCGGAGAGGGGGCGAAGGAGTTCATCAGGATGGGACGCCCCTATATCATAAACACCAAGTACATACATTCCATAGACATAGGTAGGCAGACCCTCGTCCTGTCCGATTGCAAGGGCGGGAAAGTCCACACCCTGGAGCCTTCCAGGGATGCCCTCATAAAACTGAGGGACTATGTCATGGACCACTCGATAAACAGAATCAATGATCCCCAACATGAACAATGAGATGAACATAGGGGATGACGAGATACGCGTCGTCGGTACCTCCACCCCGGTGGAGAGTTCCTCCTCGGCCCCGGGGAAGGGTCCTTGCCGCCGAAGGCCGCCACGGTGGGTAGCTATACTTGCCGCTATCCTTCTTCTTGTGGCCCTCGCCGTCATCCTTTTTGCCCTGCTCCGTAGGGGAGGGGAACCTGAGGTCGATCCCAATGAGGGAGTATTCGACCCAGGAAGCGTAGTGGTGCCCACTTTCACTTCAGCACCGCCGTCAGTTCCCGCTCTCTCCAAGGAAGCCTTCGCCCCCGGCATGGCTCCTTTTACGGAGAAGATAGATACACTCATCAATGACATCCCCCTCGTGGTGCTCATCCCGCACGGGGGCGTCCCTTCCCTGCAAGTGGGTCCCATGGACTTCACGGATCCATCCATTATCCTGGCGGCCCAGGCTGCGGATATCCGCCGGGACAACCTCCACATCGTGGGAGCCTTCGTCCTTGCGGGGGAACCCCTGGCATGGGGCCTGTCCAAGAAGGGGTATTGCGGGATAATAGACGGGAAGATTAGTGTCGGGGTGGCGGACAACTCACCTCTTTTCGAGGAAGCCACCGAGAAAGGCGGATATTTCTTCAGGCAGTTCCCTCTCGTGAAGGACGGTGAACTTGTCGAGAATGAGATAAAAAACAAGGCCATAAGAAAGGCCCTCTGTGACAGGTCCGGGGAAATCTTCATTGCTATCACCCTCACCGCAGAGTCCATGCATGACTTCTCCCAGGCTCTCGTGGACCTGGGCGTGGACAATGCCATTTATCTTGTCGGCAGCTCATCGTATGGGTTCTATAGGGACAAGGACGGACAGCTGACCCAGAGCCGGGAATGGGCCGCATCTCCCTATAAATACGAAAACTACATCCTCTGGTCAGTCCCCCAGGACTGATACCATTGCTTTTAGACTCCTCCTTCTCCAACAACTTGCCGCTTCCATATAAGCCCAGCAGATGAGAAAATACTTCATATTCACATACTTGCCCCTCTTTACCGCACTTCTTCTTTGTTCCTGCCAAGGGAAAGGGAAAAGACCTGTCGTACTTCTTGAGACTACTTCCGGGGATATCACGGTGGAACTGTACAATGAGACCCCGCTTCACAGGGACAATTTCCTCTCCCTTGTCAGAGAGGGAGCCTACGACGGAGTGCTGTTCCATAGGGTGATCCAGGACTTCATGATACAGGGCGGGGACCCTGACTCGGTAAGTGCCAGCCCCGGGCAGATGCTCGGGGAAGGGGACCGGGACTACAAGGTCCCGCCGGAGTTCAGGCTCGAGGAAGGCATCTATCATCGCCGGGGCTCCCTTGCGGCTGCCAGGGAAGGGGATGACGTGAATCCCGGTAAGGAAAGCTCCGCCATGCAGTTTTACATAGTCTGGGGCCGTGTGTTCGATGATGAGGGCCTGGACAGGGTGCAGAAGAGGCTGGACATGTCTACAGGAGGGACCGTGGTCCTTTCAGGGGAGCAGCGCCACTCCTACAAAACGGAAGGCGGCACTCCTCACCTGGACGGACAGTATACGGTCTTCGGGAAGGTGACAGGCGGCCTTGACGTGGTGGACTCCATACAGCGGGTGCCAACGGATGCGAATGACAGGCCCTTGGAGGATGTGAGGATAATTAAGGCTTATGTGGTGAAATGACCCTTTGGGGGCGGGAGCCCCCGGGATACGGACATATGACCATGACAAAGGGAGGGGGCAGAAAACTGCCCCCTCCCTTCTGTGACTTGAAAGTTCATGGAAGCGGGAATGGAAGAAAGGCCCCTATCTTCTTTTCCTTCTTTCAGAAGCGCTCACGACCTTTGTGTCCCCGCTCTCCTTCTTTTCCTCCTCGCTAAAGTATTTCATGACCGTGCCCATCAAATTGTCCAGGCTCTCCGTGTCCTTTATGATCTCGAGGGGGAAGCCAAGGCTCACCGCCCGGTAGTCCCCGATCTTGGCGCAGACTCCTGCGGAGATGTTCGTGTCGCTGTAGCGCAGGAAGGTGCTTCCGTTATCTCCCGCGGGGAGAATCCCGTCGGGAGTGGATACATGGTAGATGGTCTCATTGAGGGTGCTATGGAAGGAGAAAGGCTTTCTCAGGGAAGAGAGGTCCATTTCCTTGTTCGCCATGACCCACACACTTCCTTCCTTGCTGGCATAGTTGGTGAGCCATTTATAGCCCAGGACCGAGCTTATGAAGTTCTGGGTCGAGGCCCTCTTCTCCATGTCTATTGCAATGGTCGGATAAACTTCGTCCCAGGCATCGGTGCCGATGTTGGATCCGGATACGAGTATGTCCCCGCCCTTGGATGTGTACTGCGTGATGGCATCCTGCAGCCCTTCGGGGAATATCTCGAATCTGTCCGGCATGGCTGCGCCCCTGCCGGTAGTCGTGGTGACCTGCTTTCCGCAGAGAAGGTCCACGCAGAATGCATCCGCGGGGTCCTGCAGTTCGGGGAAGGAGACGAAAGCGTCCCTGGAAGAGGACTGGACCGCATATCCCTGCCTCATCAGGGAGGAGGCATGTATCTTCACGAAGTCGAAAGTGTTTCCCGGGACTTTCTTTCCCATGAAGTCCGTGAACGAGGCCCCGAACCCGGGGTTGTCGTCATCCAGCCATGGAAGTGAACGCCGGTACTGGTACTGCTGTCCGATGTAATTGATTTCATAACCGTAGGCGACGCCGTTGTCCAGCCTCTCGTCGAACCCCGCGTAGTCGGGGGTGTCGAACCAGGCAGGAGGGGCGATGCGGTCGAAGTTATTGACGACAAGGACTTTCTTCCCGGTCTTCCAGTTCGCGGGGATTCCTGCGCAAAGGACTTCCGAAGGGAAGGACATCCCGCCGTCATTGTATGCCACTATCCTGTAGGAATAGAGGTGACCGGGCTGGGCTTGGACATCGAGGCTTATGTTGCCGTCGGAAAGGGCCGCAAGGTTCCCGATGGGAACGCCGGTGTCGAAGGCTCCGTCATCGACCCTGGTGTAGAGGATGTAGCCTGTGGGTGAGGCTGTCACCTCAAGGGGGTCAAGGGTGGCTTTCCAACGGAGACGGATGTTCCTGGAGTCGGGAAGCACCGTGGCGGAGAAGGAGTTGACGGGAAGAGGCTGCACTACATAGTTGATTCCGTAACGGGAGGCCATGAACTTGAGCATGCCCTTGTACACGGCTCTCGATACGGTGAATCGGAACGAGGGGTCGAGACCGAGTTTCATGTCGGCAAAATTCTGATGGGACAGAAGTTCCAGGAGCATGGCGGGAACGGCTGGGGTGCGAGACTCGCTGTAGTTTCGGTTCCAAAGCTGCCTGCGGGACCACAGTGGCTCGAACTGTGCCCTGACGTCATCCACTATCTGTGTCTGCACCAAGTCCGCGAGCTGCCTCTGGATGGACCTGTCGGTCCCGTCGGGAAGCTCCTTCTTGTTGTCATCCCCTACAAGTGTGTAGATGGAGAGTGTGCCAACTATCGAGTCGTTGGGGGTGGTTCCCGCATCAGTGTGGAAAGCGAACGACAGGTCAAAGGGAATGCCCTTGCCCTTCTCCCTGGGGTTCACTGCGGAACCTCCAGAAAGAAGACCCACCCAAGGACCGCGGTCTGCGTAGTCGTTGGTGTAGTCGGTGTCCTTGGCCCTGGTGATGGTCGTATCAATGCCGGAGTACTGCATGTTGTAGAGGGCTCCCTCCAGGTAGGCGGGAAGTCCGGAGGTGGTCCACTCGGAACGGCGGACATCTGACTTTCCCCTGGCTACCTTGCCCATCCCACCTCCGAAGCGGACTCCGTCGGCGGTGATGACGTTGCCCTTGTCGAAGGCATATCCCCTGGGGACCTGGCTGTCCAGCTCGACATAGGAGGAACTTCCCTTGTCGAACTCGAATGTCCCGAGATAAATCCATGTCCCTCCACCCATTCTCTGGTTCACTATGAAAGAGGTCTCCCCGCCCATGTGGTGGACGGTGTAATGGGCAGAGTGGGTGGAGTTGGGAAGTGTCACGTATGATACATAGACGGCGTATTCACCCCTCGTAGGTATGTCAGCCTCCCATCTTGCGGTGCTCTCCGGGCCCTGGCTTACCTTGGCTTTCCTGGCGGTGCCCATGGTGAAGGGGTTGTCGCTGCCGCTGTAAACTGCCTTTGCATCTGCAAACCCGGTCCCGGCCTTCTCCCATTTGCCGGTCTCACTGTAGGAACCCTTGCGTCGGAGGGTACCTGTCCTCATTCCTTCGAATGCGGGGTCGTTATCCACTACGCACTCCATCTTCTGGGTGTCCCTCTCCCTTGGGGTCATTACGTATGCCCCGGCATTCTCGAGCATCGGGATGAGGAACGGAATCACATAGCTCTGCGTATAGGTGTCCTCCACGGTCATCCATGTCTGGGCCCGTTGCCACTCCCAGCGGTCCGTCTTTTCCTCCCAGTAGCGTCCGTGGCTCTGCCACAGGGCTATGTGGCGGTCCGACATGCCCTTGTTGAAGCGAAGGGCACCTTCTTTCCTGACAATCGGATTGTAAGTCCCCTTGGGATCCACCTTGCGGTAGGCGCTTCTCGAAGGCTTGCCGTCATTGGTGATAGGGGAAGTCGTCAGGGAAGCGAAGGTAACGTTCTTGCAATAGATCTGCCCGATAGTGTAGCTCCTGTACTTGGCGGGAAGAAGGTTCTTCATCTGGGTGCGGAACCACTTCTCGTCATCGGTCTTCCAGGGAATGTCGGAGAGGAAGTCATTGAAGTAGAAATCCAGGTTCGTATCACGCTGGGTGACGTTCTTCAGTGAAAGATAGGATTTCACGGAAGTCCTCTTCTGTACCAGGGTGTTGAGGGAGTCGGTAAGAGGCTTGAAGTCACGGACCCTTATCTGTGCATCCGCAGAAATGGAAGATAGCGGACCCAGGAAAAGGGCCATTGCCAGGATGGAAGTCGTGAAAAGAAGGGATGATCTTTGCATTTACGAGGGAGTGATTAAGTTCGGGTATGGCAGTGTGAGTGGGTGTGCTTGGAAGGAAAAGTGGGGCATGGAGACCCTACTCGGACGACCCGGGCAGGGACTCATCCTCTGAAAAGGTGTTCGGTTTCGACGTCGGTGCTGCCTCAGCGGTAGGGGAGATGGACTCCCCCTTTGGCGTCTTGGGAGAGACGAACTGTTTCCTCAGGTCTATAATCAGGACGATAATTGAGGAGATTGCCAGGGCCAGGGCATCCGCCCTGAAGTCGTTGGGGTCACCGGTCCTGTACGTTGTCATGCTCTGCCCGATCTCAGTCCCGGCGGCAAGAAGACAACCAATAAGGAAAGTACCGACTGAGAAAACGGCGCTCTGCCAGGGCTTTGTCGTGAGATTGTCGTAAGCGCAGAACAGAAGGATGGGGAAGGGCAGGAACATGCAGAAATGCACTATCTTGTCGGTCGGGATCCCGAAGAAAGACTTCTGGACATCGGGAAGGCTCTGGAAGTTCCAGAAACAAAGTGCCAGGAGGCAGCACAGATACATGGCCAGCAGAATCCTGAAAATCAGCCTATGTGTGGGTATAGTCTTGCGCTTTGCGCCTGTCTTGCTCTTTTTCTTGTCCATTATTCTTGGAGTAAGTCGCTAAGTATGGAGTTCGTCTATTTGCTTATGAAAAACAAAATTAAGCAAATTTTCCTTCATTTGGACAGGTGAAAAGAACTCTCACACTATTTGGAGACTCAAAGGGGGATGGTCATAGACAAAAGAGAGTGAGTCCATAATGGACGAAGTCCTCAGGAAATGAAACCAAGGAAGAAAAAGAGGTGGCCCCAACTAGGCATCGCTACATGCCAACTTGGTCGCAGTGCGGCCTCTCGTGGGAGATGACAGAACACCTTCGCCCCTTTCTATCCGTGAGGGACTATCAATAATCAAAGATGGTCCGGAGGGTCTTAATGAGAAAATGAAACCTCAATCAACAGAATTAAGGATTTAATCACCTAAAACAACTAAATTTGTAGCTATGTATGTTTTCATAGCGAGGGAAGACCCGAATCTGCGCAATATGAATCTAGAAAAGGAATTTGTATATAATAACCAATCCCTCGCTCAAGGAAGACAGGGTCAAGATCGGAAAAACTCTCGACCAGTAGATGTTAAGTCAAAAGAACTGGTAAAAGAATAGTAATCGATGTTAGCACAAAGTGAAGCAGCTCTTGAGAATGGTCTGATTGAGACCTTGCAAGAGATGAACTATGAATATGTACAGATAAAAGAGGAAACCAATCTGTACAGCAATTTTAAGGTTCAACTTGAAAAACACAATTCCAAGGCTCTCTCGGAGATTGGAAGATCTTCTTTTACCGACAAGGAGTTCGAAAAGATATGTATCTATCTTGAAGGTGGAACCTTGTTTGAGAAAGCTAAAAAACTTCGTGATCTCTTTCCCCTGGAAACAGAAGATGGACAGCATCGAATCTGGGTCGAGTTCTTGAACAAGAACCATTGGTGCCAGAATGAGTTCCAGGTATCCAATCAGATCACAGTTGAGGGCAGAAAGACATGCCGTTACGATGTGACCATTCTTATTAATGGCCTTCCTTTAGTCCAGATTGAACTCAAGAAACGTGGTGTAGAGCTCAAGCAGGCTTATAATCAGATTCAACGCTACCAGAAAACATCTTTTCGGGGACTGTTCGACTACATCCAAATCTTCGTGATATCCAACGGTGTCAACACCAGGTACTTTGCAAATAATCCCAATTGCGGATACAAGTTTACATTCAAATGGACCCTTGCGAATAATGAACCGGTGAACGAGCTGAATCAGTTTGCGGTCCATTTCTTCGACAAGTGTACATTGGGCAAGATGATCAGCAAATATATCGTCATGCACGAGGGCGATAAATGCCTGATGGTTTTGCGCCCTTACCAGTACTATGCTGTGGAGAAGATTCTGGATAGGGTGCAGAATACGAATAAGAACGGATATATATGGCATACGACAGGAGCCGGCAAGACCCTGACTTCATTCAAGGCGGCACAGCTTGTTGCTGAGATGGACGGTGTCGACAAGGTCCTCTTCGTAGTGGATAGGCACGATTTGGACACTCAGACAAAGACCGAATATGAAGCGTTCGAACCAGGTGCTGTCGATGGCACTGATGATACCTATGAATTGGTCAAACGGCTTAATTCGGAAAAGAAGATAATTCTCACTACCATCCAGAAGCTCAATACCGCCATCAAGAAAGATTTCTATAACAAGCGTATTCAAGAACTTCAGGACAAGAAGTTTGTGATGATCTTCGATGAGTGCCACCGCAGCCATTTCGGAGAATGTCATAAAAACATAGTCGGTTTCTTCAGAAATCTCCAAATCTTTGGATTCACGGGAACTCCCATCTTTGCTGAAAACGCCAAGCAGGACATCACTACAAAGGAAGTGTTCGGGGATTGTCTTCATAAATACATGATCAAAGATGCCATTGCCGACGAGAATGTCCTTGGTTTCCTGGTTGAATATTATCAGGGTTCCCTCGATGCCAATGAACAAAGTGACAGCCGTATGACGGAAATCGCAAAGTTCATCCTTGCTAACATCCGCAAATCCACCTTCGACAGGGAGTACAATGCCATCTTTGCCATTCAGTCTGTTCCGATGCTTCTCAAATATTACAAGATATTCAGAAGCCTTAAACCAGACATAAGGATAGCTGCTATATTCACATATGCCCCCAATGCGAGCCAGGACGATTCGAAAACTGGCATGAATCAGGGTTTCGAGACAGATTCCGTCAATGCCGATGAATTGCAGGCAATCATGGATGACTATAATGCCATGTTCGGCACTGGGTTCACAACAGACAATTTCGGGGCTTACTATGATGACATAAACGAGCGGATGAAGAAACGCAAGGCCGATATGGAACCCATAGACCTTCTTCTCGTCGTGGGTATGTTCCTTACCGGCTTTGACGCAAAGAAGTTGAATACCCTGTATGTCGACAAGAACCTTGAGTACCACGGACTGCTTCAGGCTTTCAGCCGGACAAACAGAGTCTTGAATGAAAAGAAACGGTTCGGTAAGATTCTTTGTTTCCGTGACCTGAAGGACAAAGTCGATGAGTCCCTGAAACTCTTCAGTGCCGGTGGCATAGAAGAAGTGCTCCGCAAGCCATATCAGGAAGTTAAGCGCTCCTTCAATGAACTCAGTGAAGAGTTCTTGATAAAATACCCTACGATGGAAGTCGTGGATGCACTCAAGAGTGAATACGATAAGAAACAGTTCCTGTTAGCGTTCCGAGAAATTATAAAGAAACGTGCTGAAATACAGATATATGAGGACTTTCAGCCTGATGACCCTGGTCTTATCCTATCCGAACAGGACTACAACGATTATCGGTCAAAGTATCTCGATATGACAGTAGGCTTCATTAAAGAGGAAAAGATTGAAAATCAAGAATTACCAATTGATGATACTGCGGAACGGGAAGAGGAAAGTCTGGAGGATATCGACTTCTGCCTTGAACTGCTCCATAGCGATGTCATTAATGTGGCCTACATACTTTCTCTTATCAGCAATCTCAATCCAGAAGATGACGATTACGAAAAGAAACGTCAGGAGATTTTGGATACTATGATCAAAGATGCCACCATGCGCAAGAAGACTCAACTGATAGATGGTTTTATCAAGCAGAATGTCGACTCGGACAAGGAGAATTTTGTGCGTGCCAAGGCTGATGGGACGATGGATCTGGAGACTCGTCTCAGGGACTATATACTTGACAAGAAGGGTGAGGCCGTTGAGGATCTGGCTGCCCAAGAGGGTGTTGACCCGGCTGCTCTTAATAAGTATATGTCGGAGTATGACTACCTCGGAAGGGAGAAGCCGCAAATCATACAAGAGGCCGTCCGTAAGAAAAAAATGGGACTCTTGGCTCGTAGTGCAACTGTCCGACGCATCGTTGAAAAGATGCGAGAAATCATAGACCTGTTCAGTTGGGAGTAAACCTATGATGGACATTTTCTAAGCGATTAATTATTAAAGATTTGAAATAAAACTATAATAGCATGAGCGAAGAACTGCAGCAGCGCCTGCGTACCCAACTTTGGGAAGTGGCAAACAAATTGAGAGGAAACATGACTGCCGGTGATTTTATGTACTTCACCTTAGGCTTCATTTTCTATAAATACTTGTCTGAGAAGATAGAGCTTTATATCGATGATCAGCTCAGTGAAGATGAGCTCACTTTTAAACAGGCATGGGCGTCTGATGATGAGGACCTGAAAACCGAAATCAGGAGGATATGTATGGATGACCTGGGCTATTTCATTGAGCCGGAGTTCCTATACTCTTCCATTATTGAGAGAATAGGTCACAAAGAAAACATTCTTCCCCAACTTGAACGTAGCCTCAAAAAGATTGAGGATAGCACGATCGGTCACGACAGCGTGGAAGACTTTGGAGGCTTGTTCTCCGATATAGATCTTGCGTCCCCTAAACTTGGAAAGACAGCTGACGACAAGAACAAACTGATAAGCGATGTCCTTGTTGCCTTGAACGGAATTGATTTCGGCCTTAGTGAAGCCGAAGATATAGATATTCTAGGAGACGCTTATGAGTACATGATCGGTCAGTTTGCTGCGGGAGCAGGTAAGAAAGCCGGTGAATTCTATACGCCTCAGGAAGTTAGCACGATTCTGTCTGAGATTGTCATTACAGGCAAGACACGTTTGAAGACTGTATATGACCCGACCTGCGGTAGCGGATCACTGCTCTTGAGGACAGCAAGAAATGGTAATGCTGATGAAATCTTCGGGCAGGAGAAAAATCCCACTACTTTCAATCTTGCAAGGATGAACATGCTTCTCCACGGGGTTAAGTATCGTGACTTCGATATTGAGAACGGAGATACTTTGGAGAAGGATGAATTCGGTGATAGGCAGTTTGATGCAGTTGTTGCAAATCCACCATTCTCAGCTGAGTGGAGTGCTGATGCCAGATTTAACAATGATGACCGATTCAGTAAGGCGGGAGTCCTTGCCCCTAAGTCCAAAGCCGACTACGCCTTTATCCTTCACATGATTTACCACCTCAACGATGGTGGGACAATGGCTTGCGTAGCCCCTCACGGTGTTCTTTTCCGTGGAGCTGCTGAAGGCAAAATCCGTCAGTTCCTTATCGAGAAAAAGAATTACATCGACGCCATCATTGGCCTTCCGTCCAACATCTTCTACGGTACCAGCATTCCCACCTGTATTCTGGTGATGAAGAAATGCCGCAAGGAAGATGATAACATCCTCTTCATCGATGCCAGCAAGGAGTTTGAGAAGGTGAAAACGCAGAATAAACTGCGTCATGAACACATTAAAAAGATCGTCAGCACCTACCGGGAACGCAAGGAGATTGAGAAATACAGCCACTGCGCCTCCCTGCAGGAGATTAAGGACAATGACTATAACCTCAACATTCCACGTTATGTGGATACCTTCGAGGAAGAAGAGGAGATTGACATCAAGGCAGTGATGGCTGAGATCAAGGAGCTGGAGGCGAAGCGTGCTGAACTGGATGCCCAGATTGACGTGTACCTCAAGGAACTTGGTATCATCTAATCCCTAATCAACTATTTGACTGACAGACAATCGTTATGAGTGATACTCAAAAACATACAAAGCCCAATGTCCCGAATTTGAGATTTCCGGAATTTGAGGGAGAATGGGAGACAAAGCCACTATCTTCTTTCTGCAAGAAGATCACAAGGAAAAACAAAGGGAACCTCATATCTAATGTCCTATGCAATTCCGCTAATCTTGGCATCATTCCTCAGTCAGAGTATTTTGATAGAGATATCGCGAATAGTGATAATACGGAGGGTTATTACGTTATAGGAAATGGTGATTTTGTATATAATCCAAGGAAATCAACAGTCGCTCCGTATGGCCCAGTTAATATCTATCGCGGAGATGTCCACGGTATTATTTCTCCACTATATCTTTGTTTTCAAGTTGATACTATTAATCCAGATTTTTTGAACTACAGGTTCAAAAGCAGCGCGTGGCATCAATATATGAATGAGAACGGTGATAGTGGCGTAAGGCATGATAGAGTAAGTATTAAAGACAATGTGTTTTTTTCTATGCCGGTCTCTTTCCCCGCAATGGACGAGCAGAGAAAGATTGTGTCTTTACTTACTCTTCTTGATGAACGCATCGCCATCCAAAACAAGGTGATTGAGGATTGCATAACTCTAGAAAAGGAGATTCAGAATCAGGTATTTGGGCAGATAAGTGCTCCTCTGGTTCCGCTGT
>CAJOLJ010000083.1 GCA_905235445.1 uncultured Bacteroidales bacterium
CACGCAAACGGCTATATCAGTTTTTACTATGACATCACTCCGTACCTAAGGGACGGGGAGAATGTGATAGCCGTCAAGGTGGACAATTCCATCCAGACCAACAGCCGGTGGTACTCCGGTTCGGGAATATACCGCCACGTATGGCTGACGGTTACCGGCCCGCTTCACATATCACAATGGGGAACCTGCGTGAGGACTCCTTCCGTGGACAGTCTGTCCTCGACGGTCCTCATCCGGACGAAGGTGGAGAATCACTACTCCGTCCCGAAAGAGGTCGTCCTTGTCTCACGCATCGTTGACGAAGACGGAAAGACCGTCTCGGAAGTCGAAAGCCCTGGGAGCGTCACCCCTGGCGACGTTCAGGAATTCACCCAGCAGCTGACCGTAAACAATCCGTCGCTCTGGTCCGTCGATACACCTTACATGTACCGGCTGGTTTCACAGATCAAGGCCGGGGGCAAAATCATAGACCAGGAGGAGACGCCTTTCGGTATCCGCTCTATCGAATACGATGCGGTAAGTGGATTCTCCCTGAACGGCAAGCGCGTAAAAATGAACGGAGTCTGCCTGCATCACGATGCCGGTTGCTTCGGGGCCGCCGTACCCGTACAGGTATGGGAAAGACGGCTCGGTATCCTGAAAGCAATGGGCTGCAATGCCATTCGCACCTCACACAATGCACCGGCGCCGGAGTTCATGGACCTGTGCGACCGTCTGGGATTCCTGGTGATGGACGAACCGTTTGACGAATGGGAAGAGACGAAAGTGAACACGACGTCGGCTTATCATCTGTATTTCAAAGACAATTGGAAAAGCGACCTGACCTCTTTCATACTGCGTGACAGGAACCACCCCTCCGTGGTGATCTGGAGTGCCGGCAACGAAGTCCCGGAGCAGTCCTCCGTGCACGGGCAGGAAGTCTTCAGACAACTGCTCGACATCTTCCACGGCGAAGATCCGACCAGGCCGGTCACCGTCGCCAATGACAGGATCGCCGATGACAGCCGCGCAGCCCTTCTTCCTTTCCTGGAAATGCAGGATGTCGTCGGATACAACTATGTTGACCGCTGGCACGAAAGAAGGGAACAATACTACAGCGTGGACAAGATAGCCCATCCGGCCTGGAAAATGATCGGCACCGAAAACGTGAGCGTACGCGGAGCTCGCGGGGTTTACGCCCTGGACGGGAGCTACAGGAACCAGCACGGCCTCTTTTACTATAACGGCATGATCCGTGCGGAACAGCTCTGGAAATTCACGGCCACCCGTGACTATGTGTGCGGGGATTTCATGTGGACAGGTATCGACTATCTGGGAGAGAGCAGCTGGCCGCGCAAGGGTTCCGACGCCGGCGTCATAGACCTGGCCGGCTTCCCGAAAGACGGGTATTATTTCTATCAGAGCCAGTGGACGAACGAGCCGATGATCCATCTTCTGCCGCATTGGAACTGGCAGGGGAAAGAGGGTGAAGTCATCCCTGTCGTCGTCTATACCAATTGCGATGAGGTGGAACTGCTGCTTAACGGGAAATCCTACGGCACCCAGACCCTGGAATTCCCCAGGCCCGGCAATTCCGGCAACTGGGACAGGTACGACACCGCCCCGAAAAATGCCACGACCGCGGACCTGCACCTCAGGTGGAATATTCCCTACGAAAGCGGGACCTTGAAGGCTGTCGGGAAGAGGAACGGCGAGATCGTCTGCAGCACCATGATCCAGACTGCAGGGAAGAGCGCTGCGCTTCGAGTGTCGGCGGACAAGGACAGGATTTCCCCAAGTGGCGAAGACATCGTACACATCCGTGTGGAAATCGTGGACGGGAACGGCGTCATCGTTCCCGATGCGGACAACGAGATACATTTTGAAGTCACAGGCGCAGGAAAACTCATCGGGGTGGAAAACGGAAACCAAAGTGACCTCACCCCTCCGACGTCAAAAGTCAAGAAGGCTTTCAGCGGCCTCCTTCTTGGCTATGTGCAATCGGCCCGAAAGAAAGGGGACATCCATGTCAAAGTGTCTTCCGAAGGGCTGAAAGACGCTGAACTGACTATTAACGTAAGCAATCCCCTTTAATGCAGGCTCAATATCAACTCAAAGCTTTTATCATGAAAAAGAGTATACACATCGCAAGCGTTCTGGCGATCTGTCTGGCGGTCGCCGCCACGGTCTGTTCCTGCCGGAACGGCAATCCCCCCGAGGTCTCGTCCGTGCCGCTTGAG
The DNA here is from genome assembly GCA_905235445.1 of uncultured Bacteroidales bacterium. Taxonomy (GTDB): domain Bacteria; phylum Bacteroidota; class Bacteroidia; order Bacteroidales; family UBA932; genus Cryptobacteroides. The sequence goes on from CAJOLJ010000083.1 coordinate 2,220, forward strand.
GACGTCGAATGTCTGTTCGATTCGACTTTCAACGTGAAAACCGTCACGATCCTCTCGAAAGAGGAGGCACGGCAGAAAAAGGCGCCATTCGCACTGGTCCGCAATCCCAACGGGAAACTTGCCCTGATGGCAAGGGACGCAGACGGGGAAATGCAGCCTTTTTACATGAGAGGCATCGAGTGCGGCTTCTGGGGCATGAGGAGCGAGAATCCCGATTACGACACCATTTTCGAAACCTACCGCAAACTGGGAGCCAACGCATCCATGTTCATGATCCACTGGAGCGACATTGAGCCCCGGGACGGCGAGTTTGATTTTTCCTTCACGGACTCCATCCTTCAGACTGCGGAGCGTCACGGCATCAAGATCGTCTGGGTGCTGTTCATGCACGAACAGTTCGACATGCCTTTCCTGACTGCACCGGAAGACCTCTGGATGTACAACTTCGACACCCGGGACGGGGAGAACTATGCTATCCAATGGATCAAGGACAGAAACGGTGACATCATCAAGGACATCCCTTCCCAAAGAGAAAGGCACTATTCCGAAATCATGCCCTGCTATTCCAATCCAGCCGTTTACAGCAGGATAATCAGGATGCTCGGCCGTCTTGCCGACCACTACAAGGATTCGAGCTCCGTCATCGGCGTCCAGATCGGCAACGAGGAGCATTTCAGTTACCAGGGAATCGACTCGGACCTGAATCCATACACGCTCGCAGCGTTTGACAAGTGGAAAGAACTGACCGGGGAGACCTCCTGGAACCGTTTCAAGCTGGATATGGTGAAACGGTGGTTCTCGCGCTTCACGACGGCCTGGCACCTGTACGACCCGTACAAGATCACGATGATCAATCCCATTGCCGGCGGCCCCGAGAAAGGAGAAACCGGCATCATCGACCGGAGCGGCACTGACGCGACCACCTTCCGCGACAGCGGGATCGATGCTATCGCCACCATGTTTTACTGGGATAACGGGCACAAGGTCTGGAACAATCTCGACCAGGTTTACAAGGCCAACAACACCTTCAGTTACCCCACCCGGCTTCCTCTCCTGATGAGCACGGAAATTGGCATCAGGAATCTTCATCCCTGGCCTTACACCCAGGAATATATGACCAATTTCATCGAGCGCGGCTCCCAGGGATTTGCCATTTACGCCTACGGTCATATGGCTACCCTGGACGGAGAGCTCAATGAGTACGGGGACCATTACAGGAACTACATGGCCATGGTCGCCGCCAACGAAGACATCATATGGCCCGGCCTTCCCGGCATCGGGGACAATATCTCCATCACTTCCACCTATGGGGGAGGAAAAGTGAGCTGCCTGCACTATGGCAATGACGCGACCCTTGGCATCCTGCATTTCCCGGATGACCTGCGCGAGGAGATACCGGAAAAACAAGCCGAAATCCCCGTCGAGATACGGGTCAATGAAGCGGGCAGATATTCGATCGAAGTCTACCTGGACGGGGAAGTGACCGAATCGCAAACTGCGAATCTGGCCGCATCCAAGGGCAGGATCATCTACCTCAACCTGTCCAATAAGGATGCCGCATTCATTAAAGTCAAAAAATCCGGACAATTATGAAAAAGAATAGGGTTATGATGCGATGCGGGGCGTTGCTGCTGTCCGCCGCAATGCTCCTGCAGGGCTGCACAGAGGCCACTCAGGTTGCCCAGGCAGGAGTGCCGATAGATGATATAGAGAGCCTCTTCGACGCTTCCTTCCAAGCGAAGACGGTAACAATTCCCTCGAAAAAGGAAGCTCAGCAGAAGAATCTCCCCTTCGCAACGGTACGCCAACCCAACCGGAAACTGGCCCTGATGGCAAAAGACGGGAAGGGTCTGCTGCAGCCCTTTTACCTCAAAGGCATCGAGTGCGGCTTCTGGGATACACGAAGAGGGGGCAGCGCCGATTACGACAAGGTGTTCGGTGCCTACAACCAGATGGGCGCCAACACCGTCATGTTCATGATCCACTGGGGCGACATCGAACCCCGGGACGGCGAATTCGATTTCTCCTACACGGACAGCATCGTGGAAACGGCGAAAAGCCACAACCTGAAAATAGTCTGGATCCTGTTCATGCACGAGCAGTTCGACATGCCTTTCCTGCCTGAACCCGAGGAGCAGTGGATGTACAACCTCGATACCCGGGATGGCGACAACTACGCTATCCAATGGGTGAAGTACAGGGATGGCGACATCTCAAAGGACATTGCCACGCAGCGGGAGAAAAAAGATTCCGAGATCATGCCCTGCTACTCCCATCCGGAAATCTACCGCCGGATCATCCGGATGCTGGGACAGCTCTCCGCCCGTTACGCTGACTCTGAAACCGTCATAGGCGTCCAGATAGGCAATGAAGAGCACTTCAGTTATCAGGGGGAGGATGCGGATTACAATCCCTATACCCTCGCGCTATTTGACAAGTGGAAAGAACAGACTGCCGACAGCTCCTGGACCAGGTTCAAGATGGATATGGTGAATGCCTGGTTCGCGCACTTCACTACCGTCTGGCATCAGCAGGCTCCGTATCAGATCACCATGATCAACCCCATCGGTGGCACTCCGGAAAAAGGTGAGAAAGGTATCATCGACAAGACCGGCACGGACGCTACCACGTTCCGCGACAGCAGGGTCGATGCCATTGCCACTATGTTTTACGGGACCTCCGCCGGCAAGGTATGGAAGAATCTCGACCAGGTTTACAAGGACAACAACACCTACAGCTATCCCACGCGGCTTCCCATGCTGATCAGCACGGAGATTGGCATTCGTGCCAATACGCTGCCCGTCACCCAGGAATACATGACCAATTTCATAGAACGCGGCTCGCCGGGATTCGCCGTATTCTCCTACGGGAGCGTTGGAAACCGCGAAGGCGAAATCAACCAGGCCGGAGAGTTCTACAAGAACTTTATGGCCATGGTCACCGCCAGTGAGGACATCATCTGGCCGGGCCTTCCCGGCACCGGAGAGAATATCTCCATCACGGCCACCTACGGTGAAGGAAAGGTAAGCTGCCTGCATGTCGGAAACGACGCGACCCTCGGCATCCTGCATTTCCCGGACGACATTTCCGACCGGGTAGAGGAAAGACGCACCGATATCCCTGTCCAGGTCATTGTCCAAGACACCGGGGAATATGCCATTGACGTTTACAAGGGCGGGAATCTGAGCGCGTCATACAAGGAGAAGATGGTCTCCGGAAAAGGCAAGGTGGTCTTTATCGACCTGTCCAACAAGGAGGCGGCATTCATTAAAGTCAAGAAGCAGTAATCATGATGAAACTCTCACTTATCCTATCTTCCATCATCTACCTTTTCATCGGCAGCTATTCGGACCCCCAGGACGAGGGTATCCAGGTATTCGCCTTCGATACGGAGACGGCTGATGCCAGCTACATCTGCGGTGCGACCGGGATCCTGAGCCCCGGCTTCATCTGCCTTTCCCGGAACGGCCGTCTGGTCTATTCCGTCGGCGAAGTGCCAGATGTGGAGAAGACCACTGTCAACTGCCTGCGTTTCGACCCCCGCAAGAAGACGCTCACTCTCGTCAGCAGCCAGCCTGCCCTTGGCGGCGCTCCCAGCTACATCGCCACTTCCCCGAACGAGCGCATGGTCGTAACCGCCAACTACTATACCGGGGACATAACCACCTGCACGGTCAACCGCAAGGGCATCCTGGGGAAGCCGGTGGTGTATGGCTTCGAGGGCCACAGCGTCAATCCAGTACGCCAGACCCATCCCTACCTGCACGGCGTGTTCTTCACTCCGGACGGCAGTGAACTGTGGTGCACCGACCTGGGAACGGACCTCATAAGGGTCTTTCCCGTCGACAAAAAGGGGTTCCCCATAATAGACAAGGAGCATCAACGGGACTATTTCACCAAGTCCAACCTCGGCCCCAGACACCTCGTGTTTTCCGGGGACAGGCCGCTGGCCTACCTGCTCGGGGAGATGTCAGGTGAGGTCTGCACATTGGACTACTCGACCCCCGGCCAGGTCCGTCTTGTGCAGGCGCTCGCCGAGGCCAACGAGTACAAGGGAGAGAGCGCAGCGGACATCCACATGTCCCCCGACGGACGCTTTGTCTATTCCAGCTACAGGAACACCGGCGACGGACTCGCCATAATGAAAGTGGAAGCGGACGGAACCCTCACCAAGGTTGGCTACCAAAGGACTGGCCGCTACCCCCGCAACTTCGCGATTTCTCCCGACGGCCGTTTCCTGCTTCTGGCAAGCCGCGACGATGACGTGGTGGAGATCTACGCCAGGGACCTCGAGACGGGACTTCTCACTGACACCGGGAAACGCATTCCGTTCCACAACCCCTCCTGCCTCAAGTTCTTTGTACCCAAAAAATAGGAAGATAGATGAAAATGCGAATCTGTGTGTCGAGCCTCTGCCTGACCCTATGTATCTTGTCCGGGGCACAGACCATGAAAGAGTGGGACGATGTCGCGGTCTGGCAGATCAACCGGGAGACATCGCATTCCCTGGAGCTTCCGCAGCTGACCACCGACTACCAGCCTATCGAACAGTCTCCCTACTACATGGACCTGAACGGTACCTGGCAGTTCCGGTGGCAGCCCAACCCGGATGCCGAACCAGGTCCATGGACCGACATCACCGTGCCCTGCCCGTGGCAGATCTACGGCTGGCGCAACGGCAAGCAGTGGGACAGGCCGCTCTACTCCAATTATACCTATCCCTTCAAGTGGGACGACAAGACATGGAGCGTGATGGCCGAGCGCCCCGCTGACTGGACCTACTCCGGCGAAATGACAAACCCCGTAGGTACCTACAGCCGCTCTTTCACCGTTCCCGCCTCCTGGAAGGGGCGCGAGGTGTTCATCCGTTTCAATGGCGCAGGACATGGATACTATGTCTGGGTGAACGACCGGTTCGTGGGGTATGCCGAGGATTCGTTCCTTCCCTCGGAATGGAACATCACTCCCTATCTGGACAGGAAGGGAGAGAACACCCTCACCGTACGGTGCTACCGCTTCACAAGCGGTTCCTTCCTGGAGTGCCAGGACTACTGGAGGCTGACCGGGATAGAGCGGGACGTCTTCCTGTGGTCGGCCCCGAAAAACCGGATCAAGGATTTCTTCTTCCAGACTCCCACTTTGAACAGTGCCAGGGTGCAGGTCGATGTCGAGGGGAAAGGGCATGTCCTTGTCGAACTCCGTGACCGGGGACGCCTCCTTGCCTCGGGCTCACCCACAGGCAGTGTCGTGTCGTTCGACAACCTTCCCGGGGTCGAACCCTGGTCGGCGGAGAACCCGCGGCTGTATGACCTTTGCATCACCCTGCTCCAAGGGAAGCAAGTTATCGACCGCCGTACCGCCAAGGTGGGATTCCGGACGGTCGGGATCCGTAAGGACGGCGCCCTTCTGCTGAACGGTGAGCCCATCATCCTGTATGGCGTGAACCGTCACGACAACAGCCGCTTCACGGGGCGCACCATCACAAAAGAGGAGACACTTCAGGATGTGCTTACCATGAAACGCTTGAATGTCAATGCCGTCCGTACTTCACACTATCCCGACAACCCCTACTTCTACGACTTGTGCGACGAGTATGGCATCTACGTGCTGGCGGAGGCCGATGTGGAGTGCCACGGAGAGATGAAGATCTCTGGCGTCCAAGCGTTCAGGGAACCCATGGTGGAGCGCAATGTACGCCAGGTGCTCACCCTCAGGAACCATCCCAGCATTTTCTGCTGGTCGTTCGGGAATGAGAGCGGAGGAGGCGGGAACTTCCAGTATGTCGCAGACAGTGTAACCAGATACGACCCTACCCGAATCACCCACTACGAGGGCAATTCTGACTACGCCATGACCTACAGCCGCATGTATGCCAGCCTCAAAGAAGTGGAGCGTTATGCACGCGAGGCGGAGGAGAAGGTGAAGCGTGGAGAGAGCGTGAAACCGTTCATCATGTGCGAAAACAACAGTGCCCGGGGCAATTCCCTGGGAAGCCAGCGGGAATCCTACGACCTGTACGAGCATTACCCTTCGCTTGCGGGGGAATTCATCTGGCAGTTCCAGGACCATGGCCTTTTCAACGGGACTGATTACCTGTATGGCGGGGATTTCGGGGACAAGCCTTTCGATGTTGTCATCAATGGCGTGGTATTCGCCGACAACAGCCTGTCTGCAAAGTCCCTTGAGATGAAAAAGACCTATCAGCCCGTCGTCTTCGAGATGCGGGACGGCAAGGTGACGCTCAGGAACAAGCGCTTCTTCCGTACACCCGAGCAGGACTATGACTTCTTCTATGCTTACGTCGACAACGGTTTTCAAAACGGGGATTGGCAGAAGATGACGGGCAGTGAACTGACGGTGGACGACCATCATTCGGCCATTCGTCTGAGTGCCCGCCTGAAAGAGGCCACCCCCTGGGCGGAAAAAGGTTACGAGGTGGCCATCGAGGAGTTTTTGCTTCACCCCTCCGGGACAGAAGACAAGATTCCCGCAGCGCCTGACGCCTATGGCCCCGAGCTGAAAGTCGAGAAGAAAGATAATCGACTGACGGTCGGTCTGGGGTCTTTGCACGCCATCTTCGACAATGGACAGCTCGTGGACGCACAAGGGCATCCACTCTTTGAACTGAACGTCTTCAGAGCGCCCCATGGCGGGGAGCAGCATATCTCGGAGAGGTGGGACAAACTGGGTCTGAGGGACCTCGAATGCCACAATCAGAAGACTTCTTACACGGACAACGGCACTTGGGTTGATGTATTCATCACGAACGTATATGTCAGCAGGACAGGACGCGCATCCTTTACCACCGAGGAAAAATTCACCATCATGAACAACGGTATCGTAGTGTTCAGCGCCGATATCGATCCAAGTGAAAAGGGAATCGAACTTCCCCGTATCGGCTACCGTGCCGTACTGCCTGGCTCCCTCGAGAACATGGCATGGCTGGGCCGAGGCCCGCACGACAATTACCGCGACCGCAAGGAATCTGCATTCTTCGGACAGTGGAAGAGCACGGTCACCAGGCAGTGGACACCCAACATGCTCCCCCAGGAAACAGGCAACAAGGAGGACGTGGAGTGGCTTTCGCTGACTGGCGATGGAGGAATGGGTCTGCTGTTCATCGCGCCGAAGGGGATGGCCGCCTCGGCCGGACATTGGGATGACCGCAAACTCTACATCGACCGCAACCACCGTGTGGGCCATCCTTCCGAGGTGCAGATGGAGGATGTCACCTATGTGAATCTCGATGTTTACAATCGGGCCGTGGGCTGCCGCAACGACGTGACCGAGAAATACCAAATCCTTTCCGACAAAGTCCATTTCGATCTGATTGTAAAACCCGTCACCAAGAAACTTTTGGACCGGCAGCTTGCCGCAGAAGCTCTGGTGACGATGCCCTAGGGAGATAAACTGAAATGAAGAAGTTTTTACTTTGGGCAGTAGTTTTTGTCAGCCTGGGTTGTGTAACGTTTGCACAACCCGGGCGGAAGTCGTTCTCGGAAGAGACTGCAAAGCAGTTCATCCACCGTTTCCCTGATGCCGATGCCATCCGTTGGGGCTTGCAGGAAAACTCCTTTTCCTGGCAATCCGGTTATATTATGTTCGCACTGGAGCATCTTTGGAGATGGACAGACGATCAGCAGTTCTACGGGTATATAAAGGACTTCGTGGACAGGAACGTGGACTGCGACGGCAATCTCCGGCAGTTTACCCCGGATGCACTCGACAATTTCCTCCCGGGGTATGCCTGCCTGCTGTTGTATGAACAGACGGGGGAGGAACGTTATGCAAAAGCCGCACAAACGATCCGCTCCGGTTTTGACACTTACCCCCGTTTCAACAACGGAATGTTCTGGCACTCCAAGGGCATCCGTCAGGTCTGGGTGGACGGCGTTTTCATGGGGCAGATGTTCCTTGCCAGATATGCAAGGACAATGGGACATCCCGAGGATTTCGCCGAAGTGGTCAGGCAGATGAAAGGCATCACGGATTTGTGCGGGAAGGAGAATGGACATTTTCTCCATGGCTGGGACGGCGAAAGGGCCTCCCAGGAAGTATGGAGTGAAGGAATGGGATGGCTTGCCGTCCTGTGGGCAGATGTCTTCGACTTTCTTCCCGAGGACCAGGACGGGCGGCAGGAACTGCTGGACAGGCTCTCCCTGATATGCAAGGGCTTGAAGCAATCCCAAGATCCGTTGACCGGTATGTGGTGCCAGGTCGTGGACAAGCCCTCGGCTCCGGGAAACTGGAACGAGACTTCAGGTACAGGAATGTTCCTTTATCTAATCCAAAAAGCGATCAGCAAAGGTTTCGTGCCGAAAGACGAGTTCTCCCCGGTGGTCCGGAAAGCTTATGACGGAATACTGAAAAAGGCCCACGTCAATGCTGACGGCTATATCAACCTCACGGACTGCAGCAGCATCGGATTGCAACGGGACTATGAGAGTTACATTTCACAGCCTCATGAGATCAGCACCTTCGCTGCATACGCTTCATTTATCCTGGGAACGGGCATCATGGAATACGGGTGTCCGATGACAGGTGCAATAAACTAGAACGGACAAAAAGGAAAACGCCCCGTCATTGCCGCCATGATGCTGTCGGCTGACTGACACTTGGGCACCAAGTACGGTTCTCCGTCCATATGATTGACCGCAGGTACACGTCATCTAAGACGTATACCTGCGGGTCTGTCAACAAGCAGCTTCAGTTGAAGGGCGACCTTCTCGCTGCCCAGATATCCATCAGCAGGACACTTACGAATCAGAGTGCATCGTAAGAACAGATAGCCTCGGAAAGTCGCTGTTCCACGTCCGAAAGGCTGTACAGCCCGTCGGCGTTCTCTTTGAGACCCTGCAGCTTGATCTTCACAGCCATGGGAGGATTGTCGTAGGTGAGAGCGCTCTCGGCACGAATCTGCGCAGCTGATGCATACACCATCAGCATATCGGCATACTCGGCCCCATCCGCACCCTTGAAGAACTCGAACACCAACTTGCAGCCTATGGGAGTATGCTTTTCTATCGTGTCGTGCAGATTCACTTCCTCTGCACCGAGGGATGCCAAGACACTGGCCACGTTGGAGTCGTGCCCGCACAGGAAGGAGAACACACGGTTCTCGTTCTGGATCTCGGACAGTATTGTCAGCAGCAGCGGATGGGCGACATTGACCGCAACCGACGGGGCAGTAAAGAGTATGTCTCCATACCACTCCTTGACCGAGGCAACGGTTGTCCAGTCGTCGAAAGTCAGGCTGTGTCCAAAGCCTGCCTTCAGCACGTCTGGCTCCTCGTAATACTGCAGCGACAGGGCATCGGATACCGTGCAGGCCATTTTCAGTCCGCCCGACATGGACGGCTCGGCATTGAGTTTGAAACTAACCGAAGACGGGAATTGAGCGAACGAGGTGGTGTCGGGGTATGCCGGGGAGTTCGTGATGTCGATGACTTTTTCCAGCATTGCGAATCCATCTGAAATGCCGTCGTCCAAATTGCCGAACCTGTCCTGGATTTCCTGCTGGGCTCTGCTCACGAAACTGTCCGAGAGTTTTGTTATCTGCGGATTGAAAACCGGGTCCATCATATCGAACGCCACGTTCATCTCCACCCTGGCTTCCTGTCCCGGCAGCAGGGCATCGGCAAATTCCCTTGCCGTCACCTGGCAGCGCTGCTTGGCATTTGCGTAAAAACGGAAGGCGTAGGGATTGTCGGAATAGCTGGATATGAGATCATTCCTAGTAAGCCACTCCCGGAAGAACCCCCCCATCTGAGCCTCAAGCCGCGCCCCTTTCGGAGTCAGTGTGCTGGGTGTACCCGTCCATGGGAACCACTGGTATCCGCTGTTGGCAAGTCGCGTCAGCACTGAATTATTGCTCACCATGGGGGAGCGGATATTGTGACGGCTCAGGATCACCAGCTGATCCAATGCGTATTTATTCTGGAAACCGTCAGGGCGCGAAATCCACTCTGTACTCTCCTTTTGCTGAGGATTCTGATCCTGGTCCCGCCGGCACGCAAGCGCAAGGAGCACCATGCAGCACAGCAAAATAAATCTTGTCTTCGACATATCCGACAATGGTTTTACGTATTGAAGTGACAAGTGCGAAGATACTGCTTTTTTGCCAAACGATAAAAGTCCTGGTAAGCGTGCATCGAATGTACACCCCGTAGCGGTTTGAAATGTACATGAAATCGCACTTTGAATGTACAGGTATAAATTCAATAAAAAATAGGGCTCTGTGACAAAAGTAGTGGATTGTCTGTAACCCCGAGTGGATGGGTAGTGGGGTGACGTTCTCTGATGTTTTCAATCATATATAGAGGTGGGCAGG
>CAJOLJ010000084.1 GCA_905235445.1 uncultured Bacteroidales bacterium
AGCGGGATGCTTTGGGTCGGGACATTCAACGGACCGCTGTGCTACAACCATTCCCTGGGGAAACTGTTGAGCTACGACCTGAGCGACACCAGTCCCCACGCCAGGGTCTACGCCTTCTGCGAGGACCGGGAAGGCAAGATGTGGATAGGCACGGGAGAAGGTCTGCTGTGCTACGGAAGGACCGAGGGAAAGACCGTCAAATACACCGAGAAAGAGGGACTTTCCAGCAATGTCGTAGCCGCCATCCAGCAAAGCGGAGACGGGGACATATGGATATCCACCTCATATGGCCTTTCGAGGCTTCATCCGGACAGCGGGAAGTTCACCTGCTTCTACTCCTACGACGGCCTGCAGGAAAACGAGTTCCGCTACGGGGCCTCGTTCAAGGACACTGACGGTAAACTCTATTTCGGGGGGATAAACGGGCTGACAAGTTTCTACCCCCAGGTAGTCGACCAGAAAAAGCACCCGGTCCCGGACCTCTATTTCACGCAGCTCTATGTCATGAACGAGAAAGTGGAATATGATGCCTCAAGCGAGAGGAACATCCTGGACAAGCCCATTACCGACGCCACCCTCATCACCATCCCCTATCACGACAACACCTTCTCCATCGGATTCGCCGTCCTGGAGTACACCAACCCCCAGAGGGTCCGCTATGCCTACAGGCTGGAGCGCTTCGACGAGGGCTGGCAGTATACCGACAACAAGATCCGGACGGCCACCTACACCAAGGTCCCCCCGGGACAGAGGACCCTTGTCGTGAGGGCATTCTTCGACGGAAACGAGAAAGAGTACTCCACCTCCTCCATCACGATAAAGGTGCTCCCTCCCTTCTATGCCACGCCGTGGGCCTTCATTGCCTACGCTCTGCTTCTTACGGGTGCCGCACTTGGGCTGTACCAGATAAAGAGAAAGGCTGACCTGCACAAGAGGCAAAAAGAGGAATCCGATATCAAGGAAATGAAACTGAGGATGTTCACGAACATTTCCCATGAGATAAGGACTCCGCTCACCCTGGTAATGTCCCCACTCAAGAAGATGAGGGAGGCGGAGAAGGACCCCACCCGGAAGGAACTGTACAACCTCATGTACCGCAATTCCCTTCGCATCAACCGCCTAGTGAACCAGCTGATGGACATGAGAAAGATTGACGACGGGCAGATGCAGCTGCATTTCCTGGAAACGGACATAGTGTATTTCATCAGGGACATCATGCAGTCCTTCGGGGAGCTTGCGACCTCCAGGAACATTGACTTCCAGCTGGAAAGCGCCAACAAGGAGGAGAACCTCTGGATTGACCAGGGGAACTTCGACAAGATCATCTTCAATATCCTCTCCAACGCTTTCAAGCATGTCCCCGACGGGGGCCGCATCAAGATAAAGGTGAGCGCCCCGCTCAGGAACAACGGCATCCTCTCCGCAGACATATCCTCCCTTGTGCGCATCGACATATCCAACAGCGGGAGCCACATAGATGAAAAGTACCTCGGGAAGATATTCGAGAGATTCTTCCAGGCGGATGTCATGGACGCAAGGACCGTGGGACTTAGCCTCTCGAAGATGCTGATGCAACTCCACCACGGGAAGATCGAGGCCCACAACATCCCCGACGGAGTGGAGTTCTCCCTGTATGTCCCCGTCGGTTCCTTCCACCTCACGGCAGGGGAGATGAGTGCCACCACCCACCATAAGGACCTATACACCAAGATAGAGGAGAACAAGGACGTGAGCGATGTCCTGGAGGCATCCTCCGAGGCTTCCGCCCAGGGCCGCAACCTCAAGACACGCCACAACATAACCATCGTGGATGACGACCCGGACATCCTGGCTTACCTGAGGCTGGAACTGCAGGGGGAATACAACTTATCCACCTTCACCTCGGCCAGGGAAGCCTGGCCGCACATCTCCACGACCATACCCGACGCGGTCATAACGGACCTCATAATGCCGGAGATGGACGGGGTGGAATTCACCCAGAAAATCAAGCACAACATGGCGACGAACCACATCCCCGTCACCATACTCACTTCCAGCAACGACGAGGCCAGCATGAAAAAATGTCTCGAGAGCGGGGCTAACCGCTTCCTGACAAAGCCCATCTCCATAGATTTGCTCCGTTCCTCGATCCAGAATGTCATCTCCACGACCGAGCTCATCCGGAACAAGTACACCCACGAAGTCGAGTACGACTACTCCGCCCTGAGGATGACCTCATCCGAGGACGAGCTTATCGAGAAAGTGATGGCCGCCATCCAGAGGAATATCGACAACCAGGAATTCTCCGTAGAGGACCTCGGCAAGGAAGTCGGCATGAGCCGTGTCCAGATGAACAGGAAGATAAAGGAGACGCTGAACACGACCCCGAGCTTCCTCATCAGGTCCACCCGCCTGAAGCAGGCAGCCTACCTTCTCATAAATAATAAAGTGAATATATCCGAGGTGGCCGACAAAGTCGGTTTCTCCACCCATTCCTATTTCTCTTCATCCTTCAAGGAGTATTTCGGGATGAGTCCGAAGGAGTTTGTCTCAAAGTACATGAACTGCAAGGACCAGGAGGTGCTGGACAAGCTCTTCAAGTAGGGAATGGCAGGAAAATGCCCTCTTGGGGAGGATTTTGAGTGTTTTTTTAAAGGAATTGTTTCCGCTTTGAAAATAATGGTTCAATTTTTCAACTTGATGAAACAACTAGATAAGCATTCCGGGGGCAATGTGCCTATCTTTGCATTATCCCTATGGGGATAACACATGCAAAAAGCACTGACATGGCACCCAAGCTCTTTTCATCAAAAACCACCCTGTCCCTCATCGCAGCAGTGGGAGCGACGCTCCTGCTGTTTTCCTCATGCACCCAAGCCCCCGTCCCGGTGGAACTTGGGGCAATTTACTCGGACCACATGGTGCTCCAGAGGGAGCGTCCAGTCCCCGTCCGGGGAAAGACGGAACCTGGGGCCAAGGTAAAGGCCTCCTTCAGGGGCAAGACCTACAAGGCTACGGCCGACTCCGCAGGGAAGTTCACCATCACCCTCTCCCCCTCCCCCGCAGGAGGTCCCTTCACGCTGAAGGTCGGGGACAAGGTCCTCGAGGACATCCTCGTGGGAGACGTATTTTTCTGCTCGGGGCAGTCCAACATGGAGCTTCCGGTGAGGCGCTGCCTCGATGCCACAGGGCAGTTCGTCAAGGGCTACTCCAACCCCTCCATCCGCTACATCAAGGTCCCCATGTCCTACAACTTCGACGGACCCCTTGACGATATACGCCCCAGGGACTGGGAAGTCCTGGACAGCGATTCCACCGCAATGGGCTGGGGTGCGGTTTGCTATTTCACGGCGAGGGAACTCAGCGGGAAGACCGGGGTTCCCATCGGAATGGTCAACTCCTCGGTGGGCGGTTCCCCGATAGAGGCATGGATGGAGGAGAGCACCCTTCCGGACTATGCCCTCTCCGAGCTCAGAAGATACCAGGACAAAGACTATCTCGACAAGGTAAGATACAAAAACGCCCACCTTTACTCCGACTGGCAGAACGCCCACAATGCCCTTCCCGCCCCGAGGGGCCCCTGGAAGAATGTTCAAGACATATTCTCCTCCTCGTGGGCAAAGGACCCCCAGGGCCAGAACATCTACGGGAGCCATCTTCTTAGGCGTGAGTTCACCCTCACTGCAGACCAAGCCTCGAAGAGCGGGGCTGTCCTTCACCTTGGTGCGCTTATCGATGCTGACTCAACCTTCATAAACGGCAAGTACGTGGGGAACACCACCTACATGTACCCTCCCCGCAACTACTCCGTTCCCGAAGGTATGCTGAAAGAGGGCAAGAATGTCGTGGAAATCCACCTCTATGCCTGCGGGGGAAATCCCGCCTCATTCGTCAAGGACAAGAGATACAGCCTCGAGTTCCCGGACGGGAAAGAGGTGTCCCTCCTTGACAAGTGGCAGCATAAGGACGGAAGGCGCATGCCCCCGAGGGACAGCGAAGTCTTCCTCCAGTACATATCCGCAGGCCTTTACAACGGCATGGTGGCTCCCCTCGTGGACCTTCCCTACTGCGGGGTCCTGTGGTATCAGGGGGAAAGCAACACGGGTAGGGCCGCCACATACGGAGAGCTCCTGGAGACGATGATAACCCACTGGAGGGAAGTCATGAAGGACGAGGATCTCCCGTTCTACATCATTGAGCTCGCTGCCTTCGAACATTCCGAACTTACGGACAATGACTTCGGCTGGAACAGGGTCCAGAAAGAGCAGCGGCGCACCGCCGAGAGGATGGACGGGGTATACCTCGTTCCCAACGCAGACCTCGGGGAATGGAACGACATCCATCCCCAGGACAAGAAGACTGTGGGGGAAAGGGTCTGCTCGGCAGTCCTGGAGTCAAGGAAGTAGCACCCTCTCCAGGTCCCACGCCACACAAAGCGCAATAAACTAGCAAAACCAATATCAATTATGGCAAACACCGCAAGCGAGTCCAAGGGCTTCTACAAGCTATCGTGGCTCCAGAGAATCGGATTCGGTGCCGGAGACATGGCACAGAACCTCATCTATCAGACCATCAGCATCTGGCTGCTGTTCTTCTACACCAACGTCTACGGGCTGAAGCCCGGGGCTGCGGCCCTCATGTTCCTCATCGTCCGTCTCGTGGACGTACTTTGGGACCCGGTCGTGGGAACCATAGTCGACAAGGGCAACCCCAAGTGGGGCAAGTACCGCTCATGGCTCATCCTCGGGGGAATCCCCCTGGCAGGCCTGGCCATCCTGTGCTTCTGGAACGGCTTCAGCGGCTCCCTCATCTACGCTTACATCACCTATGTGGGAATGTCCATGTGCTACACGCTGGTGAACGTCCCCTACGGGGCTCTCAACGCTTCGCTGACCCGTGACACCAACGAAATCACCATCCTCACCTCCACCAGGATGTTCATGGCGAACCTCGGCGCCCTGTGCGTGAAGTCCCTTCCGCTGATCATCGCAATATTCGCCCCCAAGGCCCTGGACCCTGCGACCGGCAAGTACGTGGCAGTGTACAACACCCCCGAGTCGGCATCCGCCTGGTTCATTACGATGACCATCTTCGCCCTCGCGGGACTGGCGCTCCTTTTCTTCTGCTTCTTCCAGTGCAAGGAGAAAGTGGTCATGGACCAGAAGGAAGCCGCAAATGTGAAAGTGAGTGACCTGTGGATGGAGTTCGGGCGCAATAAGCCCCTGAGAGTCCTGGCATTCTTCTTCATCACCGCATTCGCCATGATGAGCGTGAGCAACGCAGCCGACTCCTACTTCATGACTTTCAACGTCGGTGCAACTCCCCTTTTGACCACGCTCTTCATGTGGCTCGGGACCATCCCCGCATTCATATTCATGCCCCTTGTTCCCGGCATCAAGCGCAAGATCGGGAAAAAGAACATGTTCTACCTCTTCCTTGGGGTCGCAGTGCTCGGTATGGCAATGATGTACACCTTCGTTTCCATTCCCGCCCTGAAGGGCAACTTCACCCTCCTGTGCATCGCCCAGTTCATCAAGAGCACCGGCATCATCACAGCCACCGGCTACATGTGGGCTCTCGTTCCGGAGGTCATCGCCTTCGGTGAATACACCACCGGAAAGAGGATAGCTGGCATCGTCAACGCCCTGACCGGCATCTTCTTCAAGGCCGGCATGGCCCTTGGCGGAGTGGTTCCCGGCGCTGTGCTCGCATGGGTCGGCTTCAATGCCGAGGCTGCAAAGCAGACTCCTCTCGCAGAGCAGGGTATCCTCTGGCTCGTTTGCGTCATCCCCGCCATCCTCCTCCTGCTCGCCATGTTCATCATCAGCAAGTACGAGCTCACTGACGAGAAGATGGACGAAATCAATATCGAGATCGAGAAAAGGGCTCTGAAGGACTGATTCCCCGGTTGCCGCCACAGCTCGACACAATAATGGACACTTAAGTCTCAACCACCAATAATACAGAACAACACATCATCATGGCAACACCCAAGAGATACCTATTCCCCGAGGACTACATGGCAGACCCCTCGGTACACGTATTCGACGGAAAGCTTTATATCTATCCCTCCCATGACTGGGAGAGCGGAGTGCCCGAGGACGACTTCGGCAATCACTTCAACATGAAGGACTACCATGTCCTGTCCCTCGAGGGACCCGACCCGATGACTTCCCCCATCAAGGACAACGGCGTCATCCTCAAAGTCGAGGACATCCCCTGGGCCGGGCGTCAGCTCTGGGACTGCGACGTTGCGAGGAAGGACGGGAAGTACTACCTGTACTTCCCCCTGAAGGACCGTAACGACATCTTCCGCTTCGGCGTGGCCGTGGCAGACTCTCCCGTAGGGCCTTTCGTCCCCCAGCCCGACCCCATGAGGGGCAGCTACTCCATCGACGTCTGCGTCCTGGAGGACGAGGGAGAGTATTATTTCTACTTCGGCGGCATCTGGGGCGGACAGCTCCAGAGGTACCGTGACAACAAGGCCCTCGACACGGGAAGCACCTTCCCCGCCGACGATGAGCCCGCCATCCCCGGGAGAGTCGCGAAACTTGCCGACGACATGCTCCAGTTCGGCGAGGATCCCAAGCCCGTAGTCATTGTTGACGAGAACGGGAAGCCACTTACCGCAGGGGACAATCACCGCCGCTTCTTTGAGGCCAGCTGGGTTCACAAGTATAACGGGAAATACTATTTCTCGTACTCCACAGGGGATACGCATCATCTGTGCTACGCAATCGGCGACAACCCTTACGGTCCCTTCACCTACAAGGGGGAGATCCTCACCCCCGTGGTCGGCTGGACCACCCATCACTCAATCGTCAAGTACGGAGAAAAATGGTACCTCTTCCATCATGACAGCGTTCCTTCCGGCGGAAGGACTTGGCTTCGCAGCCTCAAGGTGTGCGAACTGAAGTACAACGAGGACGGCACCATCCAAACAATCCAAGGCCTCGATGAGTAGGCCTCGGGTACATACACACACCCCTATGCTTGGATGCAGGTCCCTTTTCTGCATCCAAGCGGTGTTGTTTTCCCTTCCTGTCCTTTTTGTGGCAGGCGGCTGCTCCCCCAAAAGCGCGGAACTGTGGACGGCGGGGACGGTCCCCTGCGAGGGGGAACCCTACTATGAGTACAGGATCCTCAACCACTGGGACAATCTCGACGACACGGTGGAACGGGGTTACGCCGGACACTCGATCTGGGAGTGGACAAGTGAGGAGATTCCCACCGAAAGGATAAAGGAGTACGGCCTTCTCAACCAGAAAATAGGCATCAACGGGACAGTCCTGAATAATGTCAATGCATCCCCCAGAATCCTTGACAGCGAGCATGTCCAGAGGGCCGGGAAGATAGCGGACATCCTGCGTCCCTACGGAATGAGGGTGTATTTCTCAGTGAATTTCGCATCCCCCATGGCCATGGGCGAACTGCCTACGGCTGACCCGCTCGACCCTGCCGTAAGGCAGTGGTGGAGGGACAAGGTTGATTACATCTACTCGGTGATACCTGATTTCGGGGGATTTTTGGTGAAGGCCAGTTCGGAAGGACAGCCAGGTCCCGGGGACTTCGGCAGAAGCCATGACGAAGGAGCCAACATGATGGCCGAGGCCCTCGCCCCGCACGGCGGGATAGTGATGTGGAGGGCCTTTGTCTACGGGGCGCATTCCCCGGACAGGGCCAGGCAGGCCGTGGAGGAGTTCGAACCCCTGGACGGGAAGTTCGCCCCCAACGTCACTGTCCAGGTAAAGAACGGCCCGGTGGATTTCCAGCCAAGGGAACCGGTAAGTCCCCTCTTCTGGAAGATGCCATCCACTGCCCTCACCCCCGAACTCCAGATTACCCAGGAATACCTGGGACAGGGCAACCATGCCGTGTTCCTGTCCCCGATGTGGAAGGAATGCCTGGACGTGATTCCGCAGGGCAAGGAGCCGAAAGTCATAGCCGGGGTAGCCAACATAGGGCAGGACCCCACGTTCTGCGGAAATGTCTTCGCCCAGGCCAACTGGTACGCATTCGGAAGGCTCGCCTGGAACCCCACCCTTTCATCCGAACAGATTGCGAGGGAATGGATAACGCATACTTTCCCCCGCCCATGGTACATATCCAAGGGCAAGTGGGAAAAGGAGTTCGTCACCCCGGTCCTTGGGATGATGCTTTCCTCCAGGGAGGCCTGTGTCGACTACATGATGCCCCTGGGGCTTCATCACCTCTTCGCTTGGGAACACCACTACGGACCGGAGCCCTGGTGCACCATACCCGGTGCAAGGCCAGACTGGCTTCCATCATACTACCACAAGGCAGACAGCCTTGGGGTGGGGTTCGACAGGACCAGGGAGAGTGGAAGCGGAGCCGTGGACCAGTATCCTCCGGAAATGGCACAAATGTACAATGACATCGACACGTGTCCCGAGACAGTGCTACTTTGGTTCCACCATGTCCCCTGGGACCATATCATGAAATCCGGCAGGACACTTTGGGATGAACTCTGCCTCCATTATGACAGGGGCGTGAAAGAGGCCACTTCCTACCGGGAGATGTGGGAAGGCATGAGACGGTTTGTGGACAGGGACAGGTATGAACTTACACTTGAGAAGTTCCGCATCCAGGAAAAGGATGCGAAATGGTGGAGGGATGCCTGCGTGCAGTATTTCGGACAGTTCTCGTCAATGCCCATTCCGGATGATGTCCAGAAGCCTGAGATACCGCTGGACTCCCTCATGAGGATCCGCCTGCCGATGAAGGCCCATAACTGACATTGCCTCCGCCCAGGCATCCTGACGGTGGTCCCGCTGGATGTGACCTCGAATGAGAGGTCGGACTCCTGGATGGAAGGAGTATCGAATTCCAGCTTATTGTATTCACCTATCTTTTCGTGAGTCTTCGGGTTCACCTGGTAGAAATAGATTTTGTGATGGATTCCCGGCACCAGATTTTCAAGGCGATGGGTCCTCGGACCGTTAAAGAAGAAGAGGTCCGAGAACGATGCATACTCAGAGGAATTTGAGATTATGTACTCGTACAGCCCTTCACAATTCTCGATTACCGCCTGGAAAAGAAACTCCTCCTTTACGAGGGCTTCCAATGAGCCGTCGCTCACAAGGATGTAGGCATACCAGGCATCATTGCTGGCGGGCTTTACGGAGATTGACGCACGGGTCGCCGAAATGGTCTCCAACTTGATGTCGAAGGAGGTGGGCACGTCGTATTTCTCCCCGCAGGACCCTAAGAGCAGGGCGGAGAGCAGCAGGAGGGGCAGTATCTTCGTTTTCATGGCTTACAGTTCTTTTGCTACTTTCAACAGAAAGTGGATGGCAGCCGTACCGTGGGACCCGTAGTCACCGAAGTCGTAGCTGACATTGGACCGTTTGAGGTGCATCTCCGCCATCTGGGAATTGACGAAGGGGACGGTACGGTCCTGCCGGCTGTGGAAAATGAAGACAGGGGAATGCGGGAAGAAATTAAGTACCGAGTTGTTCATCATGGCCTTGTACAGAAGTGCTGTCTGGGCGCTGGTCTTGTCACGTCCCTCGTCCGTCATTATCTCATGGAGGGAGGAGGCACCGATCATGGTGTTGATTTCCTTGACGGTGTACTTCTTGGAATTAATCCACTCGTCGTAATTGGCGAGCAGGTCAGGCTGGAAGAAATCAGCCATGTCGAGGTTCAGCCGTTCCCCCTCGCTCACTCCCTGGACAATCATGGGGATGGCGCAGGGAATTCCCGTCACGTCTTCCTCCATGGAGATGTCGAAGGTTGCGTTCAGGTCGTACGGACCGCCTCCGGCATATACCTTCTTGATGGGCAACTCTTCCGGGAACTCCCTCTGGATCATGTTCATGACAGCCATCGTGGTGGACCCGCCCTGGGAATAGCCGAGCAGGATGACTTCCTCGCTCTCGGGCTTGCGACCGATGTGCTCGAGGTAGGGCTTGACGGCGAGGGCCATGTCCACGACGCTTCGGGCCGTGCTCCTGGTGTGCATGTAGGGATGGATGCGGTCCTTGGTGATGCCGAACCCGATGTAGTCCGCGACTGCCACCTCATACCCCTTGGATGCCATTATCCCTTCCAGGGGGAAGGACTCGGTGGGACACTCGAAATTGGCCCCGATGGTGAAGTGGCTTACGATGATGAGGTTCTTTATCTTTCCGTCCCTGGGAACAAGCAGTTTCCCGGACTGGACGAGGGGCGTTCCGTCGATGTCGTGTCCCTGGTAGGTACCGGATATGTGAATGAGGGTATTGCTCTGGAGGGATCCGAGCAGGTCCTTCACCGTGGAGACAAGGGAAGTCGTGGCGGTCTTCGTCTCGGGCCCTTCCTCATCCAGGGGTCCAAGCAGGCGTATTTCCGGATTCAGCGCACCCGATTCCATGAAAACGTCGGCAGACTTAACCGATATGGGGTGGAACGAGTCGAAATCCACAAACTCCACCTCCGGCTTGCGGCAAGCTCCTATGCAGACAAGAAGAAGGGAAAACAGCACTATTCTTTTCATAATCTCAGAAGGCATAATTAAGGCTTACGGACAGCATCCTGGACGCCACCATGTAAACTTTGTTCGGGTTTTGGAGGGCATTGAGCATTCCGAGTTCCAGCGTGCCGGACCATGCCCCCTTCCCTACCTGGACGCTGAAGAAGTTCAGGTTGAAAGCCGGGGCGAATTCCACTGTCCCGCCATTGTCGAAAGCTGTCAGAAGTCCGGCTCCAAGACTGGAATACAGGGTGAAAAGCCCCTTTTCATAATAGATGAAGCGGACAGTGGGCATGAGGGCAAGGTTGAAGTTATTGACCTGTACACCCTTCTCCTTCCAGAAGATGCCCTCGAAATCCAACTGTGCCCCGACACTGAGAGTCTTGCCCAGGCGGCGCTGGTACTCCCCGAAAATATGTCCAGTGTAGCCGTAATCGGACGTGACAACCCCTTGGAGGTTGGACGTCGGGTGGAATGAGAGAGTCTCGAAAAGCATATCTCCCCAACCGATACGTACCTGGTTGCGGTTTGCCTCATGTTGTACTCCCGCTACGCAAAGCAAGGGGGTCAGGAGCAGAATGATGGTTAAGATTCTATGCTTCATGAAGGCAAAGGCAACTTCAACGTTTCTTTTTGGCAAGAATCCTGCGGAATTGTCGTTTTCCTCCACGAACAAGGTCCCTCGCAGATGGCCGGGAGCTAAGCAACTGAATGCATGGCCCTACTGCACTCGGACCCCGTCAGAACTCCCGCAAATGAAGGAATCATACTTGCCCGAGAGCGCCGGATAGGCTTTCAGATAACGTTCCCTGACACTTCGAAGTATGCTCTCCTCGAACGAGGGGTCAATAAGCGCCATGCAGCAACCCTTGAACCCGGCCCCGCTGAAGCGACCGCCATAGATTCCGTCGGTCGTGCGCATTATCTCATACAGGCAGATCTGCTGCTCGGCTCCGCTCTGCCAGTTATGGATGCTGCTGTATCCTGACTCAAATACGAGTTTGCCGTAGGTGTCCATATCGCCTTTTCTCCAGGCTTCCGCTCCCTTCTCGACCCTGTCGAACTCAGTGTACCAGTGCTCGCAGCGAAGGGCCCACCTCTCGGGCAGCCTGTCCTTGTAAGTCTCATAGACCTCCCTCGGGACATTCCTGGCATAGGCATCCGAGAACTTGCCGTACTCCAAGAGGGCGTAGGCCTGCAGGGCATAGACACCCGCCTTCAGTTCATCCACCCTCATATTGAACTTGGAGCCTACCAGACTGTGCTCCAGGCCGGAAAAGAAAATGGCGATGCTGAAGGGTTTCATGGAAGAAGAGAGAGGGATGAGTTCATATGTGTCATCCTTGGTATCCAGATACAGTAGATGGTCCTTTCTTGAAAGCACCTCGCAGCTTTGGTCAAGTTTTCCGATGGAGACCCCGACGTAAGTACGTTCACTCTCATAGGCAATCTCGATGAGTTCACGCTCGCCCAGATGTATCCCGTTCACCTTGCACAGTGCATCCAGGAATGCGATGGTGAGTGCCGCGGAGGATGACAGGCCGCCAATTGGAAGCGAACCTTCGATTACACCGCAAAGCCCGCAGGAAAGGCGGTATCTCCTGGACAGGGATATCGTAGCTCCCCTCAGATAGTCAGCCCAGTCCCCTTCCTTGAAGGGTGGGACCGATGATATGTGCCACTGGGCCCTCTTCGGGAACTGGATGGAAGACATCTCCACGACCCCGTTCCTCTTGGCAGAATACGCCAAGTGGATCCCCCTGTCCAAGGCAAGCCCGTTTATCTTTCCCAGATTGTGGTCGGAATGGGCACCGAGCGGACAGATGCGGTAAGGACAGAAAGAGAGGCCCTGGGCATCCCTTCCGTAGATAGCGTGGAATCTTTCTTCGCAGTTCATATCCGGGTGGGTGTGTGTGCGATTGGAGTGTATGGCAGTATGCCTCCCCTATGTAAAAAGTTCTATTTCAGAGGATTCTTGTCACTCTTGTACCACTTCACGAACTCCCCTATTCCCTCATGCAGGCGCACGTGGGGCTTGTAGCCCACCTCGCTCTCAAGCTTGGTGGTGTCGGCATTGGTCTGGTAGACGTCACCGGGCTGCATGGGAAGGAAAATCTTCTCTGCCTCGCACCCCATGGCCTGCTCGATCTCCGATATGAAATCCATCAACTTGACGGGGTTCGAGCAACCGATGTTGTACACCCTGTAACGGAGTCCGTTTTCATTGGGTGCGGGTTCATGGTCAAGAGTACCGATCGTCCCTTCGACTATGTCATCTATATAGGTGAAGTCACGGATCATGTCACCGTTGTTGAAGACCTTGATGGGGGCGCCCTTGCTTATGGCCGTCGCAAAGAGCATGGGACTCATGTCAGGTCTTCCCCAGGGTCCGTAGACCGTGAAGAAACGAAGCCCGGTCATGCTGATGCCATAGAGCTTGCAGTAACTGTGCGCCATCAGTTCATTGCTCTTCTTGGTGGCTGCGTACAGGCTGACGGGATTGTCCACCTTGTCGTCCTCGCTGTAGGGAACCTTTGCATTCAGACCGTAGACGGAACTGGAAGATGCATATACGAGATGCTTCACACCGAAGTTCCGGCAGGCCTCGAGTATATTGAGGAACCCGACAAGGTTGCTCTGCAGATATGCATAGGGGTTGGTGATGGAGTAACGCACCCCGGCCTGGGCGGCAAGGTTCACTACCTTGTCGAATTTCTCCGCCTGGAAAACGGAATCGATTGCCTCCTTGTCTGCGAGGTCAGCCTTTATGAAACGGCAGTTAGGATAGAGAGTACTTGTGGTCATCTTGAGGGAGTCGACCCCTTCCCTGTCGGCAAAGCCATACTCGGCGAGGCGTCCATACTTCAACCTGACATCGTAGTAGTCATTGATGTTGTCAAGTCCTACGACCTCGTCCCCCCTGCGGGATAGTTCATACATGAGGCGGGAGCCAATGAATCCGGCTGCCCCGGTTACAAGTACCTTCATCTTGCTGTATTTTAATGTAGTTTTCTGTGTATCGTTTACTGTTTGCTGTAACGTAAAAGCCTGCAAATATACTGCTTTTCGTGGTTTCCGAGAAATCCTCCTTCCCAGCCCGCAAAGAAAAAGGAGCCGACAAGCCCCCTTCATGAAAGAGCAAGTCCCCCAAGAAAAAAGGCATCCAGGAACGTCAGTCAAGGAGAAGTTATATCGGGCGCAACCCTTTTGTGAACATGACATGAATTTTGAAACCAAAAAGGATGTCCGTTTTTTTGGTATAAAGTGCTTTATGACTACTTTTGCAATCAACGCTACAAAAGGGCATCATCCATGAATCCAAGACACACTTTCCCTTTTTTCGCAGGCGCCATCCCCGCCTTGGCCATGGTCCTGCTCCTTTCCTCGGCAGGGATAATTCCCAAGGGGAGTGCACCTTCCGCTTCCCCCTATCCCATTTCCCCGGTACCCTTCACATCTGTAAAAGTCAGTGACTCCTTCTGGGCTGACAGACTGGAGACTTCGAGGAAGGTTACCGTCCC
>CAJOLJ010000085.1 GCA_905235445.1 uncultured Bacteroidales bacterium
TACCCTGGACATGTGGTTGCAAATGACTTGATTGCGCAGGGTGGCATTGTAATACATGTTCAAGGTGAGGCCTTTCAGGATGTCGATGCCTTCGTGCCTTACGGTCATGCCGTAAGTAAGAGTCTCATCGTCTTTGTCCTCACTCTCTATTATGTTGCCGGGATGCTCTATGGCCTCCTTGTTGCTCTCGATTATCTCTTCCACCCAGTTGTAGGTGTTCTCACATGGCCCGACAATTTCGGGTAATAAAGACCACGGCGGGAAGGCTCCTGGAGAGCATTATGGGCCCACAAGGGCAGGTATTTGAATCCAATGAGAAAGTCGAAGAAAAAGGTGTTTCCACCCCTTCTTCGACTTTTTGTCTTGGACTGTGCCGATGCCCTGAGGGTCCTATTTCTTCCTTATAAGGTCGCTTAACGGTACCACCTGGAAGCACATATGACATACTGAACTCTCGTACAGGATGCCTACGTTATCCCTGTCCACCATGGTGAGGCATGAGTAGCCCCATCCTTCCCTCTCGTCCAGCATGACCTGGTTGCCAGTGTCCCAGGTGTTCCCGTCATCGAGGGATGCCTTGATGGTTATGTGGTTGCGGCCTTTGGTCGTGTCCGGGTTCGAGAAAAGGAGCAGATGGCGCCCCAGGCTGTTGTCCTTTGCCTTCACCCCCAGTAGCGAAGCCATGCAGACACTCTCCCGAAGGGCTTTTCTTGAAGTGGGATGCTCCTTCCAGGTCCTGCCGAAGTCGGATGTCGTGGCAATGGACCTCGCACCGCCACGGTTGTCCCTCATATTGAGCATGAGGGTCCCGTCGGAAAGCTCGGCCACCTGGGCCTCCGTAGTGCTGTCCTTCGCCGCCATGTGCCTTTCCCAGGTGAAACCGTGGTCACGGCTGTAGATGATGCCGGCATGGGGAGTGCGTCCCTTGTCAAACTCCGTGTACTGGCTCGCGAACACAAGTGTCCCGTCTGAAGTGGTGATTCCCCTTCCGGGACCGTTGAAGTAGAAAGCCCAGGAAGGGTCCTTGATCTGCGGGGATATGCTCACGGGTGTGCTCCAGGTCTTTCCGTCATCCTTGGAGCGTGATGTCACGAACTGTGCTGTGTACTGCGGGTCCATGCCTGGAACCGTCGACCACCACGAAGCCTTGTTGCCCATGCCGTGGGCCCAGATGCAGCCGATGATCAAGTCCCCTGTGTTCTCGTCCACCAGGATGGCGGGGTCACCGGCCCCGTTCTGCGAGGCGGGAAGCCCGCCAAACTGTCCGAAGGCTATTGCGGTAATCATGGGACCCCAGGTCTTCCCTCCGTCCTCGGAGCGGCTTACCCCGATGTCTATGTATTCCTGGAGGTCCTTGGAGGAGTTGTGACGGATGTCATAAACGGCGACGAGGGTCCCGTCATTGGATGTTACAAGTCCGGGAATCCTGTATGCGGTGACTCCGTCATCCCCCGCATGCCTTACCCCAACGCCCATCCTGTGGGCGGGAGGTGCGTCGTAGGTGCTTTGGACAGGGATGTCAGCACCGCTCAGTGTGGCTCCCTTCACTGAAAGGTACAGTTTGTCCAGGAGGGAGGCCTTTCCGCTATCCATCTGGACGCTCACCCAGTAGAAGTTGGCCCCGGGAAAGAGCCTGTCGCTGAGGTGGAAGGTGATTTCAGAAGAGGCGGGACGAAGTATCTCGCTTTTGAGGATGCTGTGGGAAGGGTTGGCCCTCAGGGTCTGCATGTACTCCACCGGACGGAACTGGGTCCCGTCAAAGTAAGTCCTTGCCTCGGTGCCTCCGTAGTAAAGCTTGATGGACTTGATGGCGGAAATGGCTGTGCCCTCTTCGAGGGACAGGGTGATGGAAGTGAGGGTGGAGGGATTCTTCTCGTCAGAGGGGACAATGCGAAGGTCCAGGACCTCGTTGTCCTCCCTTTCCAGGAGGACGGGGACCAGGACATCCTTGACGAAGAGGGTGTCAGCGGCTTTGGTCCCCTGCGGTAGGGGAAGCAGGAGGCCCATGAAAAGGACAGGTGCCAGAAGGCGTCTTGTCGTTGTCGTCATATGCGGTTGGTTAAGGTGTCACGGTGTCTATTGGACTTAAGCGGGGAAGGCTACCTGAACCTTCCGTCCAGGTATGCCACTACCTCATTCCAGTCATAGTAGGGGCCGCTCACGGCTTTCAGGGCGGGAACGAGGGTCTCCTTCTCGTTCACGAGGAACTTGACGAGCACCTTGGAGGGGTCATTGCCTTTCCTGTAGAATATCATCTGCAGGTTGGACGCAAAAGGTACGTACTCGGTAGCGAACCACTCTGTCCTGGCCTCGTCCAGGGTAAGGCAGTCTCCTGCACCCTGCAGGCCTATGAAGGCGAAGAGTGAGAGAATGGGATAGTCGTGACCGAAACGAAGGTCCGCGCAAACTCTCCCGTTGCCAAGGGCATCATTTGCCTTGTTCACGATGTCCTCCACAAGGGGGCGGCAAAGGGCCGTCCTCACCTTACCGAACTCTGCGGAGTTGCACTGATGCAGGTACAGGTTCATGGCGTTGTTCTCATAGTAGGAGTAGATGGCATCGAGGCTGAGGAAGCGGAAGGGGGTGGGATTTATGTCAAAGGCGTTGGAGTTCCTGGCGGTATGGAGCACCAAGCCGACGAAGGCATCCTTGTTCCCAACGAGTTCCTCTCCCTTGACGGGGTCGGTGAAGACCTTCCCGAGAAACCGCTCTCCCTCGCCCTTGCCTGGGGCGGGAATCTTCGAGCGGATCAGCGCATCCGCTGCCTTGGACAGGGAATCGGGACAGCCGTTATTGATGTAGGCCATGAAATTCTCTCCCGTATCCCATGTGATGTCGAGGTTCGGCTCCATCTTCGTGAGGGCATCGGTGAAGGCTGTCATGCTTACAAGGCAGCGGGGTACCGTGCTGGATACGCTCCTGACTTTTCCGCTGCCCTTGGTGAATACCCTCCTGTAGCGGGTGTACATCCTCTGGGCAATCAACATGTGCTCGTTGACCCCTCTCTGGGTGAGCCTCCCGTCCATCCCGTCGTGGCCTTCATAGACGAGGGTCGCCTCTTGGAGCAGGGAGTCCCCGCTGGGAGTGAGGATGTGTGCTTCCTTGCCTTTGGATAGGGCGTCAATCACCGTCTTATAGGCAGGCCTGCCCCAGTCGGAACGGGATCCGTGACGTCCGTAGTGGCTGATGTAGACGGGCTTGTAGCCCTTGGGTGCGGGAGTGTCGTAGAGGGGAAGGAACTCATAGGAGTGGGTGTTGACACATGCCCGTGTAGGGTCCTCGCGAAGTGCTGCCTCAATCTTGGAGGAGCGTATGGGTGAGGCTTCCTGGCCACGTGCAATGGCGCAAGGAAGGATCCAGAGGGGGAGAAAGAGCAGAAGCGCCCTTGACATAATGAAAGGAAAGTGTCTCATCACAGTAATGTCAAAAATGGGGGTGGGTGTGTAATTCCAGCGCCGGCCTTCAAGGTGGCGGGGCCTTTGCAAAAATACGAAGAAAAAGACAGTATTGCATACTGTCGGAAGGTCAAGTGAGATACAGGAAACGGGAATCTACATGGAGCCTCCATTCCGGGGGCTTTCCGCCTCTGTCCGTCCTAGTGAAATCTCATCCTCTCCCAAGGCTGCACGGAAGGCGGCCGGGGTCATGCCGAAGACCTCCTTGAAGATGCGGTTGAAGGTCGCTATGGTTCCGAAACCGCTGTCCTGGGCTATGGCGGAGATGGTGTAGTTGGGATGCTTCCGGATGAGATCTGCGGCATAGTGGGCCCTCTTGCGATTGATGTATACGGAGGAGTTGGATGCCCCGCAGTATTGGCGCATAATCTGCCCGAAGCGGTTCTTGTTCACTCCCATAATCCTGGCAAGGTCATCCCTGTCGAGGGGCTGGAGGAAGAGCTTGCCTTCCATTATCTTGCTGTCCATCTGAAGGAAGAGCATCTCATCCTCGTCCATGGGGGCGGCGGGTGAGCGGGTGGGCTGCTCTGACCATCCCCTGGCGGGCTCTTCTTCCCCGCCCTCTCCCGTGGACTCGTTCCTGGCACCGGGGGAAGGGGCCTCGAAGCCCCGGGACAAGACATAATCCTGGTATGCGGTCAATTCCGACAAATGGGCGACCAGGGCCTTGTTCTTCTTTTGCAAGGAGTATCTCACGTTGATGAAACCTGCTGCGCCCAGAGAGACCACGAGGATTATCCCGATGATTATGTACAGACCCATCTGGGCCTTTTTTACCCGCCTGTCGATCGCGATATCCTCGTAGATGCTGTCCATGGCGTCGTTATGATGCTGGTTCATCATGCTGTATGTCAGCGTGGCCCTTTCCCTCTCGCACCTTGCCATGCCCGGGAAGTCGCCTTTCGCCTCGAGGATCCTGGACTCCTCCTCGAGGATGTCTATCATCCTGCCCATGGTGTCCCCCTCCTCGTTGCGCAGGAAGTCCTTGTAACTTCCGGTTATCGCAAGGGCGGTGTCATAGTCCCCCGTATCCTTGAGGTAGCCAAGAATGAGCAGGCCCTCCGCCGGGTCATCCAGCACAATGTCTTTCCATTTGTTGTAGTAGGAGAGGGCCTCCGCGGGATTTCCCATTTTCAGGTAGATGTCACTGCGGATAGCATAGATTCTTTTCCTGGTCCTGTCGTCATTTCCCGCCGGGAGCACGTCTCCCGTCCTGTGGAAGAGCGTCTCTTCCAGGCTGAGGGTATAAGCGAGGGCCCTCTCGACGTCACCCATCTCCAGATTGAAAAGGGCCATGTCTGAGTAGAAGGAACGAAGTACGGCTACGGCCCGCTGCCACCCGTCCTTCACGCTCTCCATCAGTCTCACCCCCTCGGCGCATTTCCTGTAGCCTTCCTCGGTCCTGGAATTATTGAAGAGGTCCTTACCCTGGAGGAAAAGGGCTATTGCCTGATAAGGGACGTTACTGACCAGCTTGGCCCTGTCCAGCAGAGAGGAAGTGGTCTGAACAAGTTCCCTTTTCATGGGGATGGCCTCATAGGTGAGGGCGAGGCTCTTTAGGCACTCGAGGGCCAGTGTGTCGGTACGGCGGACCTTCTTGCTGGAGTAGGCGGCCTTGTAGAAATGAAGGGCCTCGGAGAAAAGGCGGTTTTCATAAAGGACACTGCCTTCCATCATGTCCAATTCCCAGGCGGGATAGGTTTTGCGTTCCCTCATTTCCGAAATGATTTCCCGGGCGAGGTGGGGATCGGTGAGGCTCAGTTCGAAGACGGACTTCCTGTTGAGCAGCGAATCAGCCACTTGGGCCCCTGCCTCCGTCCTTGCGGATGGAAGAAGGAATAGCAGAAATGCTGCCAAGTATTGCAACAGTAGGTGGCCGGTCCTCGTCATGGTGTTATAGTTTAGTTGGATGTGGTGTGGGAAGTACCGAACCAAAGTTAGGAATAACTTTTACAATTGCAATACAATATTTGGAAAGAACCATATTTTTTGCGTGTACATTTCTTTGTACGCAGCTCAAATGTAAGAATTTGACTACTTGAAAGTCGACACCACGCCTTCGAAAAGAATGTTCTTTCCCCCGTAGTCTTCCACCATGAAAACGAATGGACGGTCAGCTACGATTCGAAGCGGCGGGGCCCCGAGGGCGGAAGTAAGCGATATCACCACCTCAGTGACTGCGGCGGCCTCCGTTCCCCTCTCGTCCACGTCGACGAGGCATTTCTGGAGGATGGAACTGACACTCAGTCCTCCTCGGGGACAGATTCCCGAGAAGTCGGCATTGGATTGGAACGCCTTCTCGCCTCCCATCTTCCGGACATGGTCATTGAGGGGAGTGGAGGATTCTATCTTGAACTTGGGAAGGCTCAGGGATATCCTTCGCCTTTCGGTTGAACCAACCAGGCTTTCAACGAGTTCGGGGGTGAGGGATGATATGCACTGGCCAAGTTCCTCCCCTGCGGGGGGCAGAAGAAGGAGGAAAGTGTAGCCACTGCCCTTGTAGGGGATTTCCACGAGTTGCCAGCCATCCTTCACAGAATGGAAATAGCTCCTGGTATCTCCCATGAAAGGAATGTCGATGTCTCCTTCGGGGGAGTGGAAAGTCCTCTCGTAGTGAGGGTTGAATGGCTCCTGCCAGGATGCCTTGAAATACACTGCATTTATCAGGAAGAGCATCTGCTCGGGAGTTATTTTACCGGCGATGGATGGGATGAGCCCGTTGGTGGCGTCACTGCACCAGGAGTTTATCTTCTCGGCGGTCCCGTCGGAGAAGTCCTCCACGAATACTCCCGCCCCGAACTCATCGGAAAGAGTGTCCTTGAAACTCTCCCTCACGGGAAATCCTTCCCTGATCCACAGGGAATTTGCGCTCTTTAGTGTTATCGCCTCATTTTCCGTGAGGTCCGAAGGCTTGGTCGTCCTTCCTTCAAGCACATCCATGATGGCATCCTTGGTGCTGCCCCCGGCTCCCGGGACCAGCATCGAGAGTGCAGCCTGAAGGCTGAAAGGGGACAGGGCGAAACTCTCCCTCGGCGTGTTTTCCATCGAGATCTGAAGAAGTCTCAGGGGAAGGGAGAACATGGATCCCCGCTCTGTCCTGACCGTATCTTCATCGTCTTGGACCTTTGGCCCCGCAAGGGAGGATTCCCCCGAAGGGGCGATATCCGCAGTCTCCTTCCCTGCGGTAACAGGGTCTGAAGGGGTGGCCTGGGCCGCTTGAGGGGTGCCCTCGTTTGACTTGGTTCCCTTGGAAGCGCTACCGCATCCTGAAAATGAAAGAACAATGAGAAGCCCGCACAGGGCGCTGACAACAGTGGGAGAGGTCTTTTTCATGACTGGAAGAATTGTGGTGACAAAGGTGGGAAAACAAAAACCGTGCAAATAAAAAGCCTTTCCCCATGCAAGAGGAAAGGCTTTCTTTGGATATGCCGGCATGAAAGGGGCAGGCCCCTTTCATGTAATTATACGTTTTCCGCGACCTGGGCCTGTGAAATGTTGATTATGAAGTCCCCGATTCTCTCCAGCTCGGCTATGAGGTCTATGTAGAACACCCCTGTCTGGTAGTTGTACTGCGGGTTCTCCTCGATATTGACGATGTGCTCCTCCCTCAGGGAGTTCCTGCACTCATCTATGTTGTATTCGGCATCGGTGGCGTTGCTGATGTCCCTCAGCTGCTTGTAAGGAGTGTTGAGGTTCTCTATCATCACCTCGTATGCCTTGTCCACCAGGTCCACCATGCGGTTTATCTTCTTCAGCTGCTCTTCATCGAAGGTCCTGCCGTGGTCCCTGGTCCTCTGGAGCAGGCGGCTGATGGCTTCCCCGCTGTCACCTAGGCTCTCCATCTCCCCGATTATCCTGTACATCCCCTTGATGCGAAGTGCGGAGGACTCGGAAATCTCGCCTTTGGATACCTCCCCTAAGTATGTGGCGATTTCGTACTCGATGCTGTCGGTGATTTCCTCGTATTTCACGAGTTTCGACCTCAGTTCCTCGAACTTCTCGGGGTCGGTCTCGTTTATGGCGGCTCTCACATAGCCGAAACCCTTGTGGCAGATGGTGCCGAAGTGGATGATCTCGTGCTTCGCCTCAGCGAGGCTCAGCTCGTCCGTGGACAGGGGGCCTCCGGAAATGTATTTGAGCCTGTAGACGTTGTCCTCCTTCTCGGGGATGATCCAGCAGACGAGTTTCACGATCTGGGGGATGAACCAGACAAGTACCAGGATGTTGGTAAGGTTGAAGAGGGTGTGCATCGTACAGACGCTGTACAGCAGGGAGGTGCTGATTGCATCCGCATTGGCAGCATCTGTGAGGTCGGCAGTGTTGGGGTCAGGCAGCCCGAAAGAGGATACTATCCCACCCACAAGACGCAGGAACGGACCGAAGATGCACATTACCCAGATGACTCCGAACACGTTTATGACCGTGTGGGTCATTGCCGTCCGTTTCGCGGAAGTGTTTCCTACCGATGCCGCTATATTGGCCGCTATGGTGGTTCCGATGTTCTCGCCGAGGATCATTGCGGCGGCAAGCTTGAAGGGAATCACGCCCGTAGTCACCAGTATCATGATTATGGCCATCGTGGCTGCCGAGGACTGGAAGCAGATGGTGAGGAGGATGCCAATGAGAAGGAAGATCAGGACCGAGAGGAATCCCATCTGGGTCCAGGAGTTCAGGAAGCCGAGGGACTCGGGGGAAATGAGGACCTGGGCGGTGGCACGGAGCTGGGCGAAGCCCACGAAGAAAAGGGCGAAGCCTATGATGATTTCCCCGAGGTCACGGTTCTTCTGCTTCTTGGTCTGGGTGAGTATGAATCCTATCGCAATGAGCGGGAAAGCGAAATCCGCCATGTTGAAGGAGAACCCGAACACGGCCATGATCCACGAGGTCACAGTCGTACCGATGTTCGCTCCCATAATCACCCCGATTGCCTGTCCCAGTGCAAGGAGTCCCGCATTCACGAAGCTCACGACCATGATTGTCGTAGCGGTGGAGGACTGGATGGCGGCCGTGACGGTGATGCCGGTAATGATCTGCTTGAAGGAGTTGGAGGTCATCGAGGCCAGGAAGGAGCGCAGGCCGTCGCCCGCCACTTTCTGTAGGCCTCCGCTCAGTAGGCTAAGTCCGAAAAGGAACAAAGCCACTGCTCCGAGAAGGGTGAGGATTTGGAGTACTGTGCCCATTTGCGAAATAAAATAGGTTGCAAATTTACTTACAGAGAGTGAAAAATCCAATAAAGGGAAAGGGGGTGCCTGAAGAAAAAATGGATTGCCTGGTGGCGGGAAAATATGGGGCGGAACCATCTGTCGCAGTCCCGGGAATGAAATCCCCGGCTCCTGGGGGGAAAGGAGTCGGGGATGGGGATGAAAATCGTGACCTCTCTACAGATGGTCGAAGAAATAATTGGCTATCTTCGTTGTCAGGTGAACCCTGTTCGGTCCTGCCACATTGTGCTGGGAAAGCGGATACGGGAAATAATCCAGCTGGATGTTTTTGTCGATGCATGCCTGCACGAACGAGAGGGAATGCTCCCACACTACGACATCGTCCACGGCCCCCTGGCAGATGAGCAGCTTTCCCTTGAGGTCGCCGGCCCTTTCAATGAGCGAGCACTCTTTCATTCCCTCGGGGTTCGTCGCCTCGGTCTCCATGTACCTTTCACCGTACATGATCTCATACCATTTCCAGTCGATGACAGGTCCTCCGGCAACCCCCACCTTGAATACGTCCGGATAGTGGGTCATCAGGGATATTGTCATGAATCCGCCATATGACCATCCATGCACTCCGATGCGGTCGGGGTCCACGTAGGGGAGCTGCCTCAGCATGTCTATTCCCACCATCTGGTCCTCCATCTCTTTCTGTCCGCAGCGACGGTGGATCTCCTGCTCGAACTCCCTGCCCCTGTTCTCGGTGCCCCTGCCGTCCTGGACATACACGATGTAACCTTTCTGCGCCATGTAAGGTTCGAGAAGCCGCACACCGCCGAGCCATGTGTCAGTGACCATCTGGGAGTGGGGACCTCCGTAGACGTACAGCATCACGGGATACTTCTTCGAGGGGTCGAAATCCTTGGGGAAGAACATGCGGTAGTAGTTGTCGTATTTGCCGTCCGCACTCTTGACGGTCCCGAGGACCACCTTGCCGGTGCAGTAATCCTTCAGGGGGTCAGGGGACTCGAACAGAGTCCTCGATGGGACCTTCGGGTCTGTGGACTTCAGGGTTACGACCCTGGGGACGTTGAAAGAAGAGTAGCTGTCCAGGAAATGGGTCCCGTCACTGGCCAGCAGAATCGAGTGCCACCCCTGCTCGAAGGTGAGGCGCACCGCTTTCCCGACCTTGGTCCTGGAGGCGTCGTTGACATGCTTCCCCTTCCCGAAAGTCACGGGAATCTTGAAAAGATGGTTCTCGATGGGGGACACCTCGGCGGAAGTGTACAGTACTTCCTTCCCGTTGAACCCGACCCACTTGACGTCGGCATCCACCTCGGTGAGGCGCCTGACGGTCCCGAGGGTGTCGCACAGGTACAGGTTGCGGTAGTTGTCGCGGTTGTTGGTCCTGTAAATGAACTGATAACCTTCACCGATGAAGTGCAGGGGGTCAAGAGGCTCCACGTACTTGTCGCAGTCCTCGGTGAGGATGGTCCTGACGAAATGCCCGTCCCCCGCACTGTACTGGTTCAGGCGCATGTGCTTCTGGGAGCGGTCGAGGACCTGGATGAAAATGTATCTGGAGTCCGGTCCCCACGATACGTTGGTCAGGTACCTGTCCTCCCCGAAATCCCTCACGTCCATCCAGACCGTCCTGCGGGTGGTCCGGTCGAACACCCCGAGAGTTATCCTCTCGGACTCCATCCCGTTCATGGGATACTTGATGGTGACAAGAGAACCTGTGCGGGTGGTGATGTCCAGGTGCGGGAAATCGGTCACCCTGGACTCGTCCTTGCGGTAGAAGGCCACCTTCTCCCCGTCCGGGGAAGGGAAGACGCCGCCGCTGATGCCGAACTCGTTGCGGGAGACGGTCTGCCCGTAGACAATCTGGGAACTCTCGCTGATTGCCACGGGAATCCTTTCGCCGCCCTCCAGTTTCCAGTAAAGGGAATTCCCCTCGTTCTCGAAAACGGGCCCCTTTGGGGTGTCAAATGTTATCCCCTCTTTCTCCAGGGTGGTGTAAATTTCACGGGAACCCGCGGAGGGACGCACTTCCCTGGACCTCTCGATAAGTTCGGGGCTCAGGTACTTCCCGTCCGACGGACCCGCCGGATGGGTTTGGAGCACCCCTTCCTGGGCCAGGGCCATGGAGCCTCCAATGGAAAGGAGGAAGATGGCGGGGAGTATGGTATATTTAGCCAAAAGACTTCTGCTGTGCATGTAAAATGATGTTCAAATGAAGGTATGTCAGGAAGATGGTATTTGTGGCGGAAAGAGACTTACGGTGACAGGGGAGGGTCCCCCTCCCGTCACTTGCTCACTTCCGACACCGACAGAATCTTGTCCACCACGTACTTCTGCATACCCCTCCAGGGAAGGGCTCCCAGATACTCCTTGTAGTGGAGTTCCACCTGCTTCCCGGAGCAGCGCATCAGGGAATCCGCCACGGCCTGGTTGTCGCAGGAGAACTCGAACACGTAGGAACCCATGTTGGAGTCGGTGACACCGACGTGCGCCCCGCTACGGAAACCGGCCTGGATGAGGCGGCCTTCATAGGTCTTGAAAACATAACCCTTCAAGGTGAACTGGTTAAGTTCTCCTGCCTTCACTCCGTCCCCGAACACGAAGTAGAACTTGAAGAAACAGAATGCTGCCAGGGCGACAACGAGGATGGCTATGAAAATAGCCCAGAAAGAACCTTTTTTCTTGCTCATATTTTTGTTTGTTGATTATCTGACTTTGTGAGTGACATTATTTTATCGGATTGTCGGCAAGGGGCCATCCCGTCATGGTGGATACATAAGGTATCATTCCCATCGAGATCTTCCTGTGCCCCTGGTAATTGGGGTGCCAGCTTGCTCCGAGGTCAGAGTCATTGTCGTGTATCATGTCACCGAAAGCCCCGAAGGAAACGTTCAGCATCCCGCAGCGTGTCATGACTTCATGGATGCAGTAGCTCAGGTAGTAGTCGGCCTTGCTTGCCATGCAAAGGATGGGGTGCGCCTCGCCGTAGTTGTCCTTTATCTCCTGCAGCAGGGTGATGTACCCCCTCACAAAGGCGTCCATCGTGGGCTGGCGTGAAGTGGAGAAGTCATTGGTGCCGAGGTAGATGATGGTGATGTCGGGTTTCACGCCCGTTTGAGGGGTCCAGCGGGACTCCCTGTCCATGTCCAGTGATTGCAGGTATCTCTCGGGCATGTACCAGCCTTTCACGTTGTCGTTGTAGTTGCGGGCAATTCCCATCCCCGAGTGTGCTACGTGGATGTAGTCCGCCCCGAAATAGCGGGGCACTATGCAGGAATAGGACTTGTTGCAGTTCTCGGTCTCTGGCTTGAAAGGGTCGGACCTCACTGAGTTCTCGCTGCCGTAGCCGCAGGTGTAGGAGTCTCCCACTATCTCTATGACCCTGTCCCTGATACCTTCGGCCTGTAGCATGTCACCGGTCGTCAAGAAAGAGTGGACGGTAGTCTTGCCCTGCTCTCCCTCGGTCCTTTTCTGGATCACCACGAGATGCTCCCCGCTATCTGGTGAGAGCTTTTTCCCGCCTCCCCTCTCAAAGGCTTCCTCAGCTGACAACAGGACGATCAGGGAATCCGTCCCGTGCGTGGAAATCACTTTGTCCGGTTCCTCCGACATCGGGCGGTCAATCCAGACATTGTAGTAGTTGCGGCGGGTATCCGATGCCCTCATGGCAAGGTAAGTCCCCCGGAAGCGGATTCTTGCATAGACCCCGCTCCAGTCGAAGGATACATCACTACCTTGTTGGACGGTCCTTCCCACGAAAGTAATCCTGCGGTCCGATGCGGGTGTCGTCAGTTCCCGGGCTTTCCTGGGGGAAGCGGCAAAGACGGGCGAAGATGACAGCAGAAGGCAAAGGACGGATGACAGGATGACGCCCTTTGCGGGACGGGATGTCCCAAAAC
>CAJOLJ010000086.1 GCA_905235445.1 uncultured Bacteroidales bacterium
GCTGTTCCCCCACTGGTTCGAACTCCCCAGGGTGAAGGAGATGGAACGAAAGGGGGTCTTGATCAGACTGTCCACCCTGAAAGATGTGACCCGAGGGTAGTGCCGCCGTGAAAACGGCACCCTCTTCAGCGATGCCCATGGATATGTGGTTATCATTCATGTATCACCATCATGGACCTTCCGCCCCACGTGGCAGTGTCTATTATCTATGGCCCCCGATCTTCTGGATTTACAATCACCCTACCTTCCTGGCACGTTGGTAGGGCTTTCTGTCAAGGAACTCTATTTGCCACGGCAAAGTTCGGGGTTTCCGGGCAGAAACAATCAATGCGGTTCGCTGACAGCTTACCTCGCACCGGAGTGCTCGTTTTCTGACGTCATGTCTGTATCCACATCTTGCCATCAGGTTTCTCTATGATATCATCCTTTGTGAGCTGGTAAAGATCAATATAAGCGAGTCCCGTGAAGCAGCTGAAGACGAACATGTCTCTGACCGTCTCGAGCCTTTTTGAGGGAAATTCCTTATTGTAGACTGTTTCAAGCTCTTTCATTGTTAGGTAGCTCCTATCAACCGGATCAATGTGCATGCGTACATTCCTGAAGCGTAAGCCAACCGTTGTCGCGCCCCATTTTCAAGACGGATGAAAACTTGCGCATCATCCGCACAGCTGTGTTATTATTGAGTTTATACTCCGTCCGGATGTATGCGTAGAAATTGTCGACAAACCTCTTATCAACCCTGTCAAGAGGCATGTCCTTTACTTTGTATGTTTTCTCGGAAAATTCTTCTAATCGAGTCTTGACAAGGTGATACCGCACTACAGTCTCGCGTGTAATATTGTGCGATTGTGCGATTTTTTCACAGTCCTCCATAAACCAGTCGAACAATTGTAGAAGCGTGTTTGGATTGTCGTCAGAATTATGAAGAAGACGTTGCCGAACCATTTCAGCCGTGACAATCTTGCCCTCGGCCTGAATGTCATAGAAATGCCGCGATGCACTTGCCTGAATGGTGTCGAGATATCCATTAATGGTCTTCTCGAGCTTGGTTTCGCCGAAGGTGCGCTGGTACTTGCTGTCCCATCTGTCAGCGGGAATATCCTGCTGCGTAGAAAAACAAGCGACCTTACCATTGACAGTAATTCGAGCGAGAATCGGCGCGTTGCCGTTCTTTTTCAACTTTGTTGTCCGCTGGGCAAAGAAGAATACTTTAAATGTTGCTTTCATCTCTTACCTAAATTTTAGTAATGCAAAATTATCACGCTAAAAATCAGCAACATAATTTTCATAAGTCATAGTAAGGACATCCGAAAGACAAAAAGGAGACGAGGCAAAATCGGCATCATTTCCGTGTCAGTCATGTCCTCTTTATGTCTCTAATTTCGGTTTTGAGCCACAGATGCGTTTGGTATCCGATTATTTTAGTATCGCTGCTAATCGAAAAGCCATCAAAGAGTTACGGGGCGTTTTTTGGGAATCGTCCGCACCGCTTAAAAGTCTTTCAGAGTAATCTGAGAGGCTTTTTTTGTGCTATTCTAGCCTGTGTGTCCCCCCGTATGTCCTCCATTTCAGGACCCAGCAGAGACTTTGGCAGTATCCATCTTGAAAACTGCACCCTCCCCATCGGTGCCCATGGCATGCTGCCACCTTCTTTGAACCGCCATCATGGACCTTCGGGTCAACGTGGCAGTGTCTATTGCAATGCCCCCATCTTCTGGATTTTGACATCCAGAATGCCCCATGCAGCACGTTAGTGTGAAAATCATCTTAGCATGCCCAAGGCGAGCGCCCGCACGCATGCGCATAGGGTGGCGCATAGGGTGGCGCATGTCGAAGACAGGAAAGATTTTACCAGAGCTTTGTCCAATCTCACTGACCGGGCATCTGTCAACCTGTCATCTGCTCGGAAATGGCAGCTTTGCTGTAACGTTCCTTTTCTTCATGACGGTCCTTTGCCTCCAGATAAATCCCTTCCAGTACCCGTGCCAAATCCTTTCCCCTGAAATCATTCTTCCTTGACCAGTCCTGGGCTGCCTGCCTGAATTTCTTCCCTTCAAGGACTCTTGGCCCCTTGGGGGTCATTTCGAAGAAGATGCCGTCCAGGGTATTCCATGAAATGGTTCCCCATATTTCGAAAACGGCTGATTTCAGCTCTTCGTATCGTCTTGACCCTTCGGTGGGAAGGGGGTCTCTTCGGTGATGTGCCACTTTGTGAAGCTCTTCTATGAGTTTCAGGACGGAAGCTCCTCCATAATTGTAGGTGATCCCGTGTTTCCGCGGCTCTTCATATTGTTCCAGCCATTTCTCCTTGCTTTTCTCGGAGTCCCAAGTCTGACACCCCTCTTGTGTCATTCTGGGGTAAACGAAATGGTTCCTGACAAGGAACATTCCAAATTGAGTGACATTGTTGACAATGTAATATGTCCCTCCGTCCTCTCCCGGTTTCTTGCTCACATAGCCTGACTTAATCCCTATTTGGCGAAGTGTTTCAATATACTCTTCGCCAAGGATGCCCTTTTGGGGACTTGACTTGGCGGGGGCGGCATCAGTGGTGCCAGTGTCATGGGTGGAATCAGTCCCCGAAAGATCCCTTATCCATCCCCTCAGGTCATCATCGTTCCTTATGAACTCGCATACTTTCTTTTCCACCCATTCCATGTCCACGGGAGGAAGGAGGTAACAGTTCTTGATGAAGGAATGAGGATGCACATAGAAATAGCGTACGGTCTGTATGTCAAGTTCGGCCTTTTTGTCCAGGAAGGCATTCTCGAGACTGTTTTCTATTTTTCTGTCACTGTTGTAAAGCTTCTTTATTTCTTTTTCCCTGGCATCGGACTCCCTTTTGGGGAGGTATCTTCCGGCAATGGAAGATAGATTTTTTGCCAGATACGTCATTTCTTCACCGAGAAGCCTGCGCCAGCGTTCACGTTCCGAGGAGTCCATGCCCAGCAGGAGCCGCTGAGCAAAATCCTTCTCACATGGAGCGTATTTGCCTCTTATGAAACCTAGCACGTTCCCGAAATCGCACAGGGAATCGAAAGTGGGACGGGCGAGGATCTCGGTAAGATGGTCCTTCGCACTTTCATCCTGGGCGTTCCTGTACGGGACAACCCCGGGACATCCTCCATTCTCCAGGTCCCCGGGGTAGTAAGTCTCCTTGAATACGACTACTGGAGGGTCGACACCGTAAGCGATCTCGTACAGAAGCGCCTCTATCCCCCGGTCAGCGGATATCCTTCTTTCGAAGAACTCTTCAAGAACCAGGTTCCTCTCCTTCTGAGTGGTGGTGCCATTCGCCCCCGGCAGGGTTGAGAGAAGCCCGACAAGCAGGGCATAGTATTCCATCCAGCAGTCTATTTCGACAGAGGTGAACTTTTCCCTGGGGACGACGAACCTGTAGCGGGGATTTAGGCGTGGTCCCCCGAAGGAGCATATGGCCTTGATGGTATCCTTGAAAGCATCATATAGGTTCCCCTCTTCCACGTCCTGACCCTCATCATCACTGGCCCCCTCGCTACGGAATTGCTTCATCCTGAGAAGCCCTCCGTCATGAAGGGCCTTGTACAGTCCGGACACCAATTCCCCGAATTGCTCGCTTTCCTTGAAAAGAAGATCGAGACCTTCATCGCTGAGACTCCCGAGGAGGGAAGCGTCCATATGGAACTCCTTGCTTAGAAGTTTTACCAGGACCTTTCTCCCATCATGTGGCTTCACTGCGAAAGAAAGGAAAGCCTGGACTATCCGGTTTGTCACCTCGCAGTGAAAAGAGAGCCTCTCCAGCATCTCCGTCAAAGGGGGGTCGTACGTCCGCTGAGGGTCGAATCGGGGTATGAGAGGTCTTATCTTGCAGCGGGCTTCGTCGGAGAGTTTCAGGACCGTTTCCGATAGGGTTGACAGAGCTGACAGTATCTCTTTCTTCCCCCTCGGGAACTCTTCGGGAAAGAAGTTCCTGGCTTTCTCGAAATGAACTACCTGGAAAGGTCTGGTGCTGAGGGCATGAAGAGCGGTGAAGTAAATGATGTCGCAGACCTCGGCCGCATCTTCGATACCCCGTCCAGAGGGGTCTTCGAAGTCTTGGGTAATCCTGGGAATGAATGCTTCGCCCGGCTCCGTTATATCCGATGCCGAATCTCTCTGAATGAGTTCCAGGGCCGCCAGGCAGTTCTTCCAGGGCTGCGGGATGACTTCCCAGTGTTGCTTTTTCGTCGTAGCCATCGTAGGTGAAGTGTATATGTTTTCCTGTATGGTGAAGATGTAGGGATTCCCTTTTTCAAAGGTAGTCATTCTTACGCTCAGTCCCATCAATGTGGCACTCAAAGTTGGCTGTTATTCTTGCTGTTTTATCCGATTTTATCCGAATTCATCCGAATCAAAAAACATATGGGAACGTTTCGTATTTTGCGGTCTGAACGGCAAAATACTTAGGGGTATTTATTGTGAGCCTAATAATAATACACATAAAGTAATATTATCATGAAAAAGACAACTGCATTTCTTCTTGCATGGCTTGTAGCCATTGTCGCAAGCGTGGGGGTCGCCTCGGCCCAGACTTCAGCCCTTCCTCCCGCAGACCCATCCGCTCCCACTTATCAGTATGTGGAAGTATATGAGATGAACATGATCGCAGCAAGAACCGTAGGAATCAATTACGGACCCAATCCACCCAAAGGCCATACGATGCGCCTCTGTGATGAGCAGAAGAACATCATCGAGTTCGAGACTGCCGTCGGAGCTCTCAACTGGCTGGGTGCCCGGGGCTGGGAACTGGTCACTTGCTGTACCCAGGAAACGAGTAACAGCAAGACCGTACGTTATGTCCTTCGCCGTCCCGTGGGCAAGTATCCTTCCTCCGTACTGACCAGCATGATTGATGAATACCTGGATACCAAGAAGTAATCCTGTCCAGCACCGTAGCCATTCTTACATTAGGCATAATTCCAAAACAAACCACTTCTATACTTTATCAAGTCATGAAACAGTTACTGTCAATTCTCACCTTCCTGCTTCTTGCAACCACCGTTTCCTTCGCACAGAACAACTTCTATCCGGGGGACATGGCCTTCAGCCTTGAACTGGGCATTCCACACACGGATGACGGCATAAGGATGGTAACGCCCGCATTCGGTGCCCAGTTCGAATACACCGTCATGGGTCACGAACTCAGCGGCAGCCTCTCCGTAGGGGCATTCGCTTCCTACGATGCCCAAAGGATGGATACCGTTCCCATCACAGAGGTCCTCGTCGGTCCTATGCTCACATACAGATATCCCATCTTGGACAAGTTCGATGTCTTTGCCAAAGTGATACTGGGATACTACAGTATCTCGGCAAAATTCACCGGTGAATACAGCGGTGATCTCATCTTCGACAAAAAAATGTTCGGCAGGGCGGCCTACATAGGCGGTTCATACTACCTATCAGACAAAATCTCTGTCGGTGTGGATGTCGGATATGGATTCTACATGCTTGGGGCACACCTTTCATACAAATTCTAGGGCTGTAGGACGTTCGTACTTATAAAGAAATCATGCAAGTGGCCACTTCCGTACGGGGGTAGACCACTTGCATTCCTTGTTCCCCCTTCGACTCCCGCAGGGGGAGCCGTACTTCCCATTGGAGAAGAAAAGTCAGACTCTGCAAGCCTTGTAGGTTTTGCGATTGCACCGTCCATGCTCCATACCTTTGCATCGGGACGACAAAGAAGATCCCCTAAATCTTAAAACCGCACGACATATGGAACAGACTCAAGCAAAGAACATCTACAACCTTCTCATCATCGATGAGAGCGGCTCCATGAGCAGCATCTACAATCAGGCCCTGAGCGGAATCAACGAGACTCTTGGCACCATCCGCAGCGCCCAGGAAAAGGACCCCGTGAACCGCTACTACGTAAGCGTCGTCTCCTTCGAGGGGAACGGCCCCACTGGAATCAAGCTTCGCCGTGACAGGGTAGCCATAGATGAGGTATCCAATCTTGGGAGGGATGAGTACAGGCCCGGAGGATGCACGCCTCTGTATGATGCAATCGGAATATCGGTGAACCAGCTCTCAAAGTCCATTGAGGAGGGTGCCTCCGTCATAGTGACCATCATAACCGACGGTTACGAGAACTCCTCTGTGGAGTATGGAGGCAGGTCCGTTAGGAAACTCATCTCCCGCCAGAGGGAGAAGGGCTGGACATTCGCATACATCGGTGCGAATCAGGATGCAGTGGAAGTGGCAAGGGACCTTAATATCGCCAATGCCATGAACTTCGACGCCACGCCTGAGGGAACGGTAACGATGAGCCTGAAGTACCGCAAGTCCTTGGGCCGGGTCATGTGCTATATGGCAGAGGCTTCAGCCCCAGTGGAGGACGTGGAGGACTTCTTCGAGGGCGGCGATGATGAAATAGCAAAGGAACTGACCAAGAAGATACTCAGAAAGAGGTAGCGCTACGACACTTTTACCAGGGTCCGGTCGAGGTCTATTTTACGAAGCCCTCCGGCCGGGCCTTTTATGTAGTAGAACTGTGCAATCCTTTCGTCAACGACATTCAGGAATGCCCTCTTGATCCTGGATACTTTCTCATTGAGGGAGTTGTTCTCCACCGTGTTGCACAGACGGTCTATGCTGCCCTCGAATGAGGCGGTGTCGAACCTGTTCGAAAGAGAACAGTAGATATCCAGCATCTCGTCCCTGTGGTCGGGCATGTTCTTGAACTCGATGCCTTCGGGATGACGTAGGAACAGGATGTATACGACTTTAGCCAAGGTGTCCATCTTGACCTCCTTCCCCTCGAAGTCCGGCAGGGTGATCTTCCCCGCACGGGTTATTTCGAGACGGCTCGGCTTCGGGGTGTAGGAAAGTATCATCTCGAACTCCTCGATGGTGATGCCGTAACGCTCCTGAATCTCCCGGACGGCACGTCGGATCTGCTCGGCTTTCCTCTCGTCTATCCCGCTTTCTATCTCCTCCCAGTCATCTGTGCGCCCTTCCTCCGTAAGGAGGAAATTCTCACTGTCCCCACCCACGATACTGGGACATACATAGGGTTGGAAGGAAGATGTCGAAGAACGGTGAAGGTAGTCATCATCATCTTCTTCGTCCCTCTTGGCGGCGGATTTGTCAAAGTCAAGACGGGAGATTATTGAACGTAGTACCAAAGGCTTACTCCGCTTAGGAGGGGCGGAATGCTTCACGCGCCTTTCCTTGCCATGGTCGGGACTTGCCTTGGAGAGGACACTATCGGGGGAGAGGCCCGGGAACATGTATGATATGGCCTCAGGGGAGAGGTCGCAAAGGGCGGAGACAATTAGTTCGTTATCAGTCATGGGAAAAAAGTGGGGGAGTGTTTGTGTTCGTAAATGGGCTTTTGAAAGGGAAAAATGAATGGGGAATGATGGTGGTGGTACTACTGCTGAGTGTCTATTCCCATAATGTACTTGGATAGTTCCTCCATCTTGAATTCCAGTGCGGCCCTCGCAATCATTGCGCCTTGGGCCTGGCGGGACACTGTTTCCCGTTCGACCTTGGCTTTTTCGTACTTCTGCGTCACTTCCTTGGTGATTTTCTCCCCGGACCCTGGTGCC
This sequence comes from uncultured Bacteroidales bacterium, assembly GCA_905235445.1. Classification (GTDB taxonomy): domain Bacteria; phylum Bacteroidota; class Bacteroidia; order Bacteroidales; family UBA932; genus Cryptobacteroides. The sequence continues at coordinate 7,572 of CAJOLJ010000086.1, forward strand.
ATTATCCTCTCTAGGACCCTGATCTCTGCATCCAGTTCAGTTTTACGGGCCTCCTTCGCTTCTATGAAGGAGGGAAAGTCGGAAATTGCCTCAGCGTGAGGCAGGCCGTCAGGGGATGACACGGCAAGGACCACGTCCTTGACAAGGACGGTGAACTCCCCTCTCTTGCAGTCAGCCTCCAGAGTGTATTTGATGTCACCCCACTCATTGATGCCTGCCCCCGAGGGCTGGCCCGAAATGTATTCAAGGGCCCTTTTCTGCTTGGTCTTCTTGGAGCTTTTGAATGTGTATGTCTTGCTAAGGGGAGCATCCGAGGGGGAGTCCTGTGCCTGCATGAAGGTTGGGAGCATCAAGGAGGAGAGAATAAGAAGGAACAAGTGTCTTTTCATGATGGCAAATCCAGGTTTTTTCTGAGACTGAGTACAAATCCATTAGGTACAAAATTATCAAATTCCTGCAAGAAGACAAAGCACTTTGGTAGCGAATATCGATATCCAGGAATCAAGTCTCATCTTTCCCATGACACAAAAGCACACGCTTGTATCTTCCATTCTTTATCGCTAAGTTTGCATACCGGGGCCCCTGGACCTTTCATTTACTCTGTACATAGGAGTGTAAACCGCCATACACCCTGGCATGGAGGATGGAAGGGCGCTTTCCGGGCAGGGCAGAAGTAGACTATAATCCACACACACCATATGTTATCACTATTCGACGAAAATGGTCTTCTGGACATAGATTCCATGGTGGCCGACATGCCTTCATTCAGGAACATCATGGAAGACGGCATCGTTACCGATGAGGAAATCGCCACCCAGTCCAAGGCCGTGGTTGACCTCCTGCACAAGGTGGAGGAGAGTTGCACCCAAGGGCAGCTGGCCCTTTTCAAGGAAGCGCTTGCGGAGCTGAGCGTCCTGTTTCTGACCTATCATTACAAACAACTTCAGGAAGTCAAATAGCCATGGGCACATTCTCAAAGGACCAAGACATAATGTGCGACCCTTCGGTCGTTCCCTCTCTGGCCTCTCATCTGGAGACGTATTTCAAGGAGCAGGGCTACGAGACTTTCTCGGAGTCCGTCGTAAATGGCGGATATGACATATCGATTTCCAAGGGAGGCGTATTCAAGGCAGTCCTTGGAATGAAGACCGCGCTGAAGATTTCACTCAAGCCAATCCCGGACGGGGTCCACTTCAAGGCGGACGTCGGCATCTTCGGACAGCAGGTCATACCCCTGGTAATTGGCATATTCTTCTTCTGGCCGGTGCTAGTTACCCAGATATGGGGTCTGGTGCAGCAGTCAAAACTGGACGATGAGGCTCTCGCTACGGTGATGGAAGCCCTAGGTGACGCTGGTATGCAGGAAGAGGGACCTCGCTCTTCCTCGTTCTATTCCGCCTCCACACTTCCTCCTTCCTCTCCCTCCCAGGAGTTTTCCCCTTACGGGGGAAGCTATGGCAGTTCCGCTACGCCTCCTCCTCCACCGCCTCCACCCACCATTGATCCCGAGCCCGAGGTGGAACCTGCCCAGAAACCTCCCATCACCACCCCTTACAGTGGTGCTTCAGCAACCGGTGCCATCTTCTGCGCCAGGTGCGGAGCCCGCATTCCTTCAGGAAGCTACTTCTGTCCCTCCTGCGGCAAGCCGGTGAGATAGGATGTCCCCTTACAATGGGAGGTGCTTCCTCCCATAAGTGCAAAATAGACCCCGGAAGTCTCCTCCCGGGGTCTGTCCGTTATGTTGCGGGTGTCCTGCTACCTGGTCTGGGCAATCAGTGAAAGGGGAAACGTTACCTTCAGTCCTCGCTTGACACCTCAGCGTCCTCCGCCCTCTCCGAGAACAGGAAATGCAGGAACGCGGTTCCATGGTATTTCTGTTCCATCTTTTCCTGGGAGGACATCATTGCGTCCATCATGAAGTTCTCGAACATTTCCCGGACTTCTTTGGTTATCTTGTCCGAGTCCATCCCGGCAAGCATCATGGCCTCCTGGAAATGAAGGGGTACCTTGTCATATGAGTCAAGTACCATTCCCATCACCGATGAGAAGGAGGGGAGGTCCTGACGCAGGATGAAAGTGGCAAGCACCCTCTCTACCCCGGCCTTGGAATGGAGGCCCATCGATTCCAGTTTGAGAAGGTTGTATAGCGGGTCATGCGAGATAACCGGAATCTGGGAGCGAACCTCCACCGAGTCCACCTCCTGGTGGGGTCCACCGCTAGCGGCAAGCTGCCTGTAGTGACGGACATACTGTCCGTGAAGAGTGCTCTTTTCCAGAATCCGGCAGTACTTCTCCATCAGGGTGTAATTTCCCAGGCTGCAGTACTCCTGGACCAGTTTTCTCAGGACCATGAAACTCATTCCCTTCTCCTGCTGGGTCGAGAGCTGGAAAAGATTGTGGATGGACTCGTTCTCGCACCCGAGAAGATCGTAGAGCGCTGCCTTGAAGAAGAGACTGAGGTAGTAGTCATCCCTGCCGTCCACTGAGTTCATGTCAAGGTCAGCCTCGGAGTGGACAGGGTAGCGGAACATGGCCTCCCCGAGAATGTCGCTGCCACTAAGGGCCAGAAGGGCGAAGGGGGTAAGCTCGCTCTCTTTCTCGGCTACCCTGGGAGATAGCGCATCAATGACCTTGTCCCACTGTGTATATAAGGTGAAATGCTTCACTTTGGAATAGAGTTCAGTCCGCCTCACATGGGGATTGACGCAGATAAAGATGAGAGTGACACAAACTATCGCCGATGGAATCACATACTGAACAGAGGGTGAAGGGGTGACTTTCTTCCATTTGACGAAGATGGCAAAAAGGATGGTAAGTGCTACGCTTATAAGAAGTATCGCAATAGCAGTCTTAGGCGATGACGACAGTGCAAGTATCACCCAGTAGGCGCATGCCCCGAGGGCGGAGGGTACATCACCCCAGGCACGGGGGAAAATGCGCCTCAGGCAGAAGAACTCCGCTACCACCAGAGCGGTCACTATGAAAGGGGCGTACAGGGAAAAGCGGAAAAACTGCACCAGGAAATCGGACACTATCCCCGATATGGGAAAACTCTGTCCCCACGCCCTCTGCCAGTAATCGGGAGTGAGAAGGAAAAGGCCGTCATATTCCTGGCAAATGAGGGTGTATTTCTGGGCAAGCAGGCTCACTAGGAAAACTGCCACGGCGAGAAGTGAGGGTGTCACTGTCCTTTTCATTTCACGAAGAGTTTGGAAATTTCCTTGTCAAGTTCACCGGGATCCCCCGTTATGAACTCGGGTACATTGTAAGACTTGAGGCGAAGGACATTGTGGCTGTACTTCTTCTGGGGGAGAAGAAATGGCTTTGTGAAATGTCCCTGCCCATCGAAATGTGAAAGGTACAGGCGGGTGTACCTGCCGTCGATACGGCGGCTTGAGAAAATGACCCACTTCCCGTTGGAGGACCAACTGTGGTAACTGTCTGACTCTTGGGAATTCAGAAGGTCCGCCTTGATCATGGTCCCGTCCTCCATGTCCAGGAGATATAGGTCCGCCTCCGGATGCCAGATGGGGAAGGTCCCGTAGGCCGAACCGGTCAGAAGCATCCACTTCCCGTTTATCCTCGGATGAGAAAGGGAGAGGGTGTCGCAGGAGTAGAAGGTCTTGGGCTCACCTACGAAAGCACCGTCCTCGAAGGGGATGTACTCAAGAGAGTAGCGCACTCTGGAGCGGTTCTCGACCACTCCCGCTAGGGAGTCCGCCACGCAGAAGTACAGCCTGTCACCCTCCGGTGACCAGGTGGGGAAAGTCTCCATCCTGGTTTCCTCACAAATGGATGGGTGGGTTGTGACTGACTCAGTCTGCAGGTCCATAAGTATGATGTCCGAGAAATGGTCATAGACTTCCACCTGCTGGCTTCCTACGATAGGGAAACTCTGCTGTGTTGAGTTCGATGAGAAGGCTATGTACCGACCGGAAGGATGCCAGGCAGGGTAGGTTCCCTGCTTGTGGGGTCCGATGGTGGCGAGGTTGATTTTCTTGAAAGAGTTCCCCTCTCGGAAGATGGTTCCTCCGCCTTCACCCCTGGCATGGAAAATCATCCTGGTGGGATCACCTCCAGGGAAGGTGTGGCAGTTGACGCATCCACCCCCTATGGCGGCATTGGTCACGAGTGCCTTCTCCTTATAGGATGAGAGTTCCCTGTAGTAAAGGCCCATTTCCTTCCATCCCTCGTAGGATGGTTCAATGAGGCGGTAGGCAATGTACGGGTCTATTGCGTCCTTTGAAATGTACACGGGGAAAGGTTTGTACTGCGTCCTGCTGCCGGTTTTCCTGTCATGGGTGCGGACATGGTAGAAAAGGGTGTCCCCGACCCTTTCCGTGGTGAAAGAGAAACGGCTACCGTCCGTCATCTCGAAGGACAGCGGGGCCATCCCTTCGGGAACGGTCACTCCCACGTAGTCAGGGACAATGGGGGGATAGTCCCCGCTTGGGGTGTAGCCGCCTTCGGAACATGATGCCAAGGTGGCAAGTGCCGAAAGGAGGAGAGAATAAAATATAGCAAGTCTTCTGGGCATATCCGTTGTGTTGATTGGATGGGCCGCACCACAGGGAGGGGAGCGGCACCAAAGCGGGTGCAAAGTTCTGCATTTGAATCCGTTTTTACAAATGAACTTATGAGCTTGTCACAGCACAATAAAGGCAGGACCCCCGGGAGAGGACCCTGCCAATAAATGCTGGAATACTCCTATATGATAGTTTCGTAGTGTGCTACTTCTTCTCGACAGTGGGGAGATTGGTGTCAAGCACTTCACTGAGCACGAAGTAGAAGTACATGGGCCACTGCTGCTCCTCTTCTGCTTTGCCCTCGTTTATCTTGATGTACTCCTCCAGAACCTCGTCGAACTCATGGCAGTCTAATTCCTCCTGCACATATTTCACCTGTTCGGGGTTGCATACTATCTCGGAGTTAAGGTCGCAAAGAACGTCCAGGTACCAAGAATTGTTGTAATTATGGAAATGAATCTTCTTGACGTATCGCAAGGGGTCGGAGTACCTGATAATCCTCCAATACATCTCCTCGGAGTCGTTCTCGTGTAGGTCGTTCCATTCTGTGACATCCTTGTCGTACAGACGGTCATAGTAATGCATTGACCAATTCCTCACCTCCACTTTCTTTTTGCCTGCGATTATGTCAAGGGCATACTCCTTCTTCATGATGAGATCCAGTACTTCTATGACTTTAGCTGTAGGAGCATCGGTCTCGTCGTAGAAGCGGTCAAATCCCTCATCGAAGTCCTCCGCATTTACTTTAGCTTTAATGTCTTCGTTCATATTCATCTTGGTTTTTAAATTTCTTCCAGAAATGGTAATGGTTCCGGTTCATAGTCGTTTCCATGTAGATGGTCATAGTAGCACTCAAGGATGTCGGATGATGCAATATCAGGGTTTGGAAACCATATGCCTCGGGGTTGGCCATATATCCAATTGTTCCTGATCCAGAGCCCAAGACCGAAA
>CAJOLJ010000087.1 GCA_905235445.1 uncultured Bacteroidales bacterium
ATGTATTATCTGCATGAAAGTATTTATTTTTTTGGGGGCGGTAACGTTTCATGTTCAGTAGAAACACCCACAGTCGGTTCTGCCAAACGACTCGCCAACTTTGTTGAATTATCGGTGAACTTCAGTAGAATGCAAACTATTCCTCGGTAGATAGGGCGTGGTGGTTTTTTTGGGGGAGAAAGGATGCCATTTTCAAAAAAAATCGAAAAAAAATAAAAATATCGCTTGCGATATAAAATATTATTCCTACATTTGCATCGCAAACGATATAAATGACGTTTGGTTCACACCCCGTTAACAATAAAAAATAGATATATCATGGACAAGAACATTTCAATCCAGGCTCTCCAGGCCTTCGCTACCGGCCTTTCGGCCCAGTCTTACGCACACAAAGTTCAGGGTAAGGTTTTCTCATCCCAGGGTTTCACCAAGCTCGGCGACAAGTACGCAGAGCACTCCACCGAGGAGATGGGTTGGGTAGACAAATTCATCGACAGGATCCTTGACCTCGGCGGTGAGGCTAAGGTAGAGGCCGCTCCCGCACAGAAGATTTACACCGACGCAGTAGAGTTCATCAAGGCTGACCTCCAGGTCTCCGTCAGCGGCATTGAATATCTTCGCCAGGCCATGGAGTCGGTAAAGGGCGATCCCACCACCTACGAGATCCTTTTCGAATATCTGAAGGACGAGGAAGAGGATATGTACTGGAGCGAGCAGCAACTTGACCTCATCGGAATGATAGGCCTCCAGAACTGGCTTGTAAAGCAGCTTTAGGAAATCCCCCCTTTCGCCTTCACCTACACTGATAAACCTGAAAGACAGAAGGACTATGGCAACGATATATGATTTCAAGGCCATCGGCAACAAAGGTCAGGAAATAGACCTTTCCCAGTACAAGGGCAAAGTGCTCCTCATAGTCAATACCGCCAGCAAGTGCGGGTTCACTCCCCAGTACAAGGGCCTAGAGGCTCTGTACAAGGCACACAAGGATGAGGGTCTTGTGGTCCTCGGTTTCCCTTGCGACCAGTTCGCCCATCAGGAACCCGGTGACGATGCCGCCATCGCACAGTTCTGCGAGATTAATTTCGGCGTGACTTTCCCTCTCATGAAGAAAGTGAACGTCAACGGTGAAGACGCTGACCCCATTTTCAAGTACCTAAGGAAAGCAGCTGGCGGATTCCTGGGGAACAGCATCAAGTGGAACTTCACAAAGTTCCTCATCTCCAGGGACGGAACGACAGTGGAGAGGTTCGCTCCCACAACTACTCCCGAGAGCCTCGAGAACCGCGTCAAGGAGTTCCTCTCAAAGGAGTAGCACCTTCAAAAACAAGCAAGATAGATGTACGAGCAACTAAAACTTGAGAACCAGCTCTGCTTCCGGTTCTATGCAGTTTCCAGGCTGATAACCCAGGCTTACGGGCCCCTTCTCTCGGAAATGGGACTTACCTATCCGCAGTACCTGGTGCTGCTGGTCCTGTGGGAGAAGGACGGGATGCCGGTGAACGACATAGCCAAGAGGCTTCTGCTTAACACCAATACCGTGACTCCCCTCCTCAAGAGGATGGAGGAGGAGCAGCTGGTGACAAGGACGAAGGGCACGGTGGATGGCCGCCAGGTGGTGGTGAGCCTGACACAAAAGGGCCACGACCTTGAGGCCAAGGCGCAGTGCATTCCCATGCAACTGGGTTCCAGGTTCGTGTGCGAGGACATCAAGGATGATGACTGGGGCATGCTTGCAGGAAAAATGGATGCCCTGATAAGGGTCCTTTCTGAAAGGGACGCCGCCGGTGGAGAGGCCTAAGGCAATGTTCCCCCATCACAAAGGAATTCTCCGGTCCCCTCACCGCCAAGGTGAAGGAACCGGAGAAGTTCTTTACATGGAAGAGATCTACTTCAGCTGCTCGAGACCGAGGTCCTTGAAAGTCCTGTCCGCAGGGACGGGAGGCAGGGGCTTGCGGTCCTTTATCTGCTCAAGGGCAACTTCGACAGCTTTCCGTAGCTGCTCATCCTCACCGTTGTATTCCTTGATGGGGTCATTCTCCAGGAGGATGTCGGGATCGACCCCGTAGTTCTCCACTATCCACTCACCGGTCTTGGCGTCATAGTTCGTGAAGAAAGGAACCCTGACGTCGGTGCCGTCCATGTAGGGGAGAGATCCGCTGATTCCCACGATTCCACCCCAGGTCCTGGTTCCTATGACGGTTCCGAGGTTGTTTGCCTTGAAGGACCAAGGGAAGAGGTCCCCGTCGGAAGCGGAATATTTGTTGATGAGGAGCACCTTGGGTCCGGTGTGGGTTCCCTCGGGAACGGTCCCGGTCAGTGTGGATGTGCGCCTCATTGTCATGCGGTACACTTCCCTCTGCAGCCTCTCTATGATCATGGGGGAGATGTTTCCGCCGCCGTTTGCGCGGTCATCTATTATGAGGGCCTCCTTGTCCAGCTGGGGATAGTAGTAGCGGGCGAACTCCCTGAGTCCCTCGGGACCCATGTCGGGGATGTAGATGTAGCCGACCTTTCCGCCGGAGAGTTTCTCGACAGTCTTGATGTTGTTCTGGACCCACTCATAGTGATAGAGGGGATACTCATCCGCGATGGGTTTCACAACGACCTTCCTGCCGCCTGCGGCACCTGCTTTGTCGGATATTTTCAGCTCGGTCAGTTTGCCGGCCTTGCCCACGAGGAGGGCGTAGATGTTGTCCACATCCTTCACGCTCACACCGTCCACTTCCAGGATGTAGTTCCCGACCTTTACATCCATGCCAACCTCGGCGAGAGGGGAGCGTAGGGTCTCGGAGTAGGGTGCGCTCTGAAGAATCTTCTCGATCTTGTAGAATCCGCTCTTGTCCTTGGACAGAACAGCTCCAAGAAGACCCATGTCCACCCTGGGGGCCTTGGGATACTGTCCTACGGAGACATAGGCATGGCCGCTCGCCAGTTCGGAGATCATTTCACCGATGACATAGTTCAGGTCGAGCCTTGTCTTCACGTAAGGAAGAAGGACCTCGTATTTGGCCTTCACTCCCTTCCAGTCCCTGCCGTGCATGTTCTTCACGTAGTATCCGTCTCGGAATGCCCTCCAGACCTCGTCAAAGATCTGTGGCCACTCCTCGCCGTAATCCACCCTGGCCACCATGTCTTTTGTGGATACGGGGTCCTTGAGAGCCACCTTCGGAGCGAGAGGGGCCACGTAGAAGGACCCGCCTTTCATGAAGGCTGCTTTCTTGTTGGGATATCTCATGGACATGGAGGCGTCGGTGCACTCCTCGTCCTTGGCGCTTTCGAAGGTGAACACCCTTGTGGACCTTCCTGCGGAGTAGTAGACGCTTTTGCCGTCACAGTAGAAGTTGCGGGCACCCTCGCGGAGGGGAAGCTTTATTATCCTTTCCACCATGCCGTCGGTATCCATTACTACAGATACGTCCTTCCCTGCCTCATCCTTCTTCTTGGCTGCGCCCTCTCCCTTCGGGCCATCCTCACTCACCACGGGGTCCTTGGGAAGAAGCGGGGACGGGGTGGCTTTTGCGAGAGGAAGGATATAGGCACCGCTCATGTTGGTGAAAGAGTAGTTCCACTCTATCCTGCTGTACTGGGGATTGAGGTCACGCTCCGAGGTGAAAAGAAGGTACTTGCCGTCCGTGGAGAAAACGGGCGAGGAGGAGTTGTACCACTTCTCGGTGACGGGATATTCCTTGCCTGAGGACACCTCGCACACATACACAACACTCATCTGGTTGTGGGCGGGCTTGGTGTAGGTTATCCACTTGCTGTCAGGGGAGAACTTCACTGAATAGAACTCAGCTTCGGGGTTCTCGAGAAGAGTCCTCTTGGACCCGCTCTGGGGATCCACAAGGACAACCCTGTTCTTGCGGTCGGTGTAGAGGATGGTCTTGGAGTCCGGGCTCCACTGGAGGGAACGGATATAGGTGTCGGAACCGGAGGTGAGCTGTTTGGCCGGGCCTCCACTTTGGACATCGTAGAGATAAACTTCGGTCTCGTTGGTAATGTCACCTATCCAGGCGATGTACTTCCCGTCAGGGGACCAGTCGGCACCCCTGTCGTTGGATCCCGGGGTTCGGGAGATGTTTCTCGTGACACCGTTTTTCACAGGTACGTCGAAGACTTCACCCCTTGCGGTGACGACTATCCTCTCCCCGTCGGGAGAGAGCGAGTATGCGGAGGCGGAGGCGGATACGTCCTTCAGCTCGGTCCTGCCGTAGACGCCCTCGGCACTCAGGGTGATGTTCACTTTGGTGGTTTTCTTCGTTGCCGGGTCCAGTGTGTAGATGTATCCGCCGTTTTCGAAGACAATGGTCTTGCCGTCGGTGGAGGGGAACTTCACGTCATAGGTGTCGAAGGTGGTTACCTTCGTTGTTGTTTTGGTCCTGGTGTCGTAGCAGAAGATGTTCATTATCATGTCGCGGTCGGATGCGAAGTAAATCTCGCTGCCGACCCACATGGGGAATATGTCCTGGGCGGGGTTTTCGGTAATCTTGTCCACCTTCTTGGTTTTGGTGTCGTATACCCATATCTCGTCGGCCATGCCGCCGCGGTAGTACTTCCATGTCCTGAACTCCCTCATGACACGGTTGAAAGCGAGTTTCTTTCCGTCCGGGGACCATGAGCAGAATCCTCCCTCATTGAAGGGAAGTTCCGTGGGAAGGCCACCTTCAGGGGATACCAGCATGAGCTTTCCGTCGAAGGAGTCGCTGATCCTGTTTCGGAACACGATGCTCTTGGAGTCAGGAGTCCATGCCATCACGATGTTGTTGGGTCCCATCCTGTCCCCGAGTTCATCCCTGGAGTTGGTGGAAGTGTAGGTCAGTCTCTTGGGCTCCCCGCCGACAGAGGGCATGAGATAGACTTCCCTGTTGCCGTCATACTCCCCGGTGAAGGCGATGGTCTTGCCGTCGGGGGAATAACGGGCGAACATCTCGTAACCGATGTGGGATGTTATCCTGCGGGCTTCGCCACCTCCGATGGGAACCGTCCAAAGGTCTCCTGCATAGGAGAATGCGATTTCCTGGCTGTTTGTGGCAGGGAATCTCAGTAGCCTGGCTTCCGGCGAACCCTCCGTAGGAGCCCCCGAGAGGGGAAAGAAGAACACCGTCAGAAGGAGCGAGAGAGTCACTAAAGTAAAAGTTTTACGCATAATTTATAGACTTGGATTTATTTATTCAGTTTGGACACAACTCCCGACAGGGAGTCTCCGATGCCGATTGTGTAGCCCTGCGAGAAGAAATACAATTTGTTGAAGGTATCACCCAGGATGAAGAGGGGAAGGTCGGGGCGGGTGAGTTTCATGTTGGAGTGGATGGCATCTCTTATGGAGTTGTCACTGTCCACACCGAAGATGACGGTTGAGGGAAGGGTGCCGTAGCGTCCTGCCTGGATTTCTCCATCCAGCCTTTCAAGTTCTTCCTTCGAGCCACACAGCAGTACTATGGGACGTCCCCACTTCTCAAGTTTCTCCCTGGCGGCGGAAAGGTCACGCAGAGTGTGGTTCGTAGGTTCCTTGCCGACCTCCAGGACACCCAGGACATAGAACCCGCGTCCCGTCTTGGAGAGAATGCTCACCTTGTCGGATGCGAGGGCACCGGGAGCGGGACCGGCGGATACAGTCTTTTTATCTGCGGGGAGGTATTTCATCTCGGAATCGAACTCACCAAGGACAGAGACTGCGTTGGCGTTCTCCCTGATTGTGATGGCGACGTCCGTGGTCCGGCCCTCCTTTATCTCGAACAACTGGGCGGTGACAGGTACCGAGCCGTCGGAAAGACGGTTCCCGGAAGTGATGATATAGGTTCCTGTATCCAAGGCGACGCCATCCTTGAAGACGGTCTGCCAGCTGACTCCGCCTCCCATGTCCACTTCGCCTTCGTTGAACTCCAGCAGATGGGGCAAGCCGTCCACAATCTTGCTGATGGAGAAGTGGGAATAGTAGCGGGGGGACTCCACGACGGGTGTAGGAGTGTAGGACAGACGGATCTTTCCCTTGGGGGAAGCGGCGCTTCGGGCGGAGGAATCGAAGTTAACATCCACCCACTCACCCTTCCCGGGTGTGGGACGGTACTGGACCTTGGACGTGACGAAGTCCACCCTGGCGTCTATGCCGAGGGTCCTGGCGAGGGATACGAAGAACACGTCCCGTGAAGAAGATGAAGCCAGGCGGGACTCATACACTCCCTTCGGGGACTGGGGAATGTTCCATGCCTTGGGATCGGTGTCCACGACGATGTTCTCCTTTGTCCAGGAGATGAGAGAGGCGGGATCGGAGAGAGTCGTCTTCAGCTGCTCGGGCAGAGCGGACAGGAAGTAAGTCTTGTACGGGGTCAGGAACTCCAGGGCCACGCGGGGACAGAGGATGGAGGAGGTGTTGTCGTAGCTGTCAGCGAGGTTTTCCATTTTGACATCACGCAGGTCCTTCTGGCTCAGGGAGGCAAGGAGGTCAAGGGCCCTCTTGTCCGGATGGGAGCGCAGGAAGGCCTCTATGGTCTTGTGATTGCCCAGGGACATTGTGAAGAGTTGTTCGGTCCTCTTGTCGGACTCGAGGCCAAGTTCCCCTGCAAGTTTCCGGGCGCTCCCCTTGTCGGGGAAAGTCGCCATGTAGGCTCTCCTGATGGAGTCCTCCTGGGCTGTCCTGCGGTTGTTTCGGGCCCTCATCTCGGGTGTTACCTCCGGCAGGGTCACGTTCTCGGGGGGAGGGACTATGTCTATAGCCTGGGGTTCGAAAGAGTGCGAGCCGGAAAGAGTGATGGTCACGTTTTCCCCTTCCCTGAAAGTGACTTTGGAGTAACCGTATTTTCCGTCCTTCAGAGCCCAGGCCAGCATGTCTCCCTTCCCTGCGGTAAGGAAGGTCTCCCCGTTGCTGTCAGTGTACTTGGATACCGCAGGGTAGAACTCTGCGTAGTTGTATATCATGAAGTATACCCTGGCACTGTCAACGGGGGCTCCGTTCTCGTCAATGACCCTTATGTTCGCTTTCTCGGTGGAAGCGTAATTGTCTATGAGATTTATTTCCGTGAAGTTGGGGCCTTCCAGCATAACCTCCTCGGGTCCCTCATAGTGGCCGAAGACCTTGGTGTGCATGAGCATCCCGCGGCTTGCGGGGGCATTGAACCAACCGAGGTTCAGGACAGCCTCCGGTTCGCATGCCCCAAGGAAGTACCACTGACCGTCAGCCCAGGCCTCGACCCAGGCATGGTTATCGTCGGTATGCGCCCAGCGGGGCGTGTATACCTGCCTTGCAGGAATGCCTACGGAACGCAGGGCGGCAACAGTGAAGGTGCTCTCCTCACCGCACCTTCCGAAGGAGGTCCTCAGAGAAGCGAGAGGGGAGGATGTCCTGCCGTCAGAAGGCTGGTATGTGACTTTCTCGTGGCACCAGTGGTTCACCTCCAGGATGGCGGATTTCATGTCGAGGTCCTTGATACGGGGCTTGAGTTCCTTTGCGAACACAACCCTCGCCGTGTCCAGGTCCTCGTTATTGACCCTTACAGGAAGAACGAAGTGACGGAATACCATCTCGGGGATTTTCTCTCCCCATGACATTTCTTTTTTGGTCTCGAAAGAGCTGCGGATATTCTGAAGGAAGTATGAAGTGGGGTAATCCGTCACGTCAGCAAGGGGCATATAGGCGTACAGAAACTCCAGGGCTTCATACTCCGGGAGGGTTATCGAACAATTGTTAACATAACACCCGTTGTCTTTTATCGCCATTTCAGTTTTGTCTACCTCAAAAAATGGCTTTAGCGAGGCGTTGTTTTTTGCCAATCTAGCAGATAAGGTCTTTTCGACCGTGTTCCTATAGGCCTTGTCTGTCAGGAAATGGTCCTCCTTCTGACAGGAGAGGGAGAGCAAGGCGCAAAGGAGGATGCAGGAAAGAAGTCCTGCGGGGAGAGAATTTCTTCCGGACATGGAGTGTGGATATTTATTTTTGGTATGTTTTCGGGTTCCGGTAGGACCTCGTCAAAAAGGACGCAGGTCAGTTCACAAATATAGTGATTAATTTCAATTGGGAATATCCCCCCGCAGGCATCACGGGTGAATGGTGGAATTATGGCCGGAGTTCGCTGGGTGCATTTTGATGAATTGAATGCTGTGCTTGACGAAAGGGCCGTTTTTCTTGACGAGGCAAGAAAAGTTTTTCCAAACAAAGGCAATAACGCACTGAAACATACCAAAATACTTACCTTTGTTTCCATGAGACGTACATTCTTATATATCTTGCTTTTTTTGCTGGGAGGGGTCCTGTCAAGTGCCCATGCCAATGATACGGCTATAGAAAGCAACCTTAGCTTCCGGCGTTTCACCACTCTCGACGCCCTGCCGCAGATGCAGACTGAGACGGTGTGGCAGGATGAGAGGGGATATATTTATATAGGGACCCTGTCCGGGTTCGCGAGGTACGACGGGCGCGTCCTTACACCATACCTAAGCAGCCGCAGGGAGAACATAGTGGCTTTCCAGGAAGTGGAGGGCAAGGTCGTGGCCTTTGGCTTCGTACGCAAATGGACCCGCAGGGGGAAGGATTTGGTGAAAGGACAGATAGATCCCGAGGGCGGCCTGCTACTTAATAACTTCAATTCCCCCGATCTCCCTCCCGGATACATCCTGCTGGAAGACCGCCAGGAACAGAACCGCTCACTGTACGTTTTCAGGGAGGGCGCAATGCAGAGGGTCATGGAATCCCCCCTTTTGGACTCTATGACTCCCGACCGGAAAATGTACATGGATTCCACGGGAACCTATGTGCCCACCCCACAGGGGCTATTCGTGATGAGGGACGGCCAGACCATCCGTCTTACGACAAGGCAGGACATTTTCTCCCTCATCCGGACAAAAGAAGGCCTTCTCGCTTTTGCCTCCGACGGCATATATGGCGTTTCGAAAGACAGTCTGTCCCTAAGGTACGGGCACATTTTCACAGACCCTGATTACGGGCTGACGGTGAGGGAGGACCGTCACGGGAGGCTCATCATAGCGGATGCCCATACCATCTGGAGATTCGATCCCGCCACGTCCACCATCCAGCAGATGGCCACCGGGTTCAATCTCATAAGATGTATTTTCATTGATAAGTGGGACAGGCTGTGGGCTGCGACATACCAGGGAGCCTACTGTTTTTTCCACTGCAATTTCGTGAACCATCGCCTTACCGACAGGAACGACATTGTTAGGGCTGTAGCTGTGAGTGGGGGCCACGCCGTATGCGGGACTCTCAACGGCAAGGTGCTGATGGACGGAAGGGTCATTGCCGAGGACTCAGGCAATTACTACTCTCCCGGCGCCGCGGTCATCGGGGACCGGGTGTATATGGCGGCAAACGGGGATGTCGCCTGTGTCCAGGACGGAAAATTCCGCACCCTCGGTCTTCCTCCCGCCCATTACAATTTCGTGGCACCGGGGGATGACGGCCTGATTGTAGCCACCCGCTCAGGTGTATTCTCACTGGACGAGGAAGGTGGCAAGCTTGATACACTGACAACCGAGATAATCCGCCCTTGGTGTGCGGCCACGGACGGGAAGGGCAGGCTGTTCGTGAGCGGCAATCCGGGTCTGTACTGCCTGAGGGGGGCGGAAGGAGGCGGTACTGTGGTAAGGAAAGTCAAGACCACATCGGATACACAGGTAATAACCGCAATGTCTTCCGACGGGATGGGAAAGGTATGCTTCGCCCGCTCAGACTCCTTGTTCGTGATAAAAGACGGGGACATCTTTCCCCTCACCCAGACCCAGGAGGTCCTCACCGGCCACGAGATCCGTTCAGTCCATATCTCTTCCAGGGGATACCTCATCGCAGCTGCGATTGACGGACTTATGATGGCCCGCATAGACGATGATGCCGTAGTCTCGGATATCCATTGGTTTAACTCCCAGAGCGGTTTTACGACGATAGAACCCCTGCTCTCCCCGATGGCTGAGGGGGAGGACGGGAAGGTGTGGCTCTCCGGTCTGGAGGAGATGACGTCCTTCGACCCCGAGTCCCTGCTTGCGGACAACCAGGAAAAGACCATCGTGCAGGCTCCACGTCCCTGGTGGCAGCGGTGGTGGGCAGGGCTGGGAGGGGCAGGGCTGCTCATTCTCGTCGTTTGGTTCATTACCCGCCTCATAGTGCAGCGCCTGACTCGCAGGGAACTGGAGAGACTGGAAAGGGAGAAGAGGCAGAAGGAACTTCAGCTCAGTGCAATCCGCCTGAAGGCCATACCTCATTTCCATTCGAATGTGTTGGCCGGGATTGAGTACTACGTGACGCACAACTCCCCGGACGAGGCTTCCCGTTACCTGAAGCTCTATTCAGATTTCACGAACCAGACCCTGGCGGACATAGACCGCCCGGCCCGTTGCGTGTCAGAGGAAGTGGATTATGTGAGGAGCTACCTGGAACTGGAGCAGCTACGCTACGGGGAGAAGTTGCAGTACAACATATATGTAGGTCCTGGCGTGGATGAAAACATCCTTCTTCCTACAATGCTCCTTCACACCTACTGCGAGAATGCTGTCAAGCATGGCATTGCCGCGAAGAACGGCCCGGGGACAGTGGACGTAAGCATTGTCCATGAAAGCAAGGGCGGAGTTGAAGGTGTGCTTGTGTCGGTGAGCGATGACGGGGTGGGAAGGGCCCAGGCGGCCCGCTCCGGTGTCCCCTCGACCAAGAAGGGACTCAAGATTCTCCAGGAGCAGATAGACCTGTACAACCTCACTAACCGTCACCGCATAGTCCAGAAAGTGACTGACCTTACCGACGAGTCCGCCCTTCCGGCCGGGACCCGTTTCGAGATGTGGATACCCGCAAATTATCAATACTAGCGACCCAGATGAAGAAACTTAGAACCATTGTCGTAGAGGACGAGCGACTGCCTAGGCTATCGCTTCTTTCCAAACTCGAGGATTACAAAGACACCGTTGAGGTCATTGACTCCTGCGACAGCTATGAATCCGCCAGGGACAGCATCCTTCGCTCACGTCCCGACCTTCTCTTCCTGGATATCCAGCTCCAGGGACGGGATGCGATTCAACTGCTTGAGGAACTGAGGCAGACAATGAGATTGCCATATGTCATATTCACTACGGCCTATTCCGACCGCAAGTACCTCATGAGTGCCATAAAGCTCTCTGCGGTAGATTACCTGCTCAAGCCGGTGGGCAAGTCTGAACTCTCCCATGCAGTGGCCAAGGCTGCACAAAGGGCAGCTGGCACAGGCAGCGGAGAAGTGCAGAAGCTCAGTTTCAAGGCTGTCGGAAGCACCCTTTTCGTGGACTCCGAGGAAATAGCCTGGATAAAGGCTGAGGGTAACTATTCCACGCTGGTCACTTTCGGCAGGGAGGACCTCGTTCTCGAGAGCCTGCTTTCCCTGGAACAGCGTCTTCCGGAGTCCGGCTTCGTGAGACTGGACAGGAGTACCATTGTGAACGTGAAGAAGGTATCGCGACTAAGCCAGCAGGAGAGAACCTGCACGCTCCTGTCTTCCGACGGCAGGACAAGGGAAGTGGAACTGTCAAAAAGCGGAATAGAAAAACTTCTCTCTTACCTTGCCGGGTAGCCAAGAGACACTCCCTCTCCGGAGATAAAACCATGAAAAAAATCGTATTATTCGTAGCAAAGTGCAAGAGGGTATATATGATGGAGAAAGCGCTCTTTTCAATAATGCTTTCGCTGCCACTAATCCGCCATTACTTCCTTTCCTACAAGCACATTTTTTACTCGCTGCACAGTGATCACTCCCCTTCCGGTCAGTTTGGCTACGTTGCGGATGCCGTACCCCTTCTTCGGAAATGCTATCACATCCCTATACTCTTCCCTCAATTTTCTACTGAAGTTCACCGATAATTCAACAAAGTTGGCGAGTCGTTTGGCAGAACCGACTGTGGTTGTTATCTTCGTTCAGTAAAGATTATTGTGCTATGGCAAAGATTGACGTGAATGGCATTGCCGTGACTGTGGTCAAGGTAAACAGTGAGGATTAAATCAGCCTTACGGACATGATGCGATCGAAGGATGGAGAGTTCTTCTTTCACAACTGGCTCCGCAATCGGAATACTGTGGAATTCCTGGGTACTTGGGAGAAGGTTTACAATCCCGAGTTTAATTCTGCCGAATTCGACATAATTAAAAGCAAGGCCGGACTCAACAATTTCCGGCTCAGCGCCAAGGAGTGGACAGAAAAGACCCATGCCATTGGCATAGTTTCCAAAGCCGGGCGTTATGGAGGGACATACGCCCACAAGGATATCGCCTTCGAGTTTGCGATGTGGATCAGTCCCGAGTTTAAGGTGTACCTTATCCGGGAATTCCAGCGTCTCAAGGAAGAAGTGCAGAAACTCATAGGCTGG
>CAJOLJ010000088.1 GCA_905235445.1 uncultured Bacteroidales bacterium
GGGCGTGCCGTAATAAGCCATGCTGTGTTCACCCACTCCCCAGGGTTTTCCGAGGGCTTTCCACTGCCTCATGCTCGCGGCGTCCCCGTAATGCCCTACCGTGACGGGAAGTATTCCCTGCCCGTCCTCTTCCCCGTCCGAGGATACCCATGGTCTGGACGGGTCCTCTTCCTTGACAATCCCCAGCCAGTCCCGCCAGGCCTGCTCCTGCAGGGGCATGAGATCCGGTCTTTTGTGGACATACAGGATGACAGGCTTGTTCTCATTCGAGATGCTCCATCCGAAGACGGAGGGATGGTTGCGGTCCCGACGGACAAATCTCCTCAGATGGTCCTTGGAGGCTTCCCAGAACCTGTCGTCATCAAGTTTCGGACCTCCGTCGCTAGCCCAGTTGGCAGTCTCGTCCAGCACACATATACCCATCTCGTCGGCCATGTCCAGGTAGAAGCGGGGATACACCTGCGCATGGGGACGCACAGCATTGCCGTTCATCCCCTTTATCGCGGTGTACCATGCCCAGGCATATCGCCTTGTCATCTGCGGTATCCCCATGAAATGCCAGGAGTCCCCCCGGAGGGAATATGGCTCGCCGTTGAGGCAAAGTTGCGTACCCCTGAGTGTCCACTCCCTCCATCCGAACCTCTCGTACTTGGTGTCAAGGGCATTCCTGCCGCCACTCAGACGCAGAAGGAGGGCATACAGGTCGGGGGACTCGGGAGTCCATGGCCTTAGATGCGATGCCCCCACACTTAGTTCCAGGGTGCGGACCTCCCCAGGAAGGAGTTTCACTGAAGAAGGGGGTATGTCAAGGGCCCTGGGACCCACTTCCCACTTCGGGACGGGAGCGCCCAGGATATCGTTGCCCGCACGGTTTATCCACTCGTCGACTTCCCCAGACAGGGTTGTTCTTACCGTCTTGTCGGTGTGGTTCGAAAGGGTCACCTTGAGAGAAAGGACCCCCTGCGACACCTTCGGCTGGATATACACGTCATCAATCGATATGCGGGGACGCCTGAGCAGGTACACGTCCTGCCATATCCCGGCTATGTGGGTACCCCACATGGAACCTGAGGGGATCAGCCTGCGTCCCACGGACGAGGGTTCCTCAAAGACTTTCTGTGACCTCACTCCCACGAGTATCTCCGCCTCCTCCCCTGCAGTTACGACATCAGTGATGTCTGCCTCGAAGGGAAGGAACAGGTCGAAATTCTCCGCCACCTTCCTGCCGTTCACATACACCTCGGCCTTTCCCGCCACCGCCTCGAAATGGATCACCACCCTGTCGGACGCCCACTCGGAGGGAACCCTCACAACGGTGCGAAGCCAGGCGGCCCGAAGGGAGTCCCAACTCTCTGGATATGACGGGAAATCCCTGTGGTCAGGTCCCTGGAGGGAGTACCTTGCGAACGAGTTCGCATTCCATGGCGAAGGGATCCTGATTTTCACCGGGTCCCACTCAGGGCCAGGCAGGGGCATGTCCCCCTCGGGGGACGGGACGGCCCCCTGCAGGGACCATAGGCCGTTTAGGCAGATTTCATCTCGAAGAGGCTTTTCCAGGCGGTTCACAAACCCTTCCGAAGGGGCGAAAGGATAAGGGAACTGAACGGCCATGGCCGTAGTACAGAGGAACTGAAGTAAGAAAAGGATGCTGAATGAGAGGGGACGGTTCATGATGGGGATGATTTGGGACAAAGATAGTCCCGCACCCTTATTGCCTCCCGAAATTCAGCATTAAGAATGGACTTATTTATCGCTTAAGGCGTAAAAACGACGACAGGACGCCTCCTACTCTATCACTTTCTTCTTCATCCTCCCCCAGTTCAGGACCGGCAGAAGCACGCACAGAAGACATGCCGCGACCCAGAAGATGCCGGCGGGGACGAAGTTGTAGGTGTCCCCCTGCGAGAACCCATCGATGAGGAACCCGGTCACGATGTCCTGTATTCCTGCGGCAAGATAGCTGGATATCCCGACAATGCCGAGCGCGGAGCCCGTGGCCTTTCTCGGGATGATGTCCAGGGCCATGAGGCCTGCGACTATGCAGAAGATGACCCCGATGGCAAGGGAGAAGGTGGCCACGTACACTATATTGAGAATGTATGACCCGCCTGTGAACACGAACATGCAAAGCGACCATAGACAGAGGGCGCCGGCGATAAGCACGGGTCTAATCCTGTCCCCGGAGAAGACCTTGTCCGACAGCCATCCCGCGAGTACCGTCCCCGCTATGCCGAAAGCCTCCGAGAATGCGATTATCTGTGTCGCGCTCTCAAGTGAAAACGCCTTCTGTTTCTGAAGAAGCAGCACACCCCATCCGCTCACCGCATACTGGGTCACGTACACGAATGCGGAAGAGAACGCTATGACCCAGATGCCAGGGTTCCTCACGACGAACTTCTGCAGTTCCTTGGTGGACATCCTGTCGGCTTTTGTCGGCACCTCTCCGCTGAGGGCCTGGATGGAGGGAAGACCGCAACTCTCGGGAGTGTCACCGACGAATATCACTACCACCAGCGCCCCGATGACCCCGGCAATGGCCGAGAATACGAAGCCCCACTGCCACCCGATCCATCCGACGATGAGTCCCGTGGAAATGAATGAGAGGAACTTGCCCAGGTAGGGAGTGGCACTGAAGATGGAATAGAAGGTTCCCCTGGTATTCAGGGGGAACCACCTTGACAACGATATGACTCCGGGAGGGGAACCCATGGACTGGGCCCAGCCGTTGATGCCCCACAGAAATGCGAAGGCAATGAAAATTACCATCGTGGATATCCCCGCAATGCTCCCGAAAAGGCCAAGGACACCGAGAGTCAAATTGATGAGCGCCGAGACCAGCAGTCCCCAGGCCATGAAGCGGCGGATATTGCAGTAATCCGCGATGAACCCGTTCAGGAACTTCCCCAGGGCATAGACAAAAAGCATGGCCGAACCGACGAACCCCAGTTGGGTCGCCGACATTATGCCTTCATCTATTATGGGCTGCTTTACTACCGAAAGTGCCATCCTGCACAGATAGTACAGGCTATAGGCCAGCGTCACACCCCAGAATGTCCTGGCGCGGAGCTTCTTGTATGTGGGCTCGACCTCCTCTGGGGCCACTTTCTTGGCGGAAGGCTTCGACACCCTGAAATAACTGTATAGGCTCATGACGGTACAAAGGTAGAAAATCTGCAACCATTATTGCAATGCCTCTGTCCGAACCTTCCCGACGACATCCCTGCGGTACCTGCCCCCAAGATACACGCCCCGGACAAAAAGATGCATGAAGTATGCTGCGAAAAGCACGTCCACGGCCCTGTCTCCCCACTGCCCGGGGTCCATCCCCGGGTGCATCCTACCCATGAGGAAGATGCCACCGCCCCAAACTGCGAAAAATCCCACCACGCACCATACCGTGGACATCATAAGGGACCTTGACGCAGTGGCCCCGATGAACACCCCGTCGAAAGTGAAGGCGGCGCATCCGAAAAGAGGCATCACCACTAGCCAGGGCAGGTATCTTTCGCAGGTAAGTATAACTGGCCCGTCACTGGTGAAAAGAGACACCATGTCCTCACCCCAAAATGCATACACCAGCACAAAGAGAAGGGCGATGCCCATGCTCCAGACAAAGATCCACAGGACCGAGGCGCGAAGAAGCGGACGGTTCCCCTCCCCGATGAACCTCCCCACCATGGCCTCCGCCGCATAGGCATAGCCGTCGGTTATGTAGGAAAAGAGCATTAGGAGTTTCATGAGGATGGAACAGGCCGCAAGGAGAAGTTCCCCGTATCTTGCGGAAATGATGGTGAAGCCCACATACACTGCAAGAAGGCACATGGAACGGAAGAGCAATTCCGCATTCATGGAAAGGAATGAGCGGAGTTTCCCCCCGGCAATGGCTTCCCTTATCCTTGACGGGGAGAGGGCGGGAAAATACTCCTTCCCGTACTTTGCCGCAGTGCGCCACACGGCGAAGACAAGTCCCGTGTACTGCGCTATCACGGTCCCCCAGGCAATCCCGATGAACCCCACCTTCAGGGAAAGCAGAATGCTTGCCGCTATGTTCACCACATTCACCACAAGGTCCGCAGCCATCGAACTCACCGTATCCTGCATCCCTATGAACCATCCCTTGAAAACGAAAAGGGACAGAGTCGCCGGGGCCGCCCAGACCCTTACGAAAAAGTACTTCCGTGCAAGGGCCGCCACCTCCGGGGTGCAGTCCACGGCCAGGAAGGCAAGACTGCAGAACGGATACTGGAAAACGAGGATGACAAGTGACGAGACCGCTGCGAGGAACAATCCCCGCAGAAGGTTGGACTCCATCTCGGCGCTGTCCCCACGGCCATAGGCCTGGGCAGTCACCCCGCCGGTCCCGACACGGAGGAAAGTGAAATTCCAGTAGATGAGGTCGAAGAGCATGGTCCCGATGGAGATCCCGCCGATAAGGGCGGCTCCGCTTCCGGGGGATATGTGCCCTGCGATTGCGAGGTCCACCATTCCCACCAGGGGGATGGTTATGTTGGCCAGGATGCTCGGTATGGCCAGGCGAAGGATTTCCCGGTTAATGGAAAGGGTGGAGGCTTTCATGGGACCTATTTCACTCTGAACTTCCCGTCCTTCTCCAGCATCCCCAGGTACGAGGAATACCTCTCAGGGCTCACCTCCCCGCTCTCGAGTGCCTCCTTCACCGCACATCCCGGTTCATGGGTATGGGTACAGGGAGAGAAGCGGCACTTTGGGGAAAGGCGGAACATTTCCGGGAAATAAAGTGCAATCTCACTGGGGTCGAGGTCCACCAGCCCGAACCCACGAAGTCCGGGGGAGTCAATTATGTATCCTCCCGTGGCGATGGGATACATTTCATACAGGGACGTGGTGTGACGCCCTTGGAGGTGGGAAATCGATATTTCCCCGACCTTGGGGTCGAGGGACGGGTCGATTGCCTTTATTATGGAGGACTTGCCAACTCCCGACTCCCCGCTAAGAAGACAGACCCTGTCTCGGCAGTCCTCCCTCAGGGCAGCTATTCCTTCCCCGGTTAGGACCGATGTCTCCATGACCCTGTAACCGGCACTCTCATAGATGCGGTGGAAATCCTCCAGATACTCCCCGGCCTCCTCCCTGTAGAGGTCAACCTTGTTCAGGACTATCGTAACAGGCACTCCGTACACTTCACAGGTCACCAGTATCCTATCCAGGAACGGGAGTTTGATCTGGGGGAAGAATAGGGACACTATGATGTATGCCATGTCAATGTTGGAGGCAATGACATGGGACTGGCGGGAAAGATTGGTGGATTTGCGGATAATGTAGTTCTTGCGGGGCAGGATCTCTGAAATAACCGCAGGGGACAGTACGTCCACGTCCCCGAGTCCCATACCCTCCTCCACTTCCACACTGAAGAGGACATGGTCACCCACCGATACGGGGTTTGTAAGGGTGGAGCCCTTCAGGCGTACTTTACCCTTCAGGAGGGCAGGGAAAGGGGTCCACTGCGGAAGTGGACTAAGGAGGAAGTGGCTTCCCGCATTCTTTACTACTGTGGCTTCTCCGCTAAGGATTGGCATAGCTATTTTCTGATATGATTATTGCATTTTGGGAATTCTTTCATATAACCCCTGACTCGATTGTCTTCCCACAATATTCGTAAGGCCGATGAAAGGGTGAAAGATCTTATGCTCTCATTTCTTTTTCTTGCTCCGGTCGAATGGGGGCAGGACCGTACTCCCTCAATATTATTTCCTTATAAATTGCGTTCGCAATCCTACGGGGTTTTCCTTTTTCAACCTTGATAAGTCCAACGTCCTGGACATAACTGATGTCATATTCAGGTAACTGAAAGTCGGAGGGGTCATCGCTTCCAGAAAGCAAGACCAATGGTTTTGGCAACTGTTCAGAAAGACGGGAAAGGTATGTTGTCAGCATATCACCGGCAGGAAGGTCCCTCAAAGACTTGAATAGATTTACGGGGTAATCATCATGAACAATGATTCCCGTCGTAAATGCTATCCTGCTGCACACAGTCCCTATTACTTCCCCCACATCATTCCTGAGTCCTTGTCCGCCCTTTATATTAGCATATACTGCCGTATAGTCACCTGTCTTATTTAAGTAATCCCTCAAAGCAAGCACGCACGTCGTCTTACCGGTCTGGCGGGGAGCATGCAGGACGAAATATCTCTTTTGTTTTATGAGTAGAAGAATTTCACTTAGGTTAAACCTGCCAAGTGGGTCAAGAGTATAATTTTCCTCGACAATGTTTGGTCCCGCCGTATTGAAAAATCTTTCTGCCATATCGCTATCTATCTTATCCTGGTTCATAAATGCAATGCAAGCCCACGTCATGGACCCGGTGAATAAGAATTTAAAGATAGGGATTATTTTACAAGTTGCAAAAGACGATGTTTGTTCCCCTGGATGATTCGCAGTTCAAGACCGGCTTCGGGAAAGAGTGTTTTTCTTGGGGGCTCCAACGCTTTATTCGAATGCAGGCCTTCCCGAAAAAGCTCATGGACAATTACTCATTTATTAACCTATAAATCATTTTTGAGTAGTATTACTCATTTCATTTTTCACCGTGTTGCATAATTTTGAGTCAACTATGAGGAAAAACCGCTCAGAGAGACCTTGATTCAAGAAAAAGAATGAAAGCAAGCATCCAACATCTATTACTTGTCATATTGACAGTGCTCTGCATTGTGGCATGCGCATCCCCCGAAAGCGGGACCTATGCTTTCAAGAATCTTACCTTCACTTTTCCTGACGGATACGAGACTTCCGATGTGGTGGAAGACCCCTCTCAGGATACAGGATCGCTTTTCATATGGGAAAAGGACAATCACGCCAACAAGATTGAGATGAGCCTAAGTAGAATGGATTCCGCTTTTCTTGACGGCATTCCCACCGAAGAAGTTTTCGGGGAAATGGTCGCTGATGTCACTGAACTATACCAGACGGTAAGTTCATTCCAGGACATCAAGATTGTCGGTGAACCCAAAGTTGAATCTGACCGTTCCAACAAACTCCCCGCAGAAATGTTCTGCCGCTTCAAGGCAAATGTGGAAGACGGGAGCACCCTGTACTGCAGAATTTCGTCCAAGATCGTCCCGCCCTATAGCATCAGGTCCATAAGCTGGGCCGAGAGCGAGGAAACTTTGGATGTCATCACATGCATTCTTCAAAGCGGCACCATAAAATAACTGGATGCTCCTCCCTTTGCATATTATTCACCTTAAAATAAAAACAGCCATGAAAACAAAAGTACTATTCGTATTAATGATTATCGTCGCTTGCCTTGTGACGGTGGATCTTTCAGGACAGGTACGCCGCCGTAGGACAGGTACTGAGGTAAACAATAATGAGAACCCGAATACCGCAATTAGGCGTCCGAGCACAAATACCAACACTGCCACCAACTCCAATGCGACTTACAAAAGCATTGACGATTACCTGAGAAGCAGCGAGTACAGGTCCAGGGAAAATGGTTCCGCAACCGTGGAGGGTCCTTCATCCGATTTTGAAAAGTTGCCAACCCTTATTGTGAACTCCGAAGGAGCTTTTGAACTGAAGAAAGAGCAGATCTCTTCCACAAGAAACACCCAGGATATCTTTGCCCTCAATACTTCCATGATTTATCCTGGCAACCTCATCCATGTGAATTCAAAACTGGCAGAAGGTAAGCCTCAGGAAGTTAGCCTCCAAAAAGGGAAAGTAAAACTCAGCATTGACTTCAACCTCGGTAAAGGCATCAGCAGTTCAGCCACTGTGGATATAGATCTCGGTTCTGTACGCCAGCAGATTTTCAACTGGCTCAACTCCACCCAGCCTGATTACAGGGGCAAATTCGATGCCTCCATGACTCAGAACTACTATACGAGCGAGGCACATATGGCCGCAGACCTGAAGGTCAATGCATCATACCTCCAGAACAGCTGCAACGTTTCCCTGAAAACAAGTTCCGACAACATGAAAGTGGTCTCCGTTCAGAACTACACCCAGAACTTCTATACGGTACAGGCTTCCATCAATTCCGAGATGGCACAGCACTTTGGCCCAAATGTTACCGCAGCACAGGTCAAGAACGAAGTACAGTCCTACGGCCCCATAGCCATGATCACATCGGTAACATACGGAAGAAGGGCTTACAGGTTCAGGGAATATGTCAGCAGCAACTTCACATTCAATGGAGATGAAAAAGTTAAGATAAGCACCGGAGGAGTAAACGTCGATACTCAGTCAACACAAAACGTAACGAATTCCAGCAAATCCAACAAACTGTGGGGATTCGTCCAGGGCGGGAACCATGGCGACGGTGATATCCTGTCTGAAACGGAGGCCAACGACACGAACATGGCCGCAACGCTTGGGAAAGACACGAAAGTCTCCGCTACAAACCCCGGATGCATTCTGTTCTATTCACTGACATTCCTGAGCAGCAGGACACAGATACAAACTCAGTTCACCGACAGATTCACCGATGTCAAGTATGTACCCTGCCCCAAGAGCATCACTTTCGAGGTTCACAAACCGGCCAGCCAACTTGCCGGCACCAGTATCAAGTACAGGGTTGACTACAAGGTCCTGCATATAACATCCAGGGACAGAAATGGCAATCCTACCGGTTATGAAATCTGGGACTCACCCAAGTACAAGGGAACCAAGGACGGTTATACGGACTACATGGAAATCAGCTTCAGCCAAGGCGAGGGACAAAGGACCAGGACAATCCCGACAAAAGATTGCCCGGACAACCAAAACTGCTTCATCTACGGTGCGATGCCATATCAGCTTAGGATGAACCGAAGAGCCGGTGGTGGCTACTCCACTCAGGAGGAAGGCTATCTGGATTCTTCCATAAATTATTACAAAATCTACGTCGAAGGATCCAATTACGCAGGAAAGAACACCAAGATTGGAAGTAAGTCAACCGGAAAGAACTAGCATTGTCTCTACGGAATGATTCCGTAAAAAAGGGTGTCGGATATCCTCCGGCACCCTTGCTCTATTGTTCCTGGGGAAAACGCTTCGCTAGATCTGTATCATCGGACGGCGCAGCGCCTCCTGCAGCTGCTTATCGTAACGGAGCCTCACCTTGACTCCTGCCGCCTGATAGTAGTAGCGGACCGCTATTTCCTCTTCGATCCAGGGGATGATCTCGTCTTTCTTGATACGGAGGAATGTCTCCTTATCCATCTGGATGGCTTTCTCGAGGGCGGAGAGCTCCTCTTTCATGCTGTCCTCGAGCCCGTCCTTGCGAAGTTCGGATTTCATCTGGTCGAAAAGGGCCTTGGCACCGGAACGGTAGTCGAACTCCTGGGTGGAGGCGAACCTCACGAAATCATCGAACTCATCGAAGTGGAAGTCCTCCACCGCGGGAATGCTCTCATGGCGGGAGACATAATCGAGGGCATAGTGGTCTATGATGCCGTTCATGACAAGCGAGTACACAAGACGGCTGTACGTGGGACCGGGGATATCCTCGTCCGGGGTGATTCCGCCTCCGTCACGAACCGTCCTCCCGTGCAGTGTATTGAACTCCTTTGTGAGGGAATCCGGGATATGCAAGACGGAACCGTCCTCGTTTCTCCTGGCATAGTCGATTGCCTGGACACAGCGCCCCGAGGGGGTGTAGTACTTGGCGATGGTGACTTTCATCTGACCGTTGTAAGGAAGCGGCCTTATGGACTGGACCAGACCCTTTCCGTAGGTGCGCCTTCCCATGACGGTTGCCCTGTCAAGGTCCTGAAGGGCCCCGGTCACGATTTCGGAGGAAGATGCGCTCCCACCGTCCACCAGGACAATCATGGGCATGGATGTATCGAGGGGCTCCCTGGTGGTGTGGTACTGCATGTCCAGGCCGGGAGTCTTGCCCTTCTGGGATACGACAAGTGAACCCTTGGGGACGAAGAAGGACACTATGTTTATGGCCTCCGACATCAGGCCGCCGCCATTGCCCCTGAGGTCAAGGACAAGTTTCTTCATGCCCCTCGCCTTGAGGTTCAGGAAAGCGTTTTTCACGCTATCGCTCACGCCCTCGGTGAACCCGGTCTGGAGGATGTAGCCAGTGGTGTCATTGAGCATGCCGTAGTACTCCACGTCGGGAAGATGGATCCTCTCCCTGGTGACGTCGATGTTCACCACTTCGCCGCTACGGACTTTCTTCACCTTGAAATGGGCAACGGTGCCGGGCTTTCCTTTCATGCGGTTGCTGCTCTCTGAGGCATCCAGCCCGTGGGTGGACACTCCGTCAATCTCCTCTATTTCATCGCCGCTCTGAAGGCCCGCCTTCACAGCCGGGGAGTTCGCATAGGGCTCATTTATTATGACATTGCCGTTCTTGTCCGGCTTGTAGATGATTGCCCCGATTCCGCCGTAGGTCTTGTTTATCATCATCTCCATATCCTCGTTCTCTTCCTCGGGGATATAGACGGTGTAGGGATCGAGCGCTTCGAGAGTGGCATCAATCCCCGCCCTCTGCATCCTCCCGACGGGAAGGGAATCGACATAGGAGCGGTTCAGTTCCTTGAGGATGGCATTGTTGATTTCCACCCACTGTCCGAGCTTGAAGTTCTCGGACTCCTTGGTGGATTTCTTGGCGGTACCCTGAGCGAAGGTGGGTCCGCATGAAAGCACTGCTGCAAGGAGCAGGGTTCCGATGTAGGAAAGTATAGTGTTTGTCTTCATATCCAATTAAGTAAGAAATCAAGTCTCCCCTTCTTTCACAAGTGATGTGCCATAGTCCCTTCACTGGCAGGAAAATCTCACACCCGGAAGAACTGTCATGGCGGTTATTTCTTGAAAAAGAAGGATTTCTGCTTTTTCTTCTTCTCGAGGTCCCTTTCCACGAAGACCGGTTTCATGGTCCGGGGGTCAAGGCCTGTGTAGAACATTACCGATGAGGTGGTCATCGGGGTCGGCGTGAAATCCTGTACCTGGTCCATGTAAAGGCCCTTCAGGGCGGGTCTTTTCGAGAGCTTTTCCATGTCCGACATACGGCATCCCGGGTGGGATGATATGAAATACGGCACCAGCTCGCTGTGGCGTCCCTCCTCCTTGTTTATCTTGTCAAACTCCTCTCTGAGCCTCTCGAACAGGCGGAAGGAAGGCTTCGCGATATAGTACAGGACATTGTCCTCAGTATGCTCGGGGGCCACCTTCATCCTGCCGGAAGTGTGGTCCAGGATGAGTTCCCGAAGATAGGGCTTCGAAGTGTCGTCCACATAGCCGTCCTCGCTCAGGAACAGGTCATAGCGGATGCCGCTTCCGATGTAGGCATGGCGTATGCCCTTGACCTGGGCAACCTTATGATAGAGGTCAAGGAGCCTCCGGTGACTTCGGTCCATGTTGGGACAGGGTCCCGGGAAGAGGCAGGACTTGCGCCTGCACTTGTCACAGAGTTCGGGGTTCTTGCCCTTCATCCCGTACATATTGGCAGTAGGGGCCCCCAGGTCGGAAATGTTCCCGGCAAATGACGGGAGGGAAGGGAGTGCTGCAACTTCCCGGAGGATGGACTGCTCGCTTCGGGACTGTATGAACTTCCCCTGGTGGGCCGCAATGGTGCAGAAATTACATCCTCCGAAACATCCCCTGTGGGTTATGATGGAGAACTTTATCATGTCATACGCAGGGATCCTCTTCCCCTTGTAGCGGGGATGGGGAAGCTTGGTATAGGGGACATCCCAGAAGGAGTCCATCTCCTCCTGCGTAGCCGGAGGATAGGGGGGATTTATCTGTATGTATCCATCCTGGACCGGCTCTATGATGGTGGAGGGATGCATCATGTTGGCATGGGTCTCTATCAGGTGGAAGTTCTGAGCAAATGCCTTTTTGTCAGCGCAGCACTCCTCGTAGGAGTGGAGGATGAGGGCATCCTTGGCCTTGGACTTCCCTTTGAGGAAGAATGCCATCTGGGGGATGGACAGCATCTGGTGACGGTTTCGTCCGGCCTCTATCGCACGAGTTATCTCCAGCATCGGTCTCTCGCCCATCCCGTAGCACAGGTAGTTGGCCCCGCTGGAAACCAGTACCGACGGAAGCAGCTTGTCCTGCCACCAGTCATAGTGGGTTACTCTTCGCAGGGAGGCCTCGATGCCCCCGATGACAACGGGGATGTCCGGGTAGAGTTTCTTGAGAATCTGAGTGTATACGGTGACCGCGTAATCCGGCCTTGCCCCTGCCTTCCC
>CAJOLJ010000089.1 GCA_905235445.1 uncultured Bacteroidales bacterium
AGCCCGAAGGGTTCGACGTGACCGCTACCGCCGGCCAGATTGACCAGAAGCGTTTCCAGAGCGTGGCGCAGCAGCTCTGCGCCCGTTTCCCGAGGGCCAAGAAGGTCATCATCACCCTTCGAGGTTCCATCAATGCCAACCACAACACCTGGGGCGGAGTCCTCTGGGACGGCAAGGAACTTTTCCAGTCCCGTCGCTATGACATCACCCACATCGTGGACAGGGTCGGAGGCGGTGACTCATTCATGGGAGGGCTCATCTACGGTCTTCTCACCTACAAGGGCAATGACCAGAAGGCGCTTGACTTCGCCGTGGCCGCGTCCTGTCTCAAGCACACCATCTTCGGAGACTTCAACCAGGTGACCGTCTCCGAGGTCGAGAACCTCATGGGAGGTGACGGAAGCGGAAGAGTATCCAGATAAGAAACCAAAAGAATAACTGCACATATGGCAAAATACACTAAGCTCCAGGTTATCTCCACAATGAAGGAGACCGGCATGGTCCCTGTTTTCTACCATCCGGACATTGAGATAGCGAAGAACATCCTCAGGGCCTGCTATGAAGGTGGGGTGAGGGCATTTGAGTTCACCAACAGGGGAGACTTCGCACAGGAAGTCTTCGGCGAACTTGTGAAGTACGCCAACGGGAACCTTCCCGGGATGATAGTGGGAATAGGAAGCGTGGTCGACCCGGCAACTGCAGCCATGTACATCCAGCTGGGCGCCAACTTCGTGGTGGGACCACTTTTCAATCCCGCCATCGCCCCTATCTGCAACCGCCGTCTCATCCCTTACTGCCCGGGCTGCGGCTCGGTGAGCGAGATCGGTGCCGCCCAGGAACTGGGCTGCGACATCTGCAAGGTGTTCCCCGGTGATGTCCTCGGACCTGCTTTCGTAAAGGACCTTCGTGCTCCGATGCCATGGAGCCAGATAATGGTGACGGGAGGCGTAAAACCTACCAAAGAGAATCTGGAGGAATGGTTCAAGGCCGGGGTCACCTGTGTCGGAATGAGTTCCAAACTATTCCCCAAGGATGTCATTGCCGCAGGGGACTGGGGAAAGATTTCGGCCCTATGCAGGGATGTCCTCGACATAATTGCGTCACTCAAGAAGTAGTGCATATTTATTCAAAGTACATACACACACTTTCAAATGTCAACGACTCAACAGAAACTTATGACCAATTGGAGGTGGTGGCTGTGCTCGCTGCTATTCGTGGCGACCACCGTCAACTATCTCGACCGTCAGGTGCTTTCCCTCACCTATGAGGAGTTCATCAAGCCGGAGTTCCATTGGACCGACGCCAATTACGGTACGATCACCTCTTTCTTCTCCATTTTCTACGCAATAGCTTGTCTGTTCGCCGGCAAGTTCGTGGACTGGATGGGAACCAAGAAGGGTTACCTCATCTCCATCGGGGTGTGGTCTGCCGGTGCCTGCCTCCATGCCGCTTGCGGCTGGGCAACCGCCCACCTCGTAAACGGGGTCGACTCCGTGGCGGCTATGAGGGCTGTACAGGCCGGAAGCGACATCGCCCTGGCTGTATCCACTACCTCGGTGTACCTGTTCCTGCTGTGCCGGGGAATTCTCGCCCTCGGTGAATCCGGTAACTTCCCCGCTGCAATCAAGGTCACAGCTGAATATTTCCCCAAAAAGGACAGGGCCTTCGCCACTTCCATCTTCAATGCAGGTGCATCCGTGGGCGCTCTCGCTGCTCCCCTCTGCATCCCGCCGCTTGCCAAGACCCTCGGATGGGAATGGGCATTCATCATCATCGGTGGACTGGGCTTCATCTGGATGTTCTTCTGGGCTTTCATGTATGACAAGCCGGAGAAGAGCAAGCACGTGAATGAGGCCGAACTTGAGTACATCCATCAGGATGACGCCGCAGAGGCAGCCGAGAAGGCAGCCGTTGCTGAACAGAAGGCCATACCCATGATCCAGTGCTTCAAGTACAAGCAGACCTGGTCCTTCATCGCCGGCAAGTTCTTCACTGACGGAGTCTGGTGGTTCTTCCTGTTCTGGGCTCCTTCGTATTTCAGCAACCAGTTCGGAGCTCCCGCAACGTCCGCCCTCGGACAGGGACTCATTTTCACTCTGTATGCGATAGTGACCGTGATATCCATATTCGGCGGATACCTGCCCAGGATATTCGTGGACAAGAAGGGAATGCATCCTTACTCGGGACGTATGCTGGCAATGCTCATCTTTGCATTCTTCCCCATCGCTGCTCTCTTCGCCCAGCCTCTCGGAGTCCATTTCAACTCACCCTGGTGGCCTGCGATACTCATCGGCCTTGCAGGTGCCGGACATCAGGCCTGGAGCGCCAACCTGTTCTCCACCATCGGTGACATGTTCCCCAAGTCCACCATCGCTACCATCACGGGTATCGGTGCCATGGCTGGAGGTATAGGTTCCATGATCATCCAGAAGGTCGCAGGAAACCTCTTCACTTATGCCGAGAATGCCGGAAGCGCATTCCATTTCCTGGGATTCGAGGGAAAACCCGCAGGTTACTTCATCGTATTCTGCTTCTGCGGTGTGGCTTATCTCATCGCATGGGCGATCATGAAGAGCCTTGTCCCCAAGTACAAGCCGATCGAGGTGTAATCCCCATCATTGGAACAGACATTCCAAAAGAAAGAGGATGGTCCCTGAAGGGCCATCCTCAAATGCTTTATTCGTAAAATGGCGTTTCTTCAGCGACTTCCCACTTGTCTATATGGGTCAGTGCTGAGTTCCGGTTCAGAATGTGCCAGGTGTACAAATGCAGAAGGCAGGGATTCCATGTAGGGTCCCTGCCTTCTTTCAAATCCAAAAACAGTCTTGCTAGAGGACTCCTTCCTCCTTGAAGACTTTTACGAGTCCGACGATGGCCCTGTCCACCTGCTCCTTGGTGTGGGTCGCCATGAGTGCGAAACGCACGAGGGTATCCTGCGGGGCACAAGCCGGAGGGATCACGGGGTTGATGAAGATTCCTTCCTTGAAGGCCTTCATGGTGACGGCGAATGTCTTGTCGAGGTCCCTTACGTAGAGGGGGATAATCGGGCTTTCGGTTTCCCCGATCTCGAAGCCTGCCTTCTTGAATTCCTCCAATGCATAGTTTGTGACGTCCCAGAGATTCTCGATGATGGTCGGGTCCTCCTGGATAATGTGCAGGGCCTCGAGGGCGCTGGCCGTGGAGGCGGGAGTCATGGAAGCACTGAAGATATAGGTGCGGGCCTGGTGACGGAGATAGTTCATTATGATGTGGTTGCTTGCCACGAACCCTCCGATGGAGGCCAGGGACTTCGAGAAAGTACCCATTATGATGTCGATGTCCTCGGTAAGTCCGAAGTGGTCGCATACACCTCTTCCCTGACGTCCGAACACACCCAGTCCGTGGGCCTCGTCCACCATTATGACCACATTGGGATATTTGTGCTTCATCTCCACGATCTCGGGGAGCTTGGCAAGGTCGCCCTCCATCGAGAAGACTCCGTCCACCACTATCATTTTCACTGCATTGTGGGGGCAGTTCTTCAGTATCTTGTCAAGGGCCTGCATGTCATTATGCTTGTACTTGATGGCCTTGGCGAAGGAAAGGCGCCTGCCGTCCACTATGGATGCATGGTCCCTGTCGTCACATATGATGAAGTCGTGCTGGGTGAGAAGTGCGGGTATGACACCGGAGTTGGATGTAAAACCGGTAGACAGGCAGATTGCCTCCTCCTTGCCGACGAAAGCGGCTAGTTCCTTTTCAAGTTGGACATGGATGTCCAGGGTGCCGTTCAGGAATCGCGAGCCTGCGCAGCCTGACCCGTACTTGCGCATGGCCTTCACACCGGCTTCGATAACCCGGTCATCCCCGGTGAGCCCTGTGTAGGCGTTCGACCCGAACATGAGGACCTTATGTCCTCCCATCAGCACTTCCGTGCCCTGTTTGCCGTCAATCTCCCTGAAGTAAGGATACAGATCCAAGTCCATCATTTTCTGAGGGAGGTCGTATTTTGCAAGGCGTTCTTCTAAAAGATTCATAAAAATGATTGTATTGATGGGTTCAAATAGTCACTGTTTCGAACCAATTTGCAAAACTAGCAAAGAAAATCCGAATATCAATGCAAGTGCATTCTTTTTGATTTGGATCTGAATGCGAAAACGTTATTCCAGTGGAAATTACCCCCTGTGGTGGACAAAAATCACCACCGCCTGCCCTGGGGAGAGATTGTTATTGAAATGGCATTTTGTAAATTTGTCTTTCAGTATGTATCATTCTATCCACCGTACCTAATTATGACAAAGCAAACGCCGCTCAGCCCCCTTGCCGCCATCATTGCCAAAAGGCAGGTTTCCCTCGTTTTTGCGCTTTCTCTTCTCTTTCTTCTCCCCTCCTGCCGGCAGGGAGCCTCTCCTTCTTCCTTCACGGCAGTCAATCCCCTCACTTATACGGATATCCCGGATAGTGACATAATCCGGGTCGGGGAGGACTACTATATGGTGAGCACTACGATGTACTACTGTCCCGGGGCCCCGATCATGCACTCGAGGGACCTCGTGCACTGGAGAATCGTGAACTATGTGTATGACCTCCTGGAAGATGATGACATCTACAATATGAATAATGGCAGGAATGCCTACGGCAAGGGCCAGTGGGCGACTTCGCTCCGCTACCATGACGGACTGTACTATGCCCTTTTCATAGCGAACGACCAGCGAAAGACTTACATATACACCACCCCCGACATCCAGAAGGGACCCTGGAAGCGCACAGTGCTGGACCGCCCGATGCACGACGGCTCCATGCTCTTTGACAACGGGCATCTATATGTCATCTACGGCAACGGGGAGCTTCGTCTCGCAGAGTTGGAACCGGATGGCTCCGCCTTCAAGGCTGGGGTGGAAGATAAAGTAATAATAGATTCCCCGAAAGAGGGCTGGATGCTTAGGGCCGAGGGGGCCCACATGTACCATATTGGGGACTGGTACTATATAATCGAGATTGACTGGCCCCGGGGAGGGGTGCGTACCGCCACTGCCTGGAGAAGCCACGACATAATGGGACCCTATGAGTCCAAGGTCGTCCTGCAGGGAGCTTTCGATTCAAGGGGTGACGGAGTGGCTCAGGGACCCATCATCGACACCCGGTACGGGGACTGGTACGCTATCCAGTTCCAGGACCATGGAGCTGTCGGAAGGATTCCTACTATACAGCCTGTGACCTGGGTGGACGGCTGGCCTATAATGGGCGATGACACTGTCCCCATGAAAGAAGTAACCGTCAACCTGCCTGAATCAGGGGAAGACTATGTCTGGGACAATGACGAGTTCGATTCCACTTCCCTGGCCCTTGTCTGGCAGTGGAACCACAAGGCACCTCAGAGGTGGTCCCTCTCCTCCGAGAGACCCGGCTTCCTGAGACTCTATTCCCAGGGGACAGCCCCTTCGATAGACAAGGCCCTGGGAACCCTGACCCAGAGGACTGTCGGCCCCCGCAGCATAGCGGAGACCGCCCTTGACCCCAGCGGCCTCGCCCCGGGAGGGGAGGCTGGACTGTGCGCTTTCCAGAGCATTGAGGGAAGGATCGGCGTCGTGAGAAAGGATGATGCCAAACTCTATCTCACCCTTCACGGCAAAGGCTTCAGGGAGGAGGAGAAAGTGATCTGGGAGAAGCCCCTCGAGTCTGAGGGGACAGTGTATCTTCGCATCCGCTATGTCTTCACCCCCGTGGAGGAGAGTGACGGTCCGGCGGACAGGGCCTACTTCTCATACTCCCTGGACGGGGAGAACTTCGAGGAGGTGGATTATTCTCTCCAGATGAGGTTCACCCTGGACTATTTCACGGGCTACCGCTCAGCCCTGTACTGCTTCAGCACTTCGGACAGGGGGAGCCATGCTGACTTCGACTTCTTCCACCAGAAGACCTACTAGGCTTCTTGCGGGACATAAATAACCACATTCCATAATGAACCTAAGAGAATTCCAACCATGTCAAAGAAGAGAAGACCGTACGTTGAAGTAGAGGATATAACAAAACTTTCCGCCGAAGGGGATACCCTCAGGCGCTATGCTTTCCAGGGAGTGGACTTCGGGAAGGCCCCGGAGGAGTTCCTGGGTAAATCTTACAGGGATTGCTGCTTCCTGGGGTGCAGTATCCCCGCCGTGATGGAGCCGAGGCTCGGGAAGGACTGCCTTGTGCTCGGGGACTTCGGGAAAAACTACAACGTGTTCCCGTCGTCGCTTTATACGCCGGAGACTCTATACGAAGGCTTCGACCCCCTCGACCCTTCTTCCTACGAAAAGTGCTATGACGGCCGGGTGTATGCGGACTACCTCTCGGGCGGCAAGACGGACCCCGATATCAAGGAGGCCCTGTGCAGGACCCTCCATGACTTTTCCATCTGCGACGCCCTGGGGGATTTTGTCTCGAATTATGACCCCTCCAATATAATAGCCGTCATGGGAGGCCATGCCATGAGCAGGACCGAGGAAAACTACCTGAAGGTTGCCCGCATCAGCAAGACTCTCACCGAGAGGGGAAAGCTCATGGTATCCGGCGGTGGACCCGGGGCCATGGAGGCCACTCACCTGGGTGCATGGATGGCGGGACGGGACGAGAAGGACCTTCTCGATGCCGTGGAGATACTGGGGGAATTCCCGACATTCCGGGACGGAGGCTGGCTGGAAAGCGCTTTCAAGATAAGGTCCCTGTATCCCAGGACGGATGAAAAGTACCGTAGCCTCGGCATTCCCACATGGCTATACGGTCACGAGCCGTCCACCCCCTTTGCGACCGACATAGCGAAACTCTTCAACAACAGTGTCCGTGAGGACAAAATCATCACGGTACCTTACGGAGGAATCATTTATTCACCGGGTTCCGCAGGAACCATAAGGGAGATTTTCCAGGATGCGGAACAGAACCACTACAAGACCCTCGGGGTCTCGAGCCCCATGGTGTTCCTCGGCGTCGACTTCTACACCAAGGACCTTCCCGTGTTCAAGTTCCTCCAGGAACTTCTTTGCACGGAAAGGTACAAGAACCTGGACCTGTACCTCTCCGATGACGTGGACGAGATCATAGAGGCCCTGCTTTAGGCTTTACCGGGGTAAAGTGGAATAGACGACGGGAAGGACATTGTCCCCGCTCCTGTCGGTGAGGATGCAGGTGAAGCCCCATTTGACGAGCCTGGTTTCAGGGGTGGAGAACTTCCCTACGGGTAGCTTGATTACCAGTTCATTCCAGCCCTCGTGCAGATGCACGGGCAAGGGAGAGGTCATGGGGGAATTGAGATTTCCCATAGGGGCCTCATCTTCCGCCTTGCCCCTGTCCTCGCTCCATACGGGAGGGGACACCTCCTCCCCGTTGAGTTTTACATAGCTGTCCCTCCAGTCCCACTTCCCCTGGGGCGGGGGGACATCCTTCTCTGACCTCGAAGCGTTCTGGCTGAGGAAAACAAGTCCGCAATCCTGCTCCTTTTCGCTCAGTACATAGGTGTAGGCGTACACAGTCGAGTTTTCACGGGGACTGTCCAGAAGTCCCGGAACCAGGGAACCCCAGGTGTGCCGCAGATAAATGCCCGCACCCCTGACCTCAGTGGAAGGAAGGGCCTTCCAGTCCCATTCACGGGCCAAGTCCCCTCCGTTGTCCAGGGCATCCGTTATGTTCCATACAACGCTTCCTTGGGGAAGGAACGGGAAGTCGGGAGCGGTCCTGTCCTTCTGAAGGACAACCCTTCTCTCGAAGTCCAGGTAATCCGCTGTCAAGGGGTCCGTCATGTCCATTTTGAGGCGTGCCCCTTTCCTGTCGAAATACTGGTACCCTCCACCCCTCCATAGCCTGTCGGCAAGGGCAAGGACGCTTTGATACAGGGCGTTCTCTTTCACTATCCTCTCTTCGGAATCTATGTAGCGGTCATTCCACAGGGCGATTATGGCTCCCTGGGCCCCGTCCTCCTGTGCCTCGCCATTGCCGTAGACGGTACTGGAATGTACGTCCACCATATCCCAGAACATATCGAAATGGTTAATGTAGTGAAAGCGGCAGTCAACGTACGGGACACCGGATGTGGGCTTTCCGCGGTAGCTCCAAAGCTGGGTCATGTCGATTTCCAGGGAGGAAGCGTAGTTCCACCCCGGGTTCCAGCTTATCACTTTCTTTCCCTTGGAACGAAGAAGCGAGACCGCCTCCGGGACCAGGCTGCGGTCCTCGAATGGGACCTCGTCGGTGCCGATGTGGAAATACTGCCCCCGGAAGAGATCCGCCGCCTCTCCCAGTATGTCCATGAGTATGGCCTTGCCCCGGGGGCTTTGCATACTGTACCCCGTAGCCCTCTCGAAAGCCTTGCTGTGTCCGGGAAGGTCGATTTCGGGAATGAGCGTGACACCTCTCTCAAGACAGAACTCTTCCAGTTCGCGGGCTTCCTGCTGCGTGTAGAACTTCCCCGGGCAGCGGGACATGCTGGAAGGGGAGTTCACCTCTGGATGGAGCTTGCTTTCAAGGCGGAAAGCCTGGTTCTCGGTGAGGTGCCAGTGAAAGACATTTATCTTGAAGCGGGACAGGATATCGATTTCCCTCCTCAGTTCATCCATGCTGATGTAGGTCCTGCCGCAGTCCATGAGCCATCCCCGTATGGGAAATGCGGGATAGTCGGTAATCTCGCAGAACGGGAGGCGGTGTCCATCCTTTGAGA
Organism: uncultured Bacteroidales bacterium; assembly: GCA_905235445.1. Taxonomy (GTDB): domain Bacteria; phylum Bacteroidota; class Bacteroidia; order Bacteroidales; family UBA932; genus Cryptobacteroides. Next base: position 8,669 of record CAJOLJ010000089.1, read on the forward strand.
GAAGTTGCGAAAGGGTCTTCAAGGCATTTTTCTCCCCGTCCGGGGATGTGCATTCCACAAGGATCCCCTCCTCGGAAACCTTGAGAAAGTATCCTTCGATGTTCCCTTCGGGAATCCCTTCTATGCTTTCCACCATTTTTACCGTAGGGGGTGTGAAAGAGGTGCTGTCGGAGCTGATGCTGTATCTTTTCGGAAGTGGCAGTAGATCGCAATCCTGTGCCGCTGCACTCAGGCTACAGCAGAACAGAAGGCATAATACCGTCTGTGCCGAAAGAAAGCCGGAAAGAGTCCTTGTGTGATTACAGCTGGCTGAAGATATGATGGGAAAAGGTTCCATGGCAACAAAAAGATGTGGTGTCCTGATGCAAAGATACTTCTTTCATCTGTAAAAAGAACCCTCGCCGGGACCTTTGTAAAGGGACTGGGCGAGGGTGCAATAATATAGGATATGGTGATTGTCTGAGCGCTAGTCTCCCTGATATGCACCGGTGAAGAGAATGGCACCGGTGTTATTGGAAATGATTGAGTAGAGGAAGGGACGGTCGGCCTTGAAGGTCACGGGGATGGGGTCCGGGGCTGGACCGACGGAGTTCTTGATGCCTATTGCGACAGTTACCGCCGCAGCCTCGCTGCCTTTCTCGTTCACTTTGATCTTGGCCTTCTGGAAGAACTCCCCGATGTACACGTCATCGAACTGTTCGCCCATGCCGCTGAGGTCACATTTCGAGGAACTGAATAGATCCTCTATGCCCAGGGAGGAGAGAGTCTCAATGAGCTTATGCGAAGACTCAGTCTCGAAACGCGGGAGATAGAGGTCCACTGTGAACGCATTCCCGGAGATGGAAGAGTGTGAGAGGCTTTCCGGGGAAATGACCCTCAGAAGGCTTCCGATATCGCTCTTTTCCCTGGGAAGGAACAGGAGGATGCTGTAATCCCCGTTCCCGTAATTGAGGCAGACTTTCTGGAAGTTCTCGTTCTCGTAGTAAAGGGTTGTGGTGAGGGACATGTGCATCATGGGAACCGTAACCTTCTTGCCCGAAGAGGCGGTGAACTTCTCGTCCCGTGTCTTGGACTCGTCGAACTGAGAAGTCCATTCCCCCTTGAAATACAGTGCATTCATAAGGATGCTGACAGTGTTTTGGTCCAGTTTGTCGAGCACCTCGGGAATCATCCCGTGAGTCTTGTCGGAGCACCACTCATTTACTTCCTTAACAGTGGAGAGGTCCATAGGGGCGCTCTTCACGAAAGCCTCGTAGTAATTGCTTACGGTGGAGAAGTAATCCTCACGCAGTGTCAGGCCGTCCCTCACAAGAATGGCATTGGCGATTTCAACAGTGGTCTTGGGGTCCGAAGACGGCAGTTCCCCCAGCAGGATGTTGTACAGTTCGTTGATCTGTCCTCGGTCCACTCCCTCGTAGCCCATGGCTTTCACTATCTGGGAGAAGGTGTCCCCGCCGGCGCCATTGTAGATCATCCCCAGGACCATCTCCACTCCGAGGGGGGAGAGGATGTAACTGTCGGAGGGGTTGTCGGTGTGAATGCTTCGGGTAAGGTCCAGGGCGAAGGCGTTCCCATAGGATAGAACCTCTCCCTGTTTCGTGGAGATGGCCGACGTCTGGTTGTATGGATGCAGGAATTGCTCTTCCCCGAGGGAAAGGCCCGGATTTTCCTTCCCGCAGGAACTTAGGAGGAGCATGCCCGAAAATGCGAGGGCCGGAAGTGTCAGGAAGAGTGATGCGCCAATATGTCTTGTTGCCATGATGCCGTTTTTTGATTCGTCCTGCAATAATAATGCAATCCTTCCGGAATCCTTGCACCATGAGGGGATAAAACCGAAAATGTGTAATCGGGGAAGAACGACTTTTGGGCGAACCTTGTTGTTTTCCCTTCGGGAAGGCAGTATTGTGAAGTGGAAAACGTACCTTTGCCCTTACCGATAAACAATACACTATTCTACAACCATGAAAGTTATCCTTAAAGCGACCGGTTCCCTTCACTTTGCGGCGGGTGTCCTGCTTGTCTTGCTGGTGCTATCCTTCACTTCCTGTACACCCAAGGTCAGAACCGAGGACCATGGGCTCTATTCCCTCGTAATCCAGAAAGGGGGACCCACTCTCGGTTACAGTCCCGCCTCCGGGGTAGGGATCATCATGGACGGTGGACACGCCTTCAAGGACCTGGACAGGGACGGGGAACTGGACTCTTACGAGGACTGGAGATTGCCTCTTGACACCAGGGCCGAGGACCTCGCTTCCAAGCTGTCGATTGAGGAGATTGCGGGCCTGATGCTCTACAGTGCCCATCAGAGCATCCCTTCCGCTTCAATGAACGGTTTTGGCAGCTCTCCCACCTACGGCGGGAAGCCTTACGACGAAAGCGGGGCAGCCGCTTCGGACCTTAGTGACCAGCAGAAGAAGTTCCTCTCCGAGGACAACCTCCGTGCCGTTCTCATCACTTCAGTCGAGAGCCCCGAAGTTGCGGCCAAGTGGAACAACAACATGCAGGCTTTTGTCGAGGGCCTGGGGCACGGCGTTCCTTCCAATACCAGTTCCGATCCACGCAATGAGACTGACGCCACGGCCGAATTCAACCTGGGCAGCGGCGGGAAGATATCCCTCTGGCCCACTTCCCTCGGACTTGCGGCGACATTCGACCCCGCACTTGTGAAGAGGTTCGGCGAGATTGCATCCAAGGAATACCGGGCTCTCGGTATCGCAACGGCTCTCTCCCCTCAGGTGGACATTGCCACTGATCCACGGTGGAACCGTTTCTCGGGGACCTTCGGAGAGGACGTGAACCTCTCTACCGATATGGCAAGGGCCTACTGCGACGGCTTCCAGACATCCCCCGGGAACGCAAGGATAGAGGGAGCATGGGGCTATCTCAGCGTCAATGCCATGGTGAAGCACTGGTACGGCTACGGGGCCCAGGAAGGGGGAAGGGATTCCCACTTCAACTACGGCAAGTATGCCGTCTATCCTGGCGACAACAGGGAGATGCACAAGCTCCCTTTCACCAAGGGTGCCTTCAACCTGGAGGACGGGACACTCTCGGCCTCAGCGGTCATGCCTATCTACAGCATCCTTTTCAATCAGGATCCCAGCGGCAAGAACGTTGGCGGAAGCTACAGCGAATGGATGATAGAAAAGCAGCTTCGCGGGGTTGCCTCCTTTGACGGGGTAGTCTGCACCGACTGGGCAATAACCGGAACCGGGGACAACAACGCCGTCGGCGCCTTCGACGGAAAGCCCTGGGGAGTCGAGAAACTCTCCGTGGCCCAGCGCCACTATCAGATACTCAAAGCCGGGGTGGACCAGTTCGGCGGGAACAATGACAAGGGCCCCGTTCTCGAGGCTTACCGAATGTGGGTTGAGGACTTCGGCGAGGAAAGTGCCCAGAAGAGGTTCCGCGCCTCAGCAAAGAGACTGCTGATGAACTCTTTCCGTACAGGACTTTTCGAGAACCCTTATCTTGACCCCGAGCGGTCGGGTGCCATCGTAGGGAATGCGGATTTCATGAAAGAGGGCTACGAAGCCCAGCTTCGCTCCATAGTGATGCTGAAGAACCGCTCCAATTCTGTCCTTCCCATCAGTGCTTCCCAGGACAATGGTCAGGGCAAACTGAAAGTGTACATCCCCAAGCGCCACTATGCCCCGACACTTGATTTCTGGGGCATGAGCATGCAGGGAGAGGACAAGTGGGATTATCCCGTCAGCCTTGACCTAGTGAAGAAATACTACACAGTGGTGGAGGACCCCTGTGAGTCTGACTTCGCGCTTGTCATGATCCAGGCCCCCAAGACCGGCAATGGCTATTCTTCAAGGACGGAGCGTAAAGACGGGAAAGTTACGACAGTCCCCACCCAGGGTAACGGCTATGTTCCCATCAGCCTCCAGTGGGGAGAGTATACGGCAGTGGACGCCAGGGACGTCAGCATAGCGGGAGGTGATCCTCTCGAGAATTTCACCAACCGCTCCTACAGGGGCCGTAAGGTCTCCTCCAGCAATGCCGACGAGGTGAAGGTCGTGAGGGATACGAGGAAGGCCATGGGAGAAAAGCCTGTGGTGCTGGTTCTCGCAGCCACCCGTCCCGTAGTCCTTGCCGAGGTGGAACCCTACTGCGACGCCCTTCTTCTCACCCTCGGGGTACAGGACCAGGCCGTCCTGGATATGGTAAGCGGCAAGGCCGAGCCGTCCGGTCTTCTTCCCATGCAGATGCCTTCCGGAATGAAGACAGTGGAACTTCAGAATGAGGATGTCCCCAGGGACATGGAATGCTACAAGGACTCCGAGGGGAACGTCTATGACTTCGCTTTCGGCCTTGGCTGGAATGGTGTCATATCCGATGACAGGGTCAAAAAATACAGGTAGAAGGCTCTTTCAGTACTCATTGTCGGAATAATCAATGTAATAACCCAAATTGTCGGGCCGTTTGTAGCTAGGTCCCGCCTTAGGAGGCAGGACCGGCCGTATCGACCTTTTCTGGTGCCTTATCTTGCCTGTGTTGACGACTTTGTCGTGGGTGCATCCTTCTTGTCGTTACAGCATCTTCCCCTTATAGTAGTATGGTAAATTCAACAAGTCAAATATCAACCTCTGGTGCTTGGATGGCGTAGAATATGCCGCTTTTGTTTTGTCCTCAAAATGTTGGCGACACCATCAGGATCACTAAATTGGACGATCCCTACGACCACTCCTATGTGGGCCGGGAAGGTGTCGTGGAATTCATCGACAGCATAGATCAGATCCACGGATCGTGGGGTGGCTTTGTTCTCATTCCCGGAGAGGACGACTTCATCGTCATCAAGCGGGCCGACTCTTAGGCTCGCTGGTCGTTTGTGCGGCCAAGTTCAGCTGCACAGTCTGCCTTAACAGCGATGCAATTATAAAACAAGTTTATGTTATAAACCAAATTTATTGTCTCTCAATGCTTGGGCCTTGCAAAAGAAAAGAATGCGCCATACCTTTGTGGCTATGGAAGAAAGGAACGACATAGTAATATATCAGTCCGAGGACGGACTGGTCTCAATGGAGGCCATAGTGGACTCAAAGCACGAAACCATCTGGGCTACACAGAAGGCAATTGCAGCTTTGTTTCAAGTTGATCGTTCTGTAATAACAAGGCATCTGAAGAATGTTTTCATTACTGGAGAATTAGAAGAAAATTCAGTTTGTGCAATTTTTGCACATACTGCTCAAGACCACAAGATATACAACACTAAGTATTACAATCTGGATGCTATCATCTCAGTTGGATACCGCGTCAATTCCATAAGAGCTACTTCTTTCAGAAAGTGGTCTTCTTCCATTTTAAAGGAGTACATGCGTCATGGCTATGTTGTTAACCGCAACGTTGTTTCCGAACAGAAGTATGAAGACCTCAAGCGCGCTATGGGTTTATTGGAGAATGTATTCAACAAAGAGCTGCTCCTGTCTTCCGACCAGGTAACGGACCTCTTTGATGTAATACGTGATTATACCTATGCCCTGGATACACTGGATGCGTACGACTACCAGAGCCTCCAAATAGCTGACACAACGGCTCCTGAACGCTTCCATGCCACCTATGAGAACGCAATGGAGGCTATCAGGAGCCTTAAGAATAAATTCGGCGGCAGTGACCTGTTCGGTGTAGAGAAAGACGCCTCATTTCATAGTAGCATCGGGCAGATTTACCAGACCTGGGATGGAAAGGATCTTTATCCCAGCATAGAAGAAAAGGCTGCTATGTTGCTTTATCTGGTGGTCAAGAATCACTCATTCGTAGATGGGAACAAACGCATTGCAGCTACGTTGTTCCTGTGGTTTATGCAAAACAATGGCATCCTGTATCGGCCCAATGGGACAAAACGCATTTCTGACGCATCTCTTGTGGCACTTACGCTGATGATTGCAGAAAGCCATACGGAGGAGATGGACACAATGGTCAAGGTTGTTGTCAGCCTGATTAACAGAAAGAATTAATTCCCCTCCGCTTCCGGGCTTCCGTCGCTTCGCTCCGGCATCCCTTGGTGAGGAAGCTTAAGCGGAACGGAATCCCGGGCCTTCGGCCCTCGGTGCTTTTTCGCTGGCCCACCGGATGTGAGCGAGCACCCACCGGCGGTCTACAATCGAGTAGAGGTGGAGGCGGCGCGTCCGCCTCCCAACCCCTCTCACACCATAGGACGTGCCGTTCGGCATCCGGCGGTTTCGTAAATCATTGGTGTTGTAAGGCTAGGTACTCATCGTAGAACATTGCGTACCCTTCTTGTATGAACCATCCGTTGTTTAGGGCTTTGCTCATCGCTTCGGCCTTTGCATTCCGCCAGGGTCCTTTACTGGAGTTTGCGTGAGTTCTGACTGCATCATCTCTCCACCAGTTAGGTATCCGGGTACGCAGTTCTTGTACCTTGTCCCCGGTCTTTTCCATGCTTTCCAGCCCAAATTGTCGGGTTGTTTGTAGCTAGGTCACGCCTTAGGAGGCAGGACCGGTAGCTTCGACCTTTGCCGGTGGCTTATCTTGCCTGTGTTGACGACTTTGTCGTGGGTGCATCCTTCTTGTCGTTACAGCATCTTCCCCTTATAGCAGTAAGGTATATTCAACAAGTCAAAAATCAACCTCTGGTGCTTGGATGGCGTAGAATATGCCACCTTTGTTTTGCCCTCAAAATGTGTTTCCGAGTAAGACGCGACCCACCTGAGCATCTCTTTGTAGTTCATGTAACGTCTTTTGACGATGTCAATGTCCAGG
>CAJOLJ010000090.1 GCA_905235445.1 uncultured Bacteroidales bacterium
GGATGTCGTAGCGCTCCTTCCCGGCCCTGGCCACCTCCTCTGCGTACTTTGCATACAGGGATGCCTGGAACCTTTCCTCTGCGTATGGGTCGCCGTCTTTCCCGCCTGATTTCCTCCAGAGCCTGTCTGCCGCCTTGCCGTGTTCCCTTGCTGAGGGAATCATGCCGATTTCATTCTCCACCTGGACCATGAGAACGGTGCCTTTCTCCCCGTCAACTTCCCTCAGATGGTCCACGAGCGCCGAGAAGGCCTTCCTGTCAGAGTCCAGGGCCTTGTTGTCTAGGGCAGAAAGGATTTCCTGGGGAGTGCCTTCGGCGTCACGGGCCAGGATGTAATCTGAGGAGAACCTCTTTTTCATCCAGTGCGGGACGTAGCAGGACATGCTGTTCTTCCAGGTACCGAACCATAGAAGCACGAGGTGCAGGTCCTCACCCCTCGCCCCTGCGAGAAGAGAATCGACGCTGCTGAAATCGTACTTCCCCTCCTCCCTTTCGATTAGTTCCCAGTAGACCGGAGCCAGGACGGTGTTGAGGCCGTTCTCCCGAAGGGTCCTCCACGTGTCCCTTTCCCTCATATACTGGGCGGACGAAGCCGAGGAGTTGGCCAGTTCACCGCCAAGGATGATGAAAGGTTCATCCCCGAGGACAAGCTGCAGGGCGGAGCCCCTTGTGCGAAGGGACACCGGGGCTTCCTGCCCGTACATGGGTAGGAGTGCGGCAAAAAGAAGAACTGATGAAAGAAGAAGGAGGATGGGGTGTTTGGCTTTGCTTTGCATACTGCAAGTTATCATCGGTTTACTTGGGGGGCGCCTCTTCAAGCCGCTTGGAAACCTTCCGTTATGCGGGGGAATTTCCGGGAATGAGCTTTCGACGACGAACTCTCCAAGGGCGAATTTAGGAATTCTTTTGGATGAAGATGCCAGGAGGAACGTTATTCTTTCGGGTGACGGATGAAAGGAAAGGGAGTTGGGTAGGGGGATGTAGGGACCTGCGCTCTTTTTGATTTTGTATCCCGAAAAGGGATATTTTAGCAAGAAAACATAAGCAATGTTTCAATCTTGAAACAAAAATGAACGAAAATTTAAAGTCTGAATCAAATCATATAATACTTTGAACCGATAGGTGAAGGGAACTTGAGGGGGATGTGGTACATTTGCATAATGATTATGCTCTTTGAAGAAGTATCGAAGCGTCCCTGACGCACCGGGTCTCGTTTGCCCGGCAAGGCTGACAAAATGACCCAGGCCTCTTCGTAGAAGAGGACCTTTCCCCCGCAAAAGGAGCGTTTTTCTGATTCATCGGGCACATATATTGCAGCAAAATAGATAGACACATTACATAATCACACACACTAAAAGTCATAAAAGAGTATGTATTCCCTAGGAATTGACGTAGGTTCCTCCTCCATCAAGGTATCCCTGCTTAACATTGAAAAGGGTACATGTGCGGCTTCCGCAACCAACCCCAAAGTCGAGATGAGAATTTCCGCCCCCGAGAAGGGGTTCGCGGAGCAGGCCCCCGAGCAGTGGTGGCACTACATCTCCGAGGGAATAAAGCAGATAGGCACTACCTGTGACCTGAGGAAGGTCGTCTCCATCGGCATCTCCTACCAGATGCACGGCCTGGTGGCGGTGGACGGGAATGTGAACCCACTTCGTGACGCTATCATCTGGTGTGACTCCAGGGCCGTAGGCCTTGGCGAGGAGGCCCTCGAGGCTCTCGGAAAGGATTTCTGCCTTGAGCATCTTCTCAACTCTCCCGGCAACTTCACGGCTTCCAAACTCGCATGGGTCAAGCGCAACGAGCCCGAACTCTTCTCCAAGGTCTGGAAGTTCATGCTTCCGGGTGACTATGTGGCATACAAGTTCTCGGGTGAGGTTGCTACGACGGCCACCGGCCTTTCCGAGGCTATACTGTGGGATTTCAAGGAGGGCAAGACAGCATCCTGCGTTCTTGACTACTTCGGCATCCCCACCTCCCTCGTCCCTGATATCGTCCCTTCTCTCGGAATAGTGGGAAGGACCACTCCCGCCATCGAGCTTGAGTTCGGCATCCCCACCGGTACCCCGATCTCCTACCGCTGCGGTGACCAGCCGAACAATGCTTTCTCTCTGAACGTCCTCTCTCCCGGTGAAATCGCAGCCACGGGCGGAACCAGCGGGGTCGTGTACGGAGTAGTCGATGTCCCCAAGGCCGACACCTATTCCAGAGTCAACACCTTCCTGCATGTGAACAACACCCAGTCCGATCCCCGTCTCGGGATACTCCTTTGCATCAACGGTACCGGGATCATGAACTCCTGGGTGCACCGCAATATCACCCCTCAGCTTTCCTACCCGGACATGAACGTCCTCGGGGCTACCGCCCCGGTGGGAAGCGACGGACTGTGTGTCATTCCTTTCGGAAACGGTGCCGAGAGGGTGATGTGCAACAAGAACGTGGGCGCCCGGCTCATGGGCCTTGACCTCGTGCGCCATTCCCAGGCCCACATCGTGAGGGCCACCCATGAGGGCATAGCATTCTCCTTCAGATACGGAATCGACATCATGAAGGACCTCGGCCTGGATCCCGGCGTCATCAAGGCAGGTAACGCCAACCTGTTCCTCAGCCCCATCTTCCGTTCCACCCTCGCAACGCTCACTTCCTCCAGGATCGAGCTTCTCGATACCGACGGTGCCCTTGGCGCAGCCAGGGGCGGAGCCCTTGGAGCAGGATTCTACAGCAGCCCCGCGGAGGCTTTCTCCTCCCTCAGCAAGATCGGTGAGGTCCAGCCCGAGGAGAGCTGGAAGGAACCTCTCGAGGAGGCCTACGGACGTTGGAAAGAGGCACTCGGCGCATAGCTAAATAGACTGATCATTACATTACAAATAACTCAAAATCAAGTAGTATTTATGGCTCAGAAAGAGTACTTTCCTCAAATCTCCAAGATCCCTTTCGAGGGTAAGGAGTCCAAGAACCCCCTGGCTTTCCACTACTATCAGCCTGAAAAGGTAGTCTGCGGAAAGAAGATGAAGGACTGGTTCAAGTTCGCAATGGCATGGTGGCACACACTGTGCGCTGAAGGCGGCGACCAGTTCGGTGGCGGTACCAAGTCTTTCCCTTGGAATGTTGCCAAGGATCCCCTCCAGAAGGCAAAGGACAAGATGGACGCCGGTTTCGAGATCATGCAGAAACTCGGCATCGAGTACTTCTGCTTCCATGACATCGACCTCGTCGATGAGGCTCCCACCATTGCTGAGTATGAGGCTAACATGAAGGCGATAACGGCCTATGCAAAAGAGAAGATGGCCGCTACCGGCATCAAGCTCCTCTGGGGAACGGCTAACGTGTTCGGCCACAAGCGTTACATGAACGGCGCTTCCACCAACCCTGATTTCGATGTCGCTGCACGTGCAATGGTCCAGATCAAGAACGCCATCGACGCCACCATCGAACTCGGCGGTGACTGCTACGTGTTCTGGGGCGGTCGCGAGGGCTACATGTCCCTGCTTAACACCGACATGAAGAGGGAGAAGGAGCACATGGCTACCATGCTCACCATGGCCCGCGACTACGCAAGGGCAAAGGGCTTCAAGGGCACTTTCCTCATCGAGCCCAAACCCATGGAGCCTACCAAGCACCAGTACGACGTGGACACCGAGACCGTCATCGGATTCCTCAAGGCCCACGGTCTTGACAAGGACTTCAAGGTCAACATCGAGGTCAACCACGCTACCCTCGCAGGCCACACCTTCGAGCATGAGCTCCAGTGCGCAGTTGACGCAGGTATGCTCGGTTCCATCGACGCAAACCGCGGAGACTACCAGAACGGTTGGGATACCGACCAGTTCCCCATCGACATCTATGAGCTTGTCCAGGCCATGATGGTCATCGTCAAGGGCGGCGGACTCGTAGGAGGAACCAACTTCGATGCCAAGACCCGTCGCAACTCCACCGACCTGGAGGACATCATCATCGCCCATGTTTCCGCTATGGACGTGATGGCAAGGGCTCTCGAGGTTGCTGCCGACATCCTCACCAACTCTCCCATCCCCGCAATGGTCAAAGAGCGTTACAGCTCCTATGACAGCGGCATAGGCAAGGAGTTCGAGGAGGGCAAACTCACCCTCGAGCAGGTTGTCGAGTATGCGAAGACCAAGGGCGAGCCTGCATCCACCAGCGGCAAGCAGGAACTCTATGAGACCATCGTAAGCCTCTACATCTAGTAGCAGGGATCCAGGGATCTTCCTCCCAAAAGAGAAGAACCCATCAGAAGAAATACCACGGCAGTGCCAGATAGATGGCGTTGCCGTGGTATTGTGCATAATGCTCGGGAAGGCATTTGAAAAGGGAAGGAAGATGTACGGTAGCTGCTTCCCTTTAGCAACCATGAAAGTTTCCTAACCTACGGAAAGAAGGAACTCCTTGAACGAGGGAAAATCCTTCCCGATGGTGACGGACTCTTTCTTTCTTCCAAGAAATGCCGTGAGCCTCTCAGGCTGAGGGGCCTGGGTGAGGGTGGCTTTCATCACGACTTCCGGGAACTTCGCGGGATGCGCAGTCTCGCAGAAAAATCCCACCTCGCCATCCTTTATGCCCTCCGAGAGGGCCCTGTAGGCGCATGCCCCATGGGGATCCAGCAGGTAGCCGTTTTCATCGAGGCACTCTTTCATGGTACGGAGTATCGTGTCATCGTCAACGACATACCCTTCGATGTCCTTCCTTATCTCATTGACGCTTCCTCCATACAGGTCCAGTATCCTTGCGAAGTTGCTCGGTGCCCCTACGTCCATGGCATTGGCGTAGGTGGCTATGCTCTCCCTAGGGGAGTAGACACCGCTTCTGAGGTACTGGAAGAATACGTCATTGAGGTTGTTGGAGGCTATGAACCTCTTTATCGGAAGGCCCATCCTCTTTCCAATCAGGCCGGAACAGATGTTGCCGAAGTTCCCGCTGGGAACGCAGGCCACTATATCCTCTTTGTGCCCCATGGCACGAAGGGCCGCATATGCCCCGAAGTAGTAGAATGACTGTGGCAGGAAACGGGCCAGGTTGATGGAGTTGGCGGAGGTGAGGAGCATGGCGCTGCGAAGGTCCCCGTCCATGAAGGCAGCCTTCACGAGGGCCTGGCAGTCATCGAAGTTGCCTTCGACCTGGAGGGCAGTTATGTTCTGACCCAGGGTTGCTATCTGGCTTTCCTGCACGGGACTCACCCTTCCTTTCGGATACAGCACGAATACCCTTACACCTTCCACTCCCAGAAATCCATTGGCAACGGCGCTTCCGGTATCCCCTGAAGTGGCTACGAGTACGTTCACGCTCTGTGAGGCCCCTCCCTTCCTGTGTGAGAGAAGATAAGAGAGCATCCTTGCCATGAAACGGGCCCCCACGTCCTTGAATGCGAGGGTGGGACCGTGGAAGAGCTCCAGAGAGTAGATCCCCTCCTTCACTTTCACTACGGGGCAGTCGAAACTGAGCGTCGACTCAACTATACTTTCAAGGTCACTCCCGGGGATGTCCTCACCGAAAAGAGCCTTGGCAACACCGGTTGCAGCCTCGGTGAGGCTCATCGAGGGAAGGGCCTCGATGAAGGAAGCGGGGAGGGTTGGTATCGTCCTTGGCATGTAAAGTCCCTTGTCCGGGGCGAGGCCACGGATCACGGCCTCCTCAAGGGAAGCCTCGGGACAGGAGTGAGAGGTGCTGTAGTACTTCATACCTTTCCTTGTTGCTAGAGGTGTCCCGACCTTATACTATCATTCTCGTACCCTTGTTGGATACCTTGACTACGTAGCACTCATAGCCTATGCCTAGGGCCTTGAAATGCTCCTCGAGGACCACTCCCGCCCTCTTCGCCACATGGCTCTCCTTGGCGAGCGCGAATACCGATGGACCGGACCCCGCGATGTTCATGGCAAGGGCCCCGGTCTCAAGAATCTTCTCCCGGAGTTCATCGAACCCCGGTATGAAAGCCTTCCTGTAGGGCTCAGCCACGGCATCTTTCATGGCCCTTCCCACAAGGGCTATGTCCCCGGTGCAAAGCCCTGCGACAAGGCCTCCTACGTTTCCCCACTGGGCGATTGCATCGTGCAGGGGAATCTGTTTGGGAAGGATGCTGCGGGCCTCCTTGGTGGATACGACGAGTTTTGGATGGATGACTGAGCAGTAGAAATTCCCCGGGACGGGGAGTTTTATGACATCCAGGGGCTCATAGCCACGGATGAGCACTATCCCGCCCATGACCGCGGGAGCCGCATTGTCCGCATGGTAGCCTCCGCTGGCGAGGTTCTCTCCCTCCATTGCGCAGACCACGACGTCCTCCTCGCTCAGTGGTTCCCCGTACAGGGCGTTCATCCCGAATGCCGCCGCGGCACTCGAAGCCGAGGATGAACCGATGCCGGACCCGGGGTAGATCTTTTGCTGGATGACCACGTCCACGTGGGCCTTGTTCCCGGTCATCTCGAAGAACTTGCGGATAACGGGAGTGACGACGTTCTGCTCGATGTCATCCGGCAGGGGTACGCCGCTGTCGTTGCGGATGGTTATTCCGTCACCCTCCGTGAGGGTCATTTCCAGGATATCTCCGACCTCATCGAGAGCGAGGCCCATTATGTCGAAGCCGCAGCCTAGATTTGCGATCGAGGCCGGGGCGAATACTCTGACTCTTTTCATGACTAGTAGTTGTATATGTGAGTTGTCCTGCCCCCAGGACAGAGGGAGGGGACCGTGACCCTTCCTTTACAAAGAAAGGGAAATAATCTGAATAATCAGATACTTATTTGAATTATAACCTTTTAATAAGAGCCGAAGGAAGGTGCGCAAACTCATCGGAAGCACTCTTCCAGTACCTTCCGGATGTTGTCCGTGCGGCTCATCGTGTAGAAATGGATGGCAGGAACGCCGTGGGACAGTAGGTCCTTGCACTGGGCTATGCACCAGAGGGTGCCGATTTCATAGATGGCCTGCTTGTCCTCTTTTGCTTCCTCAATCTGGGAGGTGAGCTCCCTCGGGATGTCGATCGAGAAGGATTCCGGGAGAAAACGGACCTGCCTGAGGGTTGAGAGGGGCTTTATGCCTGGGATGATGGGAACCGTTATGCCGGCAGCGCGGCACTTGGCCACAAAGTCATAGAAGACCTTGTTGTCAAAGAACATCTGGGTTATGATGTAGTCCGCCCCGCTCTCCACCTTGGCCTTCATATGCAGGATGTCATCCTCGAGGTTCGCGGCCTCGAAGTGTTTCTCGGGATAGCCGCCGACCCCGATGCAGAAATCCTCTCCGTCCCCGTTCCCGAAAGAGCGTATCGCCCGGACAAGCTCCGAAGCGTAGGTGTAGCCTCCGGGGGTAGGTGTGAATCTCTTTTCCCCGACAAGGGAGTCCCCACGGAGGGCCATGACATTGCGGATTCCGAGGTACTTGAGGTCATAGAGCGTGGACTCTATCTCATAGGCCTCGTTGCCGGCGCAAATGATGTGGGGGACCACCTCGACTTTGTACCTTTCCTGGATGGAGGCGCATACCGCTACGGTACTTACCCGGCTGCGGACCACTTTCCTCGCGAATGTCCCTTCGGGGAGCCTTTCATAGGTGAACTCATCCCTGTGGGTCGTGACATTGATGTACTTGGGGGAGAACTCCATGAGAGGGTCAAGGACCGAGTTTATGCTTTCCCTGGTCACGCCCGAAAGGGGAGGGACGATTTCCAGGGAAGGGAAAGGTTTGCTGCTGGTCTTGAAATACTGGGATATTTTCATGACGGGGGAGAGTATTGTTCTTTGAAAGTTCGTCTATACTATGGGAGAAGATGTGAAAGGAAGAGTTTCCCCTCATCCTCGCTGAAGCCCCTTCGGCGGGAGTACTCTTGGGCCTGGGCAGTGGATAGGGTCCTTATTTCAGGATAGGATGCACGTGGATGGAAGAATATGAGGGCGCAGATGGAAGCCTCCGGAAGCATCGAGCAGCTATCCGTGAGGGTAATTGCCAACCTGTCCCTTTCAGGGAGGAGGGAAAGGATGTCCCGCTTGAGGGAATGGTCCGGGCAGGAGGCATACCCGGCGGCAGGCTTGATTATCTTAATGCCGGGACGGTGGATGCAAGCTGAAATCCTTTTTTCCAGCCACTCTGAAGCGGCCTCGGCAAGGCTCACCCTGATGCTATGGTCCATCATGCTGCCGTAGGCAGGATTGCATGCGGGGCATGTGCATCCGCTTGGATGGAGGGTCCTCCTGGAGGGAGTATCCTTGACACTGATGGCGAACATCCCCACGGGGGAGAGTATCCCGTCCTCCTCCCTTGGGACGAAGTCGCAAAGCGACATTCGGGGGGCCTGCTCCTGGCGAAGCATCGGCAGAAGATGGGTCTTCCCGTCGCAACCTTTCAGAATGAGGTCGTCATCCTTGGAAAGGGCATCGAAGAACCTGACGGAAAGGAACACTTCGAGAGTCTCTTCCCTGATGGCGGACTGGAGGATGGACTTCGCCTCCGAGAGAAGGGCCTCGTCCTTCCCGAAGTCCGCAGCCTTTATCCCCCAGACTGCGCTGAACAGTCTCCAGTCAAAGAGGGAGTAGAGTTCTGACAGTGGAATGGCACAACAGCTGACTGAAGAGAAGTCATACTGTCCACGGGTAAGGAAACTCTCCTTTGGGAACCTATTTTGAAGGGGGCCTTGCCCGCTAGTCTCCGCTATTGAAGCCTTGCCCATTTCATGAAGGGCGCACAGCCGCCTCTGGGCCTCATGCTGCTCCTTTTCGAAAGATTCCCTGTCCAGGAGGCATTTCTTGGCTAGCACCGCTCCCGCCGAGGCATCGGGGGAGTGGAAGACGTGAGGATAGAGGGGGGAGAGCTTCAGTGCGGTATGGACGGGGGATGTGGTGGCGCCCCCGACAAAGAGCGGGATGTCCAGGCCCCTGGATGACATCTCCCTGCACAGTTCCTCCATCTGGTGGAGGGAAGGGGTTATGAGCCCGCTTACGCCGATAAGTTGCGCACCTCTTTTCATGGCCTCGTCAAGGATGGTGTCGTTATCCACCATGACTCCGAGGTCCACAACCTCGAACCCGTTGCAACGAAGCACCGTGGCGGCAATGTTCTTCCCGATGTCATGGACATCTCCTTTCACTGTAGCCATTATCATGAGGGGACGGGAATTCGCTCCCCTGGCCCCCTCTTCCTTTCCGGAATCCATGTAAGGCTCCAGCAGGGCCACTGCATTCTTCATGACCCCAGCTGACTTAACCACCTGCGGAAGGAACATCTTCCCGGAAGCGAACCTGCGTCCCACTTCCTCCATTCCTTCCATGAGGGGACCCTGGATGACGGCAACGGCGCTCCCTTCCTCTCCAAGGACTAGAAGTACGTCTTCCGGAAGGGTGGCGCTACGTCCTGAGAGAAGAGCCTCACGAAGACGGCTTTTGGGTGTGGAACTATCCGTAGTTGGACTACTTGGAGATGAACCATTTGCACCGGTAACCCCGCCTTCCTTGGCTGCTTTCTCCCTCTGTGAAATCTCCCCTGCCAGGGCAAGGAGTCTTTCCGTGCTGTCCGGGTCCGAATTCAGTATGACGTCCTCCACGGCCTTTCTCAGGGTGGGGGGGATGTCATCGTACTGGAGGATCATCCCCGGATTTACGATGGCCATGTCAAGGCCCGCCTTGATGGCGTGGTACAGGAAGACAGCGTGCATGGCACTGCGAACCGTGTTGTTGCCCCTGAACGAGAATGACAGGTTGGACACACCGCCGGAAGTCCTTACCCCGGGGAGGTTCGCTTTTATCCATCTCACCGCTTCTATGAAATCCACCCCGTAGGAGTCATGCTCGGGAAGACCGGTCCCTACGGAAAGGACATTGACGTCGAAGATTATGTCCTCCGGGGGTATTCCGATGCCCAGGAGGAGGTCGTAGCTTCGCTTGGCGATTTCTATCTTTCTCCGGTATGTCGTAGCCTGCCCCCTCTCATCGAAGGCCATCACTATCATTGCCGCCCCCAGCCTATGAATCTCCCGTGCATGGGAGAGGAATGTTTCCTCTCCTTCCTTGAGACTTATGGAGTTGACTATGCATTTCCCCTGGGCGTTCTGAAGCCCCGATAGGATGCACTCCCACCTGGAGGAGTCTATCATGAGGGCGGCCACCGCCACGGAAGGGTCGTTCTGGATGCACCTTACGAAAGTCTCCATGCACACCGGCCCGTCCAGCATCCCGTCATCCATGTTGATGTCGATGATGTTGGCCCCGCCCTCTATCTGGTTCACGGCCACCCCAAGGGCGGAGTCATAGTCGCCCTGGGCAATGAGTTTCTTGAACTTCAGGGAACCCGCGACGTTCGTCCTCTCACCGATGAGGGTGAAGTTCTCGGTCCTGGTATCAATGCGGTAGGGGAGAAGTCCGCTGACGGTAAGGACCTCCTTCCCCCCGGAGGGAACAGTCCTGGGGCTGTAGCGGGAAGCCGTCTCTTTTATTTTCGCAATGTGAAGGGGCGTTGTCCCGCAGCAACCTCCAACTATGTTCACGAGGCCTTCCGAGAGCATTCTTTCCATCTCCTGGGCCATGTGGGAAGGCGTCTGAGTGTACTGGCCCATCTCATCGGGGAGCCCGGCGTTGGGATATACGATCACAGGGACCTCGCAGAATGAGGATACCTCCCGGACCAGGGGATAGAGTTCCTCCGCTCCGAGCGAGCAGTTAAGGCCGAAGGCCAGAAGGGGATAGTGCCTTACGGAAGTGTAGAATGCCTCGATGCTCTGGCCCGTCAGGGTCCTGCCGCTTCTGTCGGACACGGATACCGAAACGATTACTGGGAAGTCCTCCCGGATCTGGCTTATCGCATAAAGGGCGGCCTTGGCATTGAGTGCATCGAAACAGGTCTCGATAAGGAGCAAGTCCACTCCTCCCTCGATGAGGGAGCGGGCCTGCTGCCCGTAGTAGCGGGCCATTTCGGGAAAACTGTACTGTCTTACCTGTGGGGCGTTTATGTCACTTGCCAGGGACAGGGACTTGGAAGTGGGTCCCATGCTTCCGGCAACGAGGATCTTTCTGTCGGGAAACTCCCTGGCCGTCTCGACTGCCAGGCGGGCTCCCTCGAAGGCCATCTTCGGGGCCAGGTCCTCTGTCCCGTATTCCTTCTGGGATATACCGTTGGCCGAGAAAGTGTTTGTCTCTATGATGTCCGCCCCACTTAGGATGTACTGACGGTGGATCTCCTTGATTGTGTCGGGATGGGTGAGGTTCAACTGCTCACTGTTGCCCCCGAGGCCATGACTCTGTATCATGGTCCCCATGGCACCGTCTAGAATGAGAATCCTGTCTGTAGGAAGGGTCATGTCAAGTTCGTTAAAGTTAAAGGTGAGGAAGGCGGGTTCGGGAAGTGGGGATTCCCCATAGGTGTCCGCCCCTTTGGCAGCGACAAAATTAGTCAATTTCAAAGAAAGAGTCCGACTTTGGACCTACAGAAAATCCCTTTCCCGTACAAATGTCCCGCAAAGGGGCCCCTGTACTGTCCCTTTAACCAAGATTGGACCCGTCTTGGGATAGATGAAAATCAGTCCAGGACAAGTGTCCTGAAGTAATCCGGCAGTGTCGCCTGCCCGTCGGATACGAAGATGACAACCCTCTTCCCGTCCATGCGCCTAGGCCCCAGGCACATTCCCTCGTAGTTCGCCAGTGAAGCGAGGGAGGTGGTCCACCTGGCTACGATGGTTTTGGGAAGGACTTCGCCTTCAGGGGAACGGGTGGGGTCCACGACGTAGACCTTTATGTAAGTGCGGGAGTTCAGGACGCTCCGAAGTGAAGTGTGCACATCAGCCTCCCTTTCCATCACCAGAAGTCTTCCGTCATCCAGGGCACAGACGTCGCTTATCCCGAATGCGTAGGTGCAGGGAGCCTGGGCGGGGTCCATCCTGTAGAGCCAGTGTCCCTTCTCCTTCAGGTCCGCCCCCCAGGCCTGGATCCTGTGGGTATCCTGCGAGGGGAGAGTCCCTTCAGTAGTGGAGTAGAAAAGCTTCGTGACGGGATTGTAGGAAAGGGACTCAAGACCGGCGTTGCCGTTGGAAGGGAACATGCCCGTTGGGAGGGAGGTGCCGGTGGGCTTCCCGTCGGGGGAGAACTCAAGGATCCTGTTCCCGCTTTCACGGGTGAGGAACACGGAGTTCCTTGAAGGGACGAAGGCTATGCCCTCGTTATCCACTTTGCCTGTCCCTGTGTTGGATACGAGCCTCCCCGGGCTTATGTCCACTATCTGTCCGTTCACGTCGAAGGACATTGACACTTCCCTCCAGCCCTCACTGGCGGATTTGTCATCCACGAGAATGTACCTGTTTCCCCCCGTCCATGCAAGGCCGCTGTAGTTGGCGCTGGGAAGTGCGCGGAAGGTGACCTGGTCATTGGCCCATACTACCCTGAGCGGGGCCTTGGGGGTGAGAGTTACGCTGACGCCCTCCCCAGGAAGAGAGGACAGGGACTTCATGGCGTCGCTGTCAAGCTGGCCTATCTTTTTAAGTGAACGGGTGTTGGGGGAGTCCTTGCCCAGGAAAACCACCACAGCGTCGCTTCCATCCAGGAGCAGGTCCCCGCCCCGGAGCGTACTCGGGGCTTCCGCATCCCCGTGGATATCCTTGTCAAGCTTACCTGAAAGAGAGGTCCCGCTTCCGTCCCCCCGGAGCGTGAGGGTGAGGGGAAGGGCATCCCTGAAAGAGTCCGCAAGGGCGCTTTCACCGAGACGGATTGCCGAGATGTCACCCTCTCCGATTTCCATGTACATGAAATCATCTCCCCCGAAATGCATTCCCAGGGAGGAAAGCCACGCCTCGAGGTCCTTGTCAGAGGGGACCCCTTCGAAGCGCCTGGCTTCCATCATGGGGGAGAGGGGACACAGGGAACTGAGGTATCGGGTCACGTTCTGTTCGCTCACAGAGGCGCTTCCTCCCGTGTAGAATGGGATCACCGTCCTCCCGGCCATGTCTCCATCCCCCAGAATGGGGTACAGTATCCTCGGGATGGAGTCCCACCATATGGGGGTGGCGATGAATATCTTTTCATACCCCTCCAGGGGGACCGTACCCCCGAGGAAGGCGGGGGTGGGAAGAGTCCCTTCCTGCTCGCCGTGGACCCTGGAGGAGGTGTCCCCCTCCTTGTAGTCCTTGGGCTGGTAGGGGACCTCGGGGAGGATTTCAAAGAAGTCAGCTCCCGTCCTTTCGGCTATGGAGCGGGCGATTTTCCCGATACTTCCTTCAGGTGAGAAAGACAGCACCAGGGTCCTGGCAGGGGAAACGGTGGGGAAGTAGTGAGTGCTCCCAAGTGTGGCCCCTTCCGCGTCCAGGTCAAGAGTCACCCCCTCCCTGAATTCTTTCTCCATCCATCTCCTGCTGTCCTCGAAGAGTTTGACGGAAAAGCCGTTTCGGTATTCACCGCAGGGAATGGAGAACTCAAGGTAGGTGGTATCCCTGCTGAGCTGCAGCCCTTCCTCCCCGAAATCCAACGTCAGCGGGGAGCCATGCGAAAGCGGGCTTGCAATCATGAGATCGGTCCTGGGACCGTCTTTCATATTGACTGTGAGGATAGCCTCTCCGAATAAATGCCTGGAGTCCCGTGACATCAGTTCCGCTTTCCGAAGTCTGGAAGATCCCGTGACGGGGATTCGCACGGTGGAAAGGATGTTTGTGAAAATGAGGCTGTCGGGAAGGGGGGCAACGGAGGACGTGTCAACTGCAAGAAGCGGATGGGTCCCTCCTGGATATTTCTGCACAGGGGGGAGGTAAATCCCTCTGACTATGAAGGACTGCCCGTCCTGTGATGCCATAACCGATATGTCGGGACTGTAAGGATAGATGGCGGCGGTCGCAGGTATGGTATCGCAAGGTCCTCCTTTCCCCTCCACCTGGGTGAACAGCCCTTCCCCGTCCCTTCCCTCGGAGAAGAAGGCGAAAGAGGACGCCTTGCCCCCATGGAACACTATTATCGTGTCACCTTGCCCTTTCCAGGATATCACTCTCTGGGCATGCCTGAGGGAGTCTGCGATGAGAGCCTTTATCCCCGGGACCGAATCCAGGGACTTGCGAATCGATGTATGGCAGGCCACGGTCCCCATGAAAATAAGGACGGCGGCAAGGCACCCTCCTCCAAGAATGGCGGGGAACCTTTTGCGGCGGGGGAAACCAGCTTTCGGTGACATGGAGTGTGTTAAGTCCTTTTTTGTTCTGGAAGGGAACTACTTGGTGATGACGGGTTTGCCGCTTTCGTCAAGAAGCGGTGTAAGGCCTCCGGCATAGCCGTCATGTACGAAAAGGTAGTTTATGCCAGTCTTGCTGTCCACTATGATCTTTATGTTATTTGCAAAGCCAAGGGGCTCTGTCATTGAGACTTTGAATCTTTTCTCGTCGTCGTTCATATCTGTCGTATTGGATAATCACAAAATTTGGAATATTTGGGGCGATAATTTCAGTTTGACATTAAATGAATTTCCCGGTAATGCTCTCAGGGTTGCGGGAAATCTCCTCCGGCGCCCCTGTTCCCACTATGAGACCTCCGCTAAGTCCTCCACCGGGCCCCATGTCCACAATGTAGTGTGCATTCCTTATCACATCGAGGTCGTGTTCTATCACAATTACCGTGGCTCCCATTTCCAGGAGGCGGCGGAACACTTCAAGCAGAGTCTTGACATCAAGTGGATGGAGTCCTATGGTAGGTTCATCGAACACGAATATGCTATCCGTCTGGACGCGGCCCATCTCACTGGCAAGCTTGAGTCTCTGGGCCTCTCCTCCCGATAGACTCGGTGTTGCCTCACCAAGTGTCAAGTAACCGAGTCCAAGGTCATGCAGAACCTGCAGCCTTGATTTTACGAGAGGAAGGTCCGCACATTCCACAAGGGCCTCGTCAATGCTCATTTCCATCAGACGTGGCAGGGAACATCCCTCGTACGTCTTCTCTGATGGACCTTTTCCTGTCTTTCGCTTGCGAAGAACCGAGAATGCGGCCCTGCCGTATCTGCTGCCATGACAGTCGGGACATGTTATGTCCACATCGGGAAGGAACTGTACGTCCAGGCTGATGCTTCCTGTTCCGTCACAGGTGGGGCATCTGAGGTCCCCGGTGTTGTATGAAAAATCCCCAGCCTTGTAGCCTCTGGCCTTGGCCTCGTCGGCCTTGGCATAGACCTTACGCAGTTCATCATGGATGTTTGCGTAGGTGGCCACGGTGGAACGTACATTTATGCCGATGGGAGTGGCATCGATGAGCTTTACCTGCTTTATGCCTTCCGCTTCAATTTCAAGAACGTGAGAGGGGAGTGGCTTCCCTTCAAGTTTGGCGATAAGTCCCGGAATGAGGCTCTCAAGGATCATCGTGGTCTTGCCGGACCCGGATACTCCCGTCACGACCGAGAGCCTTCCTTTCGGGAACTGGACATCAAGAGGTTTGACAGTATGGATGGAACCCGTCTTCATGCGGATTGTCCCAAGTGAAAAGAGGTCATTCTGTCTTGTTGAAGGCTGGTACAGGCTCTCACCGAGGAAAGGTCCTATCTTTGAGACCGGATTTGAAATTATCTCCCGGACCGAGCCCTCTGCTATCACCTGTCCTCCTTCAGCACCCGCACCGGGACCAAGTTCGATTATATGGTCCGAGTGCGCAAGAACCTGCGTGTCATGGTCCACGAGGACTACGGTGTTGCCGTCCGAGACCAGGTCATCCATGACACCCAGAAGTCCCTCGAGGTTCGAGGGATGAAGTCCGATGGAGGGTTCATCAAGAACGTACAGGACCCCAGTTGTTCGGTTGCGGACCGATCTTGCAAGTTGTACCCTCTGCCTTTCACCTGTTGACAGGGTGGAGGAACTGCGGTCAAGTGACAGGTAGCCAAGTCCGAGGTCCACAAGTCTTCTTGCGGTATCGAGGAGGGACTCTCCGATACGGGTGGCCATGGGGCGCATCTCCTCGGGAAGGGACTGTGGGACGCCTTTCACCCAGATGATGAGTTCATCAAGGGTCATGGTGCAGGCCTCGGCAAGGTTGATTCCTCGAAGTAGGGGAGCCCTTGCCACGTCGCTGAGCCTCGACCCGTGACAATCGGGGCAGATATCTTCCCTTAGGAACCTCTCGACTCTTTTCATGCCTTTCTCATCCTTCACTTTGGAGAGGGCGTTCTGTACCGTGTAGGTCGCGCTATAGTACGTGAAATCAAGTTCAGCTGCCTGACCTGTTTTCTCAGCGTAGTAGAGGATGTGTTTCTTTTCGGCGGGACCATGAAGAACTATCTCTTTCTCCTGGGGGGTGAGATCCTTGTACGGAACATCTATTCTCACTCCCATGGCCTGGCATACGTCAACCATCAGAGACCACATGAGAGAGTTCCAGGGGGCTACCGCCCCCTCTTTGATGGTCAGGTTCTCATCCGGGACGAGAGTGGCCTCGTCAACTGTTCTTACGACACCTGTCCCACCGCAGGTCCTGCAGGCGCCTGTGCTGTTGAAAGCGAGTTCCTCCGCACCGGGACCGAAGAATATCTCTCCGCAGACAGGACAGACAAGTTCCCTCTCAGCGGCGACGTTCATGCTTGGTGCGACATGGTGACCATTGGGACAGCGATGGCTGCCTAGGCGGGAATACATGAGCCTCAGGCTGTTAAGAAGCTCAGATGCCGTGCCGAAAGTGGACCTGATCCCAGGTACGCCAGGTCTTTGGTGAAGGGCAAGGGCTGCGGGTACATACCTCACATCCTCTACCTGGGCCCTTGCAGCCTGGGTCATGCGTCTTCTTGTGTATGTGGACAGGGACTCAAGGTAGCGGCGGGATCCTTCCGCGTAAAGGACACCGAGGGCAAGGGATGATTTGCCTGAACCGGACACCCCTGCAATCCCGGTAATCTTTCCCAGGGGGATATCGACATCTATGTTTTTTAGATTGTGCGCCTTGGCACCTCTGACTTCTATGTTGTTGGGCACGATGATGGTATTTGCATTATTGAACGGAATGCAAATTTACGTCTTTTGGCGGATAAGTTGGTATTTTGAAGTTGAATGACTCAGTCGGGTCTTTTTGCAGGAAAGACCCAAGGTTATCAGATACAGTTAGGAAAAATGTTGAGCTCTTAAAAGTTGTTCTTAACTTTGCGAGGTTATCGTGTGTCTCGAGGGAGGGAAAAAGAGCGGCGTGTGGCTACTGAGCGGATATCCTCCTTACCGGAAGCGGGGGACACGGTGCATAAATGGCATGAACATGGCGTGGGCTTTATCAAGGAACATGCGAATCTCCCGGGAAATGTCAAGCGGGAAGGCCTGGAATAGTGAAGATCCCGCCTACCCACTGGACCGTAATCAAATTCCACTCATTTACAGGCAAGGTATATGAAACTTCGCTGCGTCATAGACCGCATTACCTACCAGAACCCGGACAACGGCTACAGCGTGCTGAAAGTGCGGGCAAAGGGCTATACTGAGGATGTCACCCTCGTGGGTAACCTCCTCGAGGCAGTCGTGGGCATGGTCCTCCTGGTGGAAGGGGAGTGGAAGGTGGACAGCAGATACGGTCCCCAGTTCGAGGCACAGAGTTGGGAGGAGGTGCTGCCCTCCTCCATCTACGGTATCGAGAAGTATCTGGGAAGCGGACTCATAAAGGGCGTGGGACCGGTGTTCGCGAAGAAGATCGTTTCCCAGTTCGGGCTCCAGACCATTGATATCATCGAAGAGTCTCCCGACAAACTCTACGAAGTCCCCGGCATCGGCAAACGGCGGGTCGAACAGATAAAGGAAAGCTGGGAGCAGCACAAGGACATCAAGAACATAATGTTGTTCCTCCAAAGCCAGCAGGTGTCGACGGGCTATGCGGCGAAGATATTCAAGACCTACGGGAAGGACAGTCTCTCTGTCCTGAAGGAGAACCCCTACCGCCTGGCGGACGACATCTGGGGAATCGGCTTCAAGACTGCGGACTCGATAGCGATGAAGCTGGGTTTCAAGGAAGATGACCCCAGAAGATGCCGGAGCGCCCTTATCTACACCCTCGGCCAACTCTCGGATGACGGCCATGTGTACAGTGCGAGGGAAGACCTGCTGAGCAGGACGCTTTCCATGATGCAAGTGGACGCTGAACTCCTGGAGAGGGTCCTTGACGAGACGATTGGAAGCGGGGACCTCAAGACAGAGGAAGGGAAAGTCTATCTTCCCTCTCTGTACTACAGTGAGATAGGTGTCAGTTCATCCCTTCGCAGGCTCATTTCCACTGAAGTGCCCCAGTCCCTTTTCGGCGTGTTCGACATAGGGGAGATATCCCGCCGGACCCACGTCCAGTATGATGGGGTACAGGCGGATGCGATAAGGTATGCCTGCTCTTCGAAGGTCATGGTACTGACAGGTGGACCCGGAACGGGAAAGACCACCACTGTCAAGGGCATAATAGAGGCATTCAACACTATGGGGCTCAAGATCCTGCTGGCGGCTCCGACGGGTAGGGCCGCGAAGAGGATGACCGAGGCTACGGGAATGCCTGCAAAGACCATCCATCGCCTGCTGGAATGCCGCCCGCCCGAAGGATATCTCAGAAATGAAGGGAACCGCCTGGAAGGTGACGCCCTCATAGTGGATGAGGTGTCGATGGTGGACATCGTACTGATGAATGCCCTTCTGAAGGCCCTTCCCGACAGGATGAGGCTCATCCTTGTAGGCGATGTCGACCAGCTTCCCTCCGTCGGTCCCGGCAATGTCCTCCGGGACATCATTTCGAGCGGGACTGTGAAGGTCGTGACGCTGAGTCACATATTCCGCCAGGCCCAGACCAGTCGCATCATAATGAACGCCCACCGCATCAATAGGGGGGAGTTCCCCGACACCAGAAACGGCAGGCAGTCGGATTTCTTCTTCATCGGGGAGGAGGATGCGGGAAGGATAGCTCCCCTAGTGGTGTCGCTGATAAAAGATCGCCTGCCCCAAGCCTATAAGCTTCCCCAGTCTTCCATCCAGGTCCTTACCCCGAAGCAGAAAGGGGTCACCGGTTGCCAGAACCTCAATGCAGTAATCCAGGATGCCCTGAATCCCTCAACGAGGATGCTCCGCCGCTCGGGTTTCATGTACAAACTCGGGGACAAGGTCATGCAGATAAAGAACAACTACAACAAGGAAGTCTTCAATGGGGACATCGGTAAGATATGCTCCGTGAACGAGGGTGATGACGTTCTTGTCGTGGATTATGACGGCAGGCAGGTCCCCTATGAGAAGAACGAACTGGATGAACTGCAGCTCGCCTATGCCATCACCATCCACAAGAGCCAGGGTTGCGAGTTCCCTGTAGTGGTCATACCGCTTGTCAACGGGGACTACATGATGCTTCAGCGCAATCTCCTGTACACGGCGGTCACCCGTGCCAAGAAAGTCTGCATCCTGGTGGGTACCAAGAAAGCCATTGCCATTGCCGTCAACAACTACACCGTAGTAAAGCGAAACACCACCCTTTCGGAGCGTCTTGCCTCTGCCATGCCATGGGTGGTCGCGGGGAATTCCCCTAAAGTGTAGCGCCCCCGACCTTTTGCCGTAGGCTCGATTAAGGGACTACACCCACTCAAAGGACTCTTTGCCGGCTCCTATTTCGAAGTGCCTTTTCACAATTCCCAGATCCATCATAGTGTATCCGGCCATGGAGAACAGAGGTTCGATGTGAACCCGGGAAGGGCCGCTGAACGTGAAATGGAACTTCTGCTGGTTCACTGCGGTAGGGGCGAGAAGCGAGAGGCGAAGCCCTTCCTTGAAATTACCTGGGAGGGGACCGTCGCACTCGTAGAATGACTCGGGAGCCTTCTGGGGGTGCTGTTTCCCCGCTTCCTCTCCGTAGCCCAAGGCTATGACGCAGTGAACTTTGTCCTTGTCCCTCAGCTGGAATGTGCCTGCAATCTTCTTGTAGGTAAGACCTACCCAGCAGGTGTTGAG
This sequence comes from uncultured Bacteroidales bacterium, assembly GCA_905235445.1. Lineage (GTDB taxonomy): Bacteria > Bacteroidota > Bacteroidia > Bacteroidales > UBA932 > Cryptobacteroides. The sequence goes on from CAJOLJ010000090.1 coordinate 19,885, forward strand.
GCCAAGGCTCTGCGCTACGAGCACCAGCCATTCTCCCTCATAACCCACCAGTTCCTCGGCTTCCCCCCGTCCTGCCATCACGATGTAGTTGCGCACTCCTCGGAAAGCGCCGTATTTGAGAAGCCCGGCCGAGAAGCACCTTGGCTCCTCTGTCACAAGCTGGATGTTCAGTTCCTCTTTTTCGAGATTAATCCTTGCAATCTCGCTTCCCAGGATTGAGAGTTTCCCTTCCTCGATGGGGCGGGGGAGATATTTCCGTACGGAGTGCCGCTCCTCCACTGCCTTGATGAGGTCATTTTTTGAGAGTTCGTACATTGTCTTAAGTCCGGTTTAATGCTATGCGTCGAATGTCATTTTCCGTAGTGCACTTATGAACTCCTCCTCCGTCCTCAGGGGGTTCTCGCAGCACAGGTCAAAAAGGAAGTCCATGCACTCTTTCACCTTCTTGCCGGGGGGCAGGCCCATAAGTCTCATTACCTCATCCCCGTCCAGGGGGGAACGGTAGTCGAAGAGGGTGCTTCCCTCTTCCTTCATCTTCCCGGTCATGGAAAGGATGGTGCGGCAGATGCTCCCCTGTCCATCCGGGAGGGGAAATGTCTTTTCCTCGGCAAGGCCAAGGGCCATGAGGGACAGGAACGCCTCCTCGCTTCTGCACCTGGAATGGAGCCTCCTGACGGAGGAATGGGTAATCTCCCCGGAACTCCTCAGGGTCCGGAGTTCACTCAGCAGCAATACGACCCTGCCTTTCATCTTCTGGGAATACCCCATCCTCTCTAGCATCGCTCCCACACGGGAAGGGTCATGCAGTTGCCACAGGAATGCCGCCCATGCCCTTTCGGGGTCCCGGTGGTCGAGACTGCCTAGAATGCCCATGCTCCCGGCCCAGTCTTCCTCCCTGTCGGGAAGGATTTCCGGGAAGATTTCGGGGATGGCTCCGCTCTCACGAAGTATTGAAAGCCCCCTCACTGGATCCCTGTCAAGAAGGATCTTCTCGATTTCACCCCTGACTCTTGCGGGCGTGAGAATCATCAGGCGGGAATGAAGGGACTTCATGGCTTCGAGGGTGAGCGGCTCTATGTCCCAGCCCAGGCGCGCGGCGAACCTCGCTGTCCTGAGAATCCTGAGGGGGTCCTCATAAAGAGATTTTCCGGGCTCTGCAGTGCAGCGGATCACCTTGCCCCTGATGTCATCAAGTCCATGTCCGCAAGGATCCACCACCACTGAGTCGGATACCCTTATGTAAAGGGAATTCACGGTAAGGTCCCTTCTCATGCAGTCTTCCTCGAGAGTGCCGAACCCGGTCACGGGGTTCCTGCTGTGGAAATCCGGATACGCTTCCTTTCGTGTGTTGACGCACTCAAGTTCAGTCTCGGGGAAAGCCCTGAGATGAAACTTCGTGGTGCCGAACTCAGGGAATAGCTGAGGGTTGCCTTCGAGAAGGTCCCCGTCCCCCAGCCACTGCACGAAACGGATCCCCCCCTCGGGAAGGTCCACGACCATGTCCACGTCCTTTATCTCCTCTCCCAGTATCATGTCCCTGCAGCATCCGCCTACGCATAGCAGGTGTCCCTCCCACTGTGTACCTGAGGTGAGTGTGGCAAGATGGGAAAGGATGTCTTTGAAATACTGGACTGTCATGGGGATGTTTCTTTGTATGGGGGAAAAGAGTGAAGAGAGCCTGATGATGACACCTGTGTTTTATCTTTTTGTTTTTGCAAAGATAACACCCACAGTCGGTTCTGCCAAACGACTCGCCAACATTGTTGAACATGAGCGTTACCGCCCCC
>CAJOLJ010000091.1 GCA_905235445.1 uncultured Bacteroidales bacterium
AATGACTGTGCCGAGTATCTCGTCAGCTGTGGAGTCACTGACGTGGCGATGGAATCCACCGGGATCTACTGGAAGAACCTGCACCGAATCCTCATACTTTACGGCATAGCGGCGGAGGTTGTCAATCCCCGCCATTTCAAGATGGTCCCAGGCACAGAAAAACAACAACGACGAGCTATCTGGCTCAACTGACTGTGATTTATATTGAGAGCTAAACGATTGTTACTTCTGGTCGAGAAACTCTCTTGCCATTCGTGTAAGTTCATCGGTGTCTATCGCCTCCAAAATCACTTCCTCTGGCTCCAAATCGAGCAAGAACTGCATATAGGTGGGGAGAGTCAGCAGGTCGCCATCACGCCCAACGTTATAGTCTCCAAACTTGATGAAGTGCTTAATTCCATATTTCTCAGGGTGTTTTCTGATGGTAGAGATACTTTTAGCCTGAGCACTTTTTGCTTTCACCTCCACTGGAACACACTCGCCTTTATAACGGATAAGGAAATCCAATTCCATGCCAGAGTCCTTTTGGAAATAGTATAGGCTCTGTCCCTTTTTGATAAGTGTGTCGGCCATCAGGTTTTCAAAGATTGCTCCTTTGAATCCTCCCAGATTGCCTTGAAGAATGTCTGCTCTTGTAGTGCCTCCAAGCATGGCAACCAACATGCCAATGTCAGCAGTATAGACCTTAAATACATTTTCTATTGCATTACCTTCCAATGGAAGACCTGTTATGTGGGAGTTATAGCAACGGCGTATGATGTCGGCATCTTCCAACCATTGAAGGGAGTCTTTGTAATACACACCACGTCCGCCGCTTTCCACTTTGGACCACTGGTATTTCTTGTTCTCTTTGGCCAATTGCTTTGGAACGGCATTAAAACAGGCCCGAATGTGAGGTTTGTCCTTGTCATCGGCATATTTCACCATGTCTGAACGATATTCTTTGAGAAGAGAATTCCAAACGTCATTTACCTTTCCCATGTTTCCTGTTTCTATCAGTGCATTGACAGCGGCAGGCATTCCTCCCACAGCGACATATCGATACAGGAGCGTTTTCATCGCAACATGTATGCCACTTGGTACGGGTGTTTCTTCTTCCAGGCAATGCTTCAACACATTGATGATTTCTTCATTCATGTTGTTCGCCCAAAGAAACTCTTCGAAGTCGAGTGGATACATCTCCACTATTTGCTCATAGCCTACAGGGACGGAATTGCTTCCCCTTTCTTGCTCGGTGGGGTTTCTTGTGCGTTGCATCTTCTCGTCCTGACCGTAGCCTTGCACTCCAAGCAGCGACCCTGTAGCGATGATGTCATAACGTCCATCTTCCTTAAAGAACTTCAAGCTGGTACGTGCTTCCGGACAGTCTTGGATTTCATCAAGGATAATGCACGTCTCTCCCGGAACGAACTTGGCTGTCCTTATCTGAGCAGAAAGGTTAAGGATCACACTATCTACATCCTTTGAGTCATAGAAGGCTTCTTTCCTCCTTTTCTGCTTGATAAAATTGATATATACCACATGCTTGTAGTTCTCCTCGGCGAATAATTGGGATATATATGTCTTTCCGCATTGGCGGATGCCCATGATAACAAGTGGGAAATGGTTCGGCTGTTCCTTCCACTTCTTTAATGTCTCAGATATCTTTCTTTTAAGCATAATACATTAAATTTTGTGTGCAAAGATGCGTTTTTTTAGTGACTTTTGCAATAGTTGCTGTTATTTTTCCAGTGACTTTTATCTATCTTTATGCTGTTTTTCTAACGAAGTTTTAGATTCTGTCGCTTTTTTACCCGAAAATGCCAGCATAAAGTATATGCCAAAATTCTTAATGGAAACAGATTCTATTTATGAGTGAAACGTAAAAAAGCTTTTTTTTCATGAAACGCCGTGTCATCCGTGCTTGGGCAGAGGAGGCAGGGAACAACATTGCCAATAAGCCCGTTCACTGTCATTTCAGTTGCTGGCACTATAATTGCGGGCCCTTTTCCCGTCAATAACTCCTCGTTCATCCAATCTTTTTGCCTGCACTTTTACAATGGAAAACGCCCAGCTTGGAAATAGCCCGGACCGGATCCTTTCAATGACTCTCCCCCAAAGGGTGGAGCTCGTTTGCCGCCTGTACAGGAGCGGCATTGACGGTGTCCCGTTCAGTTCATTTTCATCCTTCTACGATTATCTCCTGCAGGAAGGCTTCCCCCTTGACAGAAGTTCCCTTCGTCGCTACCTTATCTCGGGAGGCATTATCCGTAACGATACCGTGAAGGCCGTATCCGCACTTTTCGGGGAACTCACCTCACCCTCCCGTCCCGGAGGACCCCTGTCCCCGGCAAAGGCGGTCAGTGCCATCGCCCTCAGGATGGGGATATCGAAGGCCTCCGTATACGGAAACCTTCCTTATTTCCCGCTAATGGGAGAGAATGTCCCGGACGGGGTGGAGCTCCCCGCTGACAAGGGACAGGAAGAAGACCTTTCCCGGGAAAGCGACGCCTACAATCTCTTCTGTCCGCCTCCTTCCGGTGAGGATGGCGCTCAGCCCCAGCAGGAGGAAGACCCTCTTGCGTACCTGTTCAAGGTAAGGGCCCCGAGGAGGGCCGTTGACGGGGACGGGGAGTCCCTTCTTGATACGATCCACCGCTCGGAAAAGATGGGCCTTGGCATAACGCCCCCTGTCGTAGAAGCCCTGTGGAGGGAACTGTCCCGCTTCCAGGGACATGTTTTCCGAACCAGCGGGAGAGGAAACCGGGAAGGGGTGGAGTTCACTTACAGGATCTCGGGAGGGGAACTATTCCTGGACCGCAAGGCCAAGAGCATAACCCGCTCCTCCATCGGGATAGCCCTTGCGAAGGCCCGGGAGGTCCAGCTCTCGGAGGGACATGTCTCAGGCCCCAAGAAGCTGGGCACCTTCGGGGCCAGCTACCTGTATCCCATTTTCATGCACCTGGGCATCATCACCCCGTAGCGTCCACCCTTAGCCGACGATGTATTTCCCTCCGGGAATCAGGGATATGAGCTTTGAAAGAGGCATGCACACAAGGAAGGTGGAGATGGCAGCGCACACTATGGTCAGGGGTGTGGCTGCCATGGTTGCCATGCTGGAGAAGACCTTCTGGAAAAGGGGAACGGCAGCGCTCAGCACGAAGATGTGCATGAGGTACACTCCGTAACTTACCTTGGAGGCAGGGACCACAACCTTCCTGTAGAATTTTCCATCTGAGGTGAACTTCTTGGCTATCAGGAAGTAGGCAATGGTCGTGAGAGCCACTCCCGTTGAACAGAACCTCCAGGAGGTCTCCATGTGAACCCCGAGTGATATTGGTTCATTCACCGGGAAGTCCTTTGGCATCGCAGCCCAGAACCATCCTGCGACTATCGCATATCCCACTATCCATAGCGGCACGGCAATGGAGAGAGTCTTCTTCCATGACAGTTCACCTACATGGGTCTTGATGTAATGTCCGAGCAGCACGTATCCTGCGAACCCGCTCACGTAGTAAAACGTCCCGAACTCATTCCAGTTGCACTCTCCCCAGACTTCGGGAAGGCCGAACCAGGAGGCGGCGAGTTTCCTGAGGAAAGGAAGCGTCGTTGTGAACAGCCACAGTCCCAGCCATAGCTGTTCCTCTTTCTTGGAGATGGTCTTGACCCAGGGTGAGAGTATCGGGATTATGAGATACACTCCCAGTATCATGTAGCCGAACCACAGATGGCCTGCACTGTCGGGGAAGTTCAGTACGCTGTGACGGAGGTTAAGAAGAGGGGAGTAGGAACCGAGGTCCGACCCTGGCAGCGGAATCACTGCATAGAGGATGATCCACACGAGCAGAGGAATACCCACCCTCGTGAAACGACGGCGGAAGAAGTGCCCCGTGCTGTCTTTCAAGGGAAAGAGCAAGTAGCTGGAAGTCATTATGAAAAGAGGTACGCAGGCTCGGAGGGCTGAGTCGATGAGGGTTGACCAGATGCCGTTTTCACGGCAAAGTATCTGCGTTCCTTCGCCCCCGAGGTAGAAGGGTTCCGTACTGTGTACCATTATTACCATGAGGCAGGCTATGACCCTTAGCCAGTCCAGGAATACTATCCTATTCGCGTCTTTTTCCATCGTTTGAGTGTGTGTATTTAGGCTTATCGTATCCACAAAGAATCAGATCTTCCGGTGCAAAGATATGAAAAGGGAACGGATTCCGTACCCCTTCTTTCACGATAATAAGAGTAAAGGCGCATATGTTTCCCTGGCGCATTAGGAACCATAAAAGGAAGGAAGACCCTGGGCGGGGCCTTCCTTCCTTGCTTTTTCATTGCCGAATGCTGCGGCAGGTCTTTTGGTCCTTCCTACTTGAAGAGCTTGTGGGCACCGAGCATGGCCTCGGGGTTCAGGGCCTCGTCAAGTTTCTCCTTGGTCATGAGACCTTCCTCGAGGACGATGTCATAGACGCTGCGTCCGCTCTCGAGGGCCTTCTTGGCCACCTTGGTGCTTCCCTTGTAGCCGATGTAGGGGTTCAGGGCAGTGACGATTCCGATGGAGTTCTTCACCATCTCGTAGCAGTGGTCCGCGTTCACGGTGATTCCCTCGATGCACTTTGTGCGAAGGGTCTCGATGGCATTGATGAGCCAGGTGATGCTCTCGAGGATGCACTGGGCGATGACGGGTTCCATGACGTTGAGCTGCAGCTGGCCGGCCTCGGCTGCGAAGGCCACAGTGGTATCGTTGCCGATTACCTTGAAGCAGACCTGGTTGGTGACCTCGGGGATGACGGGGTTCACCTTGCCGGGCATGATGGAGGAACCGGGAGCCATTGCAGGGAGGTTGATCTCATGAAGACCGCAGCGGGGACCCGAAGCCATGAGGCGAAGGTCGTTGCAGATCTTGGAGAGTTTGATGGCAAGGCGCTTGAGGGCAGCTGAGTAGCTGACGTAGGCACCTGTGTCGGGAGTTGCCTCCACGAGGTCGGGAGCCTTGATGAACTCATCGCCGCTGAACTCGGACATCTTCTTGGTGCACAGTTCGGCGAAGCCGGGAACTGCATTCAGGCCTGTTCCGATGGCGGTTCCGCCCATGTTGATTTCCTTGAGAAGGTCGGCGTTGCGCTTGAGGTTCGCAATCTCCTCTTCGAGGTTGTTCGCAAAGGCGTTGAACTCCTGTCCGGAGGTCATGGGGACTGCGTCCTGGAGCTGGGTGCGGCCCATCTTGATGATGTGCTTGAACTCTTCACCCTTGGCCCTGAAAGCTTCCACGAGACGGATGAGGCTATGGGTAAGGTTGCGGTTCATCCTGTAGAAAGTGTAGCGGAAGGCGGTGGGATATGCATCGTTCGTGGACTGGGCGCAGTTCACGTGGTCATTGGGGGAGCAGAACTGGTACTGTCCCTTCTCGTGCCCCATGAGTTCGAGGGCCCTGTTGGCTATGACTTCATTGGCGTTCATGTTCACGGAAGTCCCGGCCCCGCCCTGCATCATATCGACAGGGAACTGGTCGAGGAATTTTCCGTCGACGATTTCCTGGCAGGCTGCGATGATGGCATCGGCAATCTTCCTGTCAAGCACACCGAGTTCGGCATTTGCCGCGGCTGCGGCCATCTTCACGTATGCGATGGATTTCACATACTCGGGGTAGTCGAACATGTGGGTCGTGGAAATCCTGTAGTTGCTCAGCGCACGCTGGGTCTGGACGCCGTAGTAGGCGTCGGCGGGAACCTGGAGCTCACCGAGAAGGTCGCTCTCGATTCTGAATTTGGGTTCTGACATGATAAATGTGGTATAGTGTTTTTCTGGTTGTCTGCGCCTTGGGTCCAGTGTCCCATAAGGAGGAGGGAATGGAAGGAGTGTGCATGGGGTAAGTTTTCGGGGCAAAGGTATGGTAAAACTACGGATTTTCAAAATTATAAGTATAAAATGAAAAAAGCCGGAAGAAAAATCCGGCTGAAGGTTTCGATTCGTAAGTGAATGTGCCCAGAAGAGGGGAGTGCAACTACTTTTTCATGGCCCCTACGACCTCCCCGATGTACAGGGCATGGAGCCCTGCGGGGAAGTTGCGGTAGAAGTTCTCGGGAACGGAGGAACGGAAGGACTCCTTCTCGAACTCATCGCTGTACATTACCTTGCATTCGATGACAAGGTCCGCTTCCTCGTAGTAGGGGGCACCGTTGGAGGTATAGGCGGTATGAAGACCCAGCGCCGCCGCCTTGTCCCCGTCACGCCCGGAGTGGGAGCCAAGGTAGCGGGCAATCTCCCTGTCGGAGAATTTCATGACGGTGAAATAGGGGTAGGAGTCGACGAACTCCCTGGTGTAGCGTGCCCTTGCGACATACACCGTAAGTGAGTTCCTGCCCCACAGCGTTCCCATCTCTCCCCAGCCTATTGTCATGGCGTTTGACTTCTTGTCGTCTCCGCTGCACAGAATCAGGCCGCCATTGTCCTCGAAGAAATTGAACGCATTGCGCTCGAAGTCGTCATTGATGTCGAAGGGATGCAGTACCTTCTTCGGGGCGGGGGCATCCGAAAGGGAAAGCTCATCGACCTTTTTCCCTCCGAAGGTTTCATAGCTGATCTTCCTCTGGTCGAACTTGTCCTTCGGCTGGGGTTTTGAGTCTGGATAGCCTATGCACACGGTACACAGCGGCACTATATGATCGGGAAGGGACAGTGCTTTCGAGACAGCGTCGCACCTGTCCTTTATGGGGTAGGTGCCCGTCCATACGGCCCCGAGTCCCAGTGCTGTCGCTTCGAGGAGCAGGTTCTGGCAGGCTGCGCTGGCATCCTGGACCCAGTACTGGGCCCCCTCCCCGGGAAGCGCTTTTTCCAGGTCCCCGCATACAACTATGCAAAGAGGGGCGTCCTGCGCCATGGACGCGTTGGGATTGGCCTCGGAAAGGGCCCGTCTCCGCTGCTTGTCCCTCACCACCACGAAATGCCACGGCTGTCGGTTGGCGGCGCTGGGGGAAGCCATGGCGGCGCGAAGCAGTTTCTCTATCTTTTCCCCTTCGACGGGGATGTCCTTGTAGGAGCGTATGCTGGTCCTGGAAAGGATGTTGGAAAGGACTGCGGAGTCCTCGCATGGGGTGGTGTCTTTCATTTGCTTTGAAGAGTTTGTGCATCCGCCTGCCAGGATAATGCAGGACAGTAGCAGGATGACGGGATATGATAGGAGGGTAGAGGGGTGCATCTTCTTTTGTCTAGGTAAAGTGAAAAGTGGGGAGGTGAGAGGGTTCTCGGTGCAAAAATAGGAACATTTTCCCGGAAGTGACCTCCACGGCGGCCTAAAGTTCCCCTGGCATCCCAGCGTCCCGATATGCCCGGGGGACACCCCCTGTATAAATACGAACATTCCCCGTTGAAACTTTGGTGACAAATCCCCCGATTGCAATTTAATTGTCGAAAATGTCTAAATTTGTAATCAATTTGGGAAATTGGGGCATCCCTTGGCGCTGCCCCCCTATGGATTTTTCCCACCCCGGATAAAGACCGAACGCACATTAACGTCAAAAACGATGGAAGAAATTATCGAGGCCATAGATAAGGAAGTCCTTGAAAAAGAACTTTCCCCAGAGTGTTTCTATGCCAAATCCCCCCATGCGGGGCATGAGGTTTATCTTGTCAATTCCACGAACGCCCCCAATGTACTGAGGGAGATCGGAAGAATCCGAGAAATCTGTTTCCGCCGCGGTGGAGGCGGGACCGGCAAGGCCCTTGACCTGGATAAGTTCGACCTCGATCCGGAGTTTTCCTTCAACCAGCTGGTGCTGTGGAGTCCGGAGGAGAAGAAAATAATCGGTGGCTACCGTTTCGTCTCCTGCGACCATTGCCTCTATGATGAAGAAGGACAGCCCGTGCTTCCTTCCTCCCATCTTTTTACCTTCACCCCCGCTTTCACCTCCGGCAAGTTCCTGCAAACCATTGAACTTAGCCGCTCATTCATTTCCCCGGAGTTCCAAAGCTCCATGGGCGGGGGACGTCAGACAATCTTCGCCCTGGACAATCTTTTCAGCGCCCTGAGTTCCGTAATCCACCTCTTCGAGAAGAAGTATTTCTTCGGCAAGGTCACCGTCTATCCCGATTATCCGAAGGAGGCCCTGGGCATGATTATGTTCGTGCTGGGGAAGCATTTCTCTCCCGACGAGCCGCTTGTGATACCGAAGAACCCCGTTTCATACGGGGACCCGGTGCGCTACCGCGATATATTCACCGGGGAAGATTTCAAGACGGACTACAGGACCCTGAAGAAGGAACTCTCCAAGATGTCCGTGCAGATTCCGCCGCTTCTCAATTCCTACATCAACCTCACATCGTCCCTGCTGTATTTCGGCGGAGGCATAAACGATGAGTTCGGTGATGTCATAGAGCTTGGCATACTCCTTGATGCACATGACGTGAACCGCCCTCGTTTTTCCCTGCATCCCGAGATCCATGAAGAGCATTTCAGGAAGATTAAGGAGAGGGTCATGAGGTTCTGGAAAGCAATCAAGAAGCGATGAAAGATATCCTGACGGGTTCGGTAGGCACATTCCTCTCCCCGAGAATCAAGGCGATAACCAAGTATTCCTCCCAGGGGGAAACAATCCAGAAAGAAAGGCTGCATTCACTTGTCCACCGTGCCGCATGGACCAGGTGGGGCGTGGAGCACGGATATACCTCCATTTTCTCATACGAGGATTTCAGGAGGAATGTCCCGCTGTCCACCTACGAGGACCTGAAGGACTACATCGAGATGATGCTCTCGGGCAGGCCGGACATCCTTTGGAGGGGCAGAGTCTCCGATTTCGCGATTTCTTCCGGTACCACTTCGGACCGCAGCAAATTCATCCCCGTGAGCCAGGAGGGCCTTCATGGCCTGCACATGAAGGGAGGTCCGGATGTGACTGCGTGCTATCTGAGGTCGAATCCATCTTCCAGGGTTTTCCATGGCCAGGGCTTCATCCTGGCAGGAAGTTTCAAGCAGTCGCTTTGCACCCCTACTGCCCGCTGCGGGGACGTGAGCGCTTTTCTTCGCTCCTCGATTCCGCTTCCTCTCGAGGCCATCGTAAAGACTTTCCCCTCAGTTGACATAGCCCTCGAACCCGATTTCGAGAAGAAGAGGGAGCACATAGCCCAGTTGGCCCTCCAGGCAAATGTCACCTCCCTTAGCGGGGTGCCCTCATGGATGCTTTCCGTCCTTTCCAGGGTCCTGGAAGTCACCGGCAAGGCAAATCTCCTCGAGGTCTGGCCCAATCTCGAGTTCTTCGCCCACGGCGGAGTGGGTTTCGCCCCATACAGGGAGATCTACCGCAAGCTGATCCCTTCTCCGGATATGCACTACATCGAGACCTACAATGCTTCCGAAGGGTTCTTCGGGGTGCAGACGGACCCTTATGATTCCGCGCTGACCCTGATGCTGGACTACGACATCTTCTACGAGTTCATACCCATGAGCAAGTACGGGACCCCCGAGATGGAGGCCATACCCCTGTGGGAGGTCCGCCCCGGGGAGAACTATGCCCTTGTCATCAGTACTTCCAGCGGACTTTGGAGATACATTGTCGGGGATACCATACGCTTCACCAGGATGGACCCGCCCCGTTTCGTGATAACCGGAAGGACCCGTCAGTTCATTAACGCTTTCGGTGAGGAGGTCATAGTGGAGAATGCGGAGGGTGCCCTGAAGAGTGCATGCAGCGCAACCGGCGCCCTTGTCAAGGATTACACGGCAGCCCCCTTCGTGTCCAGGATCCCCGGACAGAGCTGCCATCAGTGGATGGTGGAGTTCGAGAGGGAACCTGTGTCCTCGAGGGAAGGGGAATCCCCTCTGGAGTCTTTCACCAGGGAGCTTGACGAGAGCCTTCGCGCCCTGAACTCCGACTATGACGCCAAGAGGTACCATGACATCACCCTCCGACGGCTGCAGCTGTTCGTCGCCAGGCCGGGACTCTTCGATGAGTGGATGAAAGGAAGAGGCAAGATGGGAGGCCAGGGCAAGGTGCCTCGCCTCTCCAATGACAGGACCTTCATCGAGCCCCTGCTGAGGCTGAACGGGGACGTCAAGTAACTTGCGGGGCTACTTCGCCATGGCCACCATTCCACCCCTCAGTCACCTTCGGGAAGTGGAGGAGAGGCTCTCGCTTACCCCTCTTTGCCTTCTTTATGTGAAGAGCGCTGACTGCGGGCTTTGCGATGCTATGCTCCTGAGGATAGGGAGGATGCTGGAGGACCTGGAAGGGGCGGAAGGTCCCGGTTTTGACGCTTTTTCCATTGACATCAGAGAGGAACCGTCCGTCTCTGGAAGGTTCCTCGTGCTGTCCGCCCCTACGGCGCTTCTTTTCCTCGACGGGAAGGAAGTGTACAGGGCCGGAACCTTCATAGATGTGGGGGAGGTCGAAAGAAAGATACGCTTTTTCCTTGGAATCGTAAGTGAAAGGACCCTCTCATGAGCGGGCAAGCGGGAAGGGCAAATAAAAATCCTGCCAAACGCTCCAGGGCGATGGCAGGAACCTTTTTGTTTAGAGGCTTTTACGGTAGTGGGTGGGATTATTTCCTGCCCTTTTTCTTTGACATGTAGTACTCAAGGGCGAGGTTCACATTCTCTATGAGGCCTTTAGAGGTGAAGGTGGAACCGCTCACGGCATCCACCTCGCTGTCCCCTGCCTCCGAGAGGGATTTCCCGTCCCAGGAGTGCCCGATGCCTTCGAAGACCCTGTCTATGTGCCTCTGGCCTTCCTTCCATTCCCCTTTGCGCTCCACTTTCACGACGGAACCATCCTTAATGTATACAAGTATCGGGGTGGGGCCCTTGAAGCCTTGGATGTCATTGTCCTCGATAAGGGATGTGTCCACTACGTACATTCCGTCCACCTTGCTGATGGCGGGGTCGGGGGAGGAGCAGCTTGCGGCCAGCATGCCGAGGGCCCAGAGTGCAAATCCGAGGATGATGATGCGGTGTCTTTTCATGATGCTTTGGGTGTGTATTGATTGTAAGAAGGCAGCGCTTCTTTTGGAAGCTTTCCTTCCTACCGCAAAAATTGTTCCCCTCCGTGGGAATGGAACTCCCGGAGGGGAAAGGAAAGAAGTAGCTCCACTGGAGTGTCGTCCCTTGAATCCCCGTGGAATCAATCAGGCATCCTCCTTCGCAGTGGCCTCAGCCTTTGATGACCGCGACGGGGGAGAGCTCGACAAGGGGCCTCACGAGGTCAGACTGGGAGGCCATGACCTCGGAAATGTCCTTGTAGGCACCTGCGGCCTCCTGGAGGTCGCTCACCGTCCTGATTGCATGGACTATGCCCATATCCTCGAGACGACGTTTCTCGGCCTCGAGGTCCAGGGTCTTGACGGCTTCTGAACGGCTGAGCGAGCGTCCCGCCCCATGGGAGCAGCTCTGGAAGGAGAGGGGATTGCCAAGGCCCTCGACGATGTAGGACTTGGTCCCCTGTGAACCGGGGATGATGCCCACTTCCCCGAGCCTTGCCCTGGTGGCTCCCTTGCGGTGGACTATGACATTCTTGCCGAAGTGCGTCTCCCAGGCAGCATAGTTGTGGGCGATGTTTATCATAGGCTCGAAGGTGGCCTCGGGGTACACTTCCCCGATGACGGAGCAGATTCTCTCCATCATGAGCTTGCGGTTACACAGGGCGAACTCGATGCAGTAGTTCATCTCGTTCCAGTACTGTCTGTGCTCGGGGCACTGAATCGGGAGGAAAGGAAGGTTGATGTCGGGCTCGACCTTGGAATGGAACCACTTGTTGAGGTTGGCGGCTTTCTCGTTGTAGTAGTCCCCGACCTGCTTCCCGAGGTTCCTGGAACCTGAGTGTATCATTATCCAGAGATGTCCCTCGGTATCCTTCTGCAGTTCTATGAAATGGTTCCCGCCACCGAGTGTCCCCACCTGGCGGAGGGCAGCCTTGTACTGACGGGATACCACGGTGAGTGTGTCCACGTCGAACCCCTGCGGCATGAAGGCCTCGTCCTGGGGGCTCCCATGGCGGTCCATCCCGATGGGAATGGCTTTGCGGATGCCCCTGAGGATCTGTTTCCTGAGCACGTCCGATGGAATGTCGTCCGCGGCGAGGCTTGTCTTCACGGCGCACATCCCGCATCCTATGTCCACGCCCACAGCATTGGGGATGACGACCCCCAGGGTGGCTACGACCCCTCCGATTGGCATACCCTTCCCGCCATGCACGTCCGGCATGAATGCCATGTGATGGAAGATGAAAGGGAGGGAGGCGAGGTTGCGGATTTCCTCCTGGGCGTGGGCGTCCACAGTGTTGGCCCAGATCATCGTCTGTACTCCCGAGATTTCTGTTGTTGTCATGGCTTTCTTCGTTTAGCTGTTGTTAGTAATGACTGTATCAGTTTCCATGATGGTTGGACATCATTTCGGGTGCAAAGGTGAGGGGCAAGTGCGCAGCCATTTTGCGCAGTAATAATTATTTTTATTATTTTTGTGAAAATCTTTCGTTTATCTATTTGTTTCCGTCGTTATGCCCACCAGCAAGAATGCCCTTATCCGCTATAAGACCATAGACAAGTGCCTGCGTAACCCCTATCGTCTGTGGACCTTGGAGGACCTCATCCGTGAGTGCTCGGATGCCCTGAGTGAGTACGAGGGCAGGGAAGAGAACGTATCTCGCCGCACCGTCCAGGCGGATATCCAGATGATGAGAAGTGACAAGCTGGGCTACAATGCGCCCATAGTGGTCAGGGACAGGAAGTACTATGCCTACGAGGATCCCGACTACAGCATAGTGGATGTCCCTCTGTCGGATTCTGACGTCCAGAAAATGAGGGATGCGGTGAGCGTCCTTCGCCAGCTGAGCGCTTTCACGGCCTTTGACGGGTTGCAGGATATCATAGGAAGGCTGGAGGACCATGTCGGGACGGTAAGCCACGCCGCCATCCCGGCTATCTATTTTGAGAGGAACGATTCCTTGACGGGACTCCATTTCATTACTCCCCTATACGGGGCCATCCGATCGCAGCGTCCGGTGATGATGTCCTACCGCTCCTTCAATAACCGCCGCCGCCTTCCTACTACCTTTCCCTTCTCATGCTACCTGCTCAGGGAGTGGCGCAACCGCTGGTTCATATTCGGCAGGAAGCCCGGTGTCCCCTATGTCATGAACCTGGCTCTTGACAGGATAGAGTCCCTGGGGGAGGCCCCGGCAGGGGAGCCGTTCATACCCAGGGGGGATTTTGACGGGGAGAGCTATTTCAAGGACATGGTCGGAGTCACGAGGAATCCCGGGGATGAACCCCAGGTCGTCCACTTCAGGGTCAGCGGGCCACAGGTCCCCTACGTCAAAACAAAGCCAATACATTCCTCACAGGTGATGGTGGGGAAGGACAGGGGGCAGAAGGGGAGTGTGGATTTTGAGATAAGGGTGATAGTGAACCATGAGCTGGAGAAGGAACTGCTGGGATTCGGGGAGTACCTGACGGTGCTCTCCCCACGCCCGCTAAGGGAGAGCCTGTCCCGGAGGGTGGCTGCATCCTGCGCCCTGTACTCCTCTCCGGAAGAAGGGGCCCTGGATGCCCCCTCCACCCTTTCCCGGTAATGTCTGGGGGCACTACGTTCACCCTGGGTAGTGCATCCAAAGGCTTTGGCGCAGCACGTTGCCTGGATTACAGGTCAATTCTTTCTATGGGCTCCTTGCCTTTTGACTTGAGGATTGCGTTATAGCGAAGGAGCACTTCCTCCACCACATTCTCCCATGAGCGTACAATGCTGCGGGAGGCATCCTCCCCGGCGGAGAGGACTTCGTCCCTGTGGGCCGAGAGATACCTGATGAGGTCTGCGAAAGAATCGGGGTCATTTTCCGTCAGGTATCCGTTCCTGCCGTCGTTTATGATGGTGGATGCGGTGGCTCCTTTCACCATGACCGAAGGTGTGTGCAGGGCTGCGGCCTCCCGCACCACGAGAGGTGCATTGTCGTAGTATGAGGGGAACAGGAACAGGTCGGCGGCAGCGTAGTAGGATGTAATCTTCTCCCTGTCCTTTATCACTCCCGTGAATGTGACCTTGTCCTCGAGGCCCCTTTCCTTCACGAGGGCTTTCATTTCGTTCTGTGCATAGCCTCCCCCCACGAAGAACATCTTGAACGGGATCTCTGGAATCCTGGAAAGACCCTCTATGACAAGCCTGGGATTCTTCTCCCAGATATGCTGTCCAACGAAGAGCAGCACGAAATCATCTTCCCTTAGTCCCAGTTCCTCCCTTTTGCTCAGGAAGTACTCCCTCTTGTAGTCCCCGACCAGGTCGGAACCGTTGTCCATTGCCTCCACGGGGCCTTTATAGCCGTATTCACGGATGACATCTTTCACGGATTCCTGCGGGACCCAGACCATGTCGGCTGACTCGTAGTAGGAGACGATGAGTTTGATTATGGCGTCAACGGCAAGTTTCGGGAAAATCCTCTGGAAGTCATCCCTGTACTTGGAGTGGAAAGTGGCGATGAAGGGGATTCCCTCGATGGCTGCGACCCTCTGGGCGGTGAGGCCTGCAGTGAAGGGGGAGTGGGAGTGGATGATGCGGAACTCCGTCTTGACGATCCTGGACAGGACCGTCGGGTCCACTTCGGGTATTCCTACGACGTAGGGTTTTCTCATGGGAATCGGGACCGAGAAGTAGTCCATCACCTTGTAGGGGAGTGAACCGTAGTCTGCGTTCTCGACCCTGGGAGTCACAACCGTGACGGAGCCCACCATTTTCTGGAGCCAGTAGGCATAGTTCTGGGCGCAGATAGCAACCCCGTCCATGACGGGAGGAAAATCATCGCAGAAAATGCCTACGTTGGACTTTTCTGTCCTGAGGAGTTTCTTAAAATCGAGGTCCATAAAGATATTGTGGAGTATGTCTGTCATTATGATTGCAAAAGCAGTGCCTTACCTGTATTATTGAACATGTTTTTTTACCTTCACAATGGAGGAGGCGACAGTGACTTTCTTTAGGACGGCACTTCTGAGGGAAAACTTCCCCGGGAGGTGCTCTCTCCATCCTGGAAGCGGACCCCCTCGAGAACCTTCTGCAGGAAGAGGTGGATGTCGTGAGGGCATCTTCGGTGCATCTGGGACAGGGGGATGCAATCCTAATGAGAGGCCTTCTCGGCGGGTCCCTGGGACGGAACCCTGGGGCGAGGGGTCCAACTTGGGCAAAGAATGCTTACCTTTGCCGTCCCTTCGGGGACTTTACGGATTGAAATGAAAGACAACAAACTGCTTATATCACACCTCTGCACACCTCTGCATGCTGGCGGCGTGCATTTTCTGGGGCCTTATGTCCCCTCTCGGTAAGGATGCCATGACCCACGGCATTTCCGGTGTGGACATGGTATCATTCAGGGTTGCGGGAGCGGCTCTTCTTTTCTGGGCCCTTTCGCTTTTCACACCCAAGGAAAGGCTTTCCCCCAGGGAGATACTCATTTTCATACCTGCCGCCATATTCGGGATTGTCCTCAATCAGTGCGGGTTCACGATTGGTCTGAGCATAACTTCACCGGGCAATGCGAGTATCGTCACCACGACTCTTCCCATTTTCGCCATGATAATGGCTTTCCTCATCCTTCATGAGCCGATTACCTGGAAGAAGGCAGGAGGAGTCCTGCTTGGATGCGCAGGTGCGGTGATGCTGGTACTTATGAGCGCCGCTTCCTCCGACAGCAGGGTAGGGAATATAAAAGGGGACCTCATTGTCATGGGCGCACAGGTCTCCTACGCTTTTTTCCTTTCCACATTCAACCCTATTGTGAAAAAGTACTCTGTGGTTACGGTGAATAAGTGGATGTTCCTTTTCGCTGCGCTGATGATCTGGCCTTTCACGGTGGGGCATGTCTCCAGGATAGAGTGGGCGGCGGTCCCGGCGAGGGCCTATCTCGAGACTGCCTATGTGGTTGTCGTGGGCACTTTCATAAGCTACATCCTCCTCATAAATGCCCAGAAGAGCCTGCGTCCGACGGTTGTTGCCGTGTACAACTATGTCCAGCCCATAGTGGCGCTCACGGTGAGCGTCCTTACGGGCCTAGGGGTGTTCTCCCCCCTGCAGGGAGTGTCGATAGTGCTGATTTTCCTCGGAGTCATGCTGGTCAACAAGTCCAGGGCGAAAGGGGAGGCGATGTCTCTGAAGCAGGGACAGCCTGAAAAGTAGGGGACCTCTGTATCCGCAGTAGCGGCTACTGTCCCGCAGAGTCCTTCCCGGACCAGGTGAAATCAGAGGGTGCCTTTTTTCATGGAGTCAATCCACTCTGATATGGCCTGCCTTCCATTCACCTGAAAGAAAAGACATCCCGAATGCCTTGGAGGCAAATAAATTTCATAACTTTGTCCCTGTCTTGAAACCGTAAAACTCAATTCTTGGCACATGAAGGGACATTCTCTGTTTTTCATTCTCATAACCGCAGCGGCCGTGGCGGTCCTTTCCGCCTGTTCCCAGACTTCTTCCCAGGGCCCTTTCAAGCTGAGCGGGACCCTCGCCGGGCTTCCCGACACCCTGCTCGTGACTACATCCTACATCGAAGAAGGCGATGCCGGGGGACCGGATTTCGATGTCATCCCGGTCAAGGACAACACCTTCGAGTACATCTATGACTCGGAAGATTTCGGGCATGTCCTGGTCTGTGTCCCCGAGTATCTGCAGGGGGACGAAGATGCCTTCTGCCTGACGGTCATGGCAATCCCGGGAGAGGAGGCAAGAGTGGAAGGGACCGTGAACTCCTATGTCATGGGAGGCTCCAAATACTACAGGGACCTCGGTAAGATAGAAAAGGATTTCAGTTCCATCAATTTCGAGGACTACGATTCTTTTGTTCCCTCCCTCCTTGATCTGATAAAGAAATACCGCAACACCGATGCCATTGTGGAAATGGTCTCCATCCTTTCCTATGTCGCCCCCGATAAGACCGAAGAGGCCATCAGCCTTCTCTCATCCAAGGTCCAGAACGGAAGGATGATGCTAATGCTGGATGCGATGAGGGATGGGGCGATGGAGGCCTCCCAGGTCCCCCAGGGACTTCTGCCCGGCACTCCCGCCCCCGATTTCAACCTCAAGTCCATTGACGGGACCTCCCTGTCCCTTTCATCCCTGAGAGGAAAGGTGGTGGTTCTCGATTTCTGGGGCGCCTGGTGCACCTGGTGCATGGAAGGGCTTCCGAGGATGAAGGAACTCTACAGGGAAGCCGCGGGCAAGTTCGAACTCGTCGGTATGGACTACGGCGACACCGAGGAAGTCTGGAAGGAGACGGTCAGGAAGAACGGTATGAACTGGCTTCATGCAATTGTTCCCGAGGATGACGACGTCATCCTCGATTACGGCATAGTGGGCTTTCCGACAAAGGTCATAATTGACGCTGACGGGATGGTCGTGAATTCTTTTGTCGGTGAGAGCGACCAGTTCTATGACACCATCAGAGAACTTCTCGACATCAAGTGACCGTAATGCAAATTAAAATACTTCTGCTATGAAAACAAGTCATATCCTTTTGGTTTCCACGGCAATTCTTGTCGGGATCATCCTTCTTGCGGGCTGCTCCGCATCTCGCCGCACAGGAGGATCCGAACAATACAACCAAGAGACCTACAGTGCCTATTACGGGACCACCAAGGGGGATCAGATGACCGGTTCCGTCTCGAAACTGAAGACGACCGGCAAGGAGAGGGCCTCCTATGCAAACATGTATGACTACCTACGCGGACGAGTCCCCGGGGTGCAGGTTTCCCCCAACGGGTCCATTATCATAAGAGGGGTGTCGACGAACTCCGGTCAGACCGACCCGCTCATCCTGGTGGACGGCGTGGAAGTTACCACACTCGATAACGTAGATCCCTCCACTGTGGAATCCGTCGAAGTCATAAAGGACGGCACATCCGCCATATATGGGATGAGAGGCCAGAACGGCGTAATCATAATTACTACCAAAAAGAAATAGACTGTCCCCTCCCGGGACAGAAAAAAGCCCTCCTGCCTTTTCCGGCTGGGGGGCACTGTGTTTTATGAGCCACTACCCGTAGAACTTCTCCGAAATCTCTCCCAGGAGTTCCGGTATCCGGATTCCCTGGGGACAGTTGGAGGTGCACTGGGCACATCCGATGCAGTCAGGGGGCGTTCCCGCTGAATCTATCCCCTTGAACTCTTCACTGCTGAAGTCCGTATCCACAAGGGACCGGTTGTATACGCTGAGGAACTGGGGGATGCTTATTTCCATGGGACAGCCGTCGCAGCAGTAGCGGCACCCCGTGCAGGGAATCGTGATTTCCCGGCTGTAGATCTTGCAGGCACGCAGCAGGGTGTCCCTGTCCTCCTCTGTGAAAGGGGCGCTGTCGGAGAAGGTGGCCATGTTGTCCTTCACCTGGTCCACTGCGTTCATTCCTGAAAGGACGGTCTGCACTATGGGAAGGGAAGCGGCGAACCTCATTGCCCAGGAGGGAATGCTCCACTCGGGATGGGCATCATGGAGGAGCTGCTCCGCTTCGGGGCAGAGCCTCGCGAGTTTTCCGCCTCTTACCGGTTCCATCACCATGATGGGGATGTTCCTTTCCTCGAGTATCGTATACTCCTCGGAGGTATCGGAATTCAGCCAATCGAAATAGTTCAGCTGGATCTGGGCGAAGTCCCAGGGATGGCTCTCCGCAAAGAGGCGAAGATTCCCTGATCCCGCATGGCTCGAGAATCCCAGGTAGCGTATGACACCCTCCTCCTTCTTCCTTAGGAAGTACTCAATGGCCCCGCTCTCAAGGTACCTGTGGACATTGCCGTCCAGGAGGCAGTGAATGAGATAGAAGTCGATGTGGTCGGTGCGCAGCTTCGCGAGCTGGGTGTCCAGGACCTTCATGTAGTCCTCGTCTGCCTGGATGAAGAACTTCGTCGCGAGGTAGTAGGAGTCACGTGGATAGGAACCAAGGGCCTCCCCCAGAAAGGACTCGGACTGTCCGCCGTGATATACCCAGGCGGTGTCATAGTAGTTGACTCCTCCCTTCATGGCAAGGTCAATGAGCTCACGGGCCTTGCCGTAGTCGATATTCCCGTCCCCGTCCTGGGGCAGGCGCATGTTCCCGAATCCGAGCCGGGACAGCTTTATGTCCTTGAAATCCTTATATATCATTGTTGTTTGGTTTTGGTTCGCTTTGCTGGCAAAGTGTGAGCGTGAGGTCAGGCAGGATGATGGGGATTTCAGAGTCCTTTCCGACCTCCTTCCATGCCACTATGAATCTTACGCTGGCACCTGTCACTGTGTACCCGTTCTCTTTCCAGCGGGAAAGCTCTTCCTGCATTTTCTGGGAAAGGAAGGCCACACGGATTCCTCGGTCGTTGAAAAGGGAACTTTCCGAGAACTGTAGGCTGTCCCCACTACGGAGGGCGAAGATGTGCTCCCTTTGCTGGCGGAAGAAATTGAGGTAGACGTCACGGTGCCCAAGGGATAGCGTTACCTGGGTGGGAATGGGATATGGCTTCGGGTCATATTTTTTGCTGCCGGCTGCAATCCTGTCGAAAAGTGCGGTATCCGTATGGATGTGAAGGAACTTCTTCGCACGTGTCATGCCGACATAGAGGCAGCGCCTGAGGCTGTCATCTTCGTTCTGCTGGCGGGTCACAAACATGAATACCGTGTCAAATTCCCGTCCCTTGGCCTTGTGGATGGTGGATACGATTATGTCCTTCCCGCTGAAGTCCCCGAAATCCTCCAGTTTTGAATCGAACAGGTATTCGTGGAGGTCTTCTAAGTACTTGGTCTTATTTGTCTGCTCGAAAAGGTTGAGGCTCCTTTCGAGGAAAGGAAGTGCGGTGCTTCCCCTGTAGTTCTTTCTCGTAGCCTCCCTGGCTTCTTTCCATTTCTCATCCAGGATGACAGGTCCCCCGTCGGGATCTTTTTGGATGCACTTTAGGAAGTACCTGGCCTCGACGAGGTTGATAAATGGCATCCTGTCCATGGATTGCATGAGACGGCAGGGAAGGCCTTCCCTGCGAAGAAGTCCCATTATGATGACAGCTTCATCGTTTGTGCGGGTGAGGACGGCGGTTGTTCCCTTTGGGTCCAGTTTCTCTTTGATGTCTGAAATCAGCGGAATGTACGGGGGAGTGTAAGGGTTGATGGATGGAGCGGTGTAGCGGGTGAGGGTCACTGAACCCTTGCCCGGAGCCTTGGGTATGAGAGGCTTGGTCTTGAGCCTTCGGGAAATGCAACCCACGAAGGAGTTGAATGCAGCGACCGGTTCTGGACAGCTTCGGAAGTTCTCGGTCATCTCGATAGTGCGGGCATCGGGAACTCTCATGAGGTCATACATGTGCCCTGAATTCGAGCCGCGGAACTCGAAGATATTCTGGTCATCGTCACCGACGGCGATTATCCTCATGTCCTCGTTCTGCGCCATCAGGGCCCTCACCAGGCGGTAGTCGTCGGGACCCATGTCCTGCGCCTCGTCAATTACAAGCACAGTCTTTGCAATCCTTCCCCTTTCCACCTCTCCGTCCTCAATCATCTTGGCTGCCCTGCTTACGACATCGTGGGCATCCTCAAGGTTGCCGACTCTTCCCAGCAGGTCGAAACTGTATGAATGGAATGTCATTATCTGGACGTAATGGGCGGGGGTGCCGATGAGGCCAAGGAGCCTGGCCTTGAACTCCGTGGCAGCGAAGCGGGAGAAAGTGAGCATGAGAAGTTGTTCCCCTTTCACGTCCTCCAACAGAAGGAGCGAAGCCAGCTTGTGGACAAGCACCTTCGTCTTCCCGCTTCCAGGGCCTGCGGCTACAACGATGCAGGGGGATTTCCGGTCGGAGATTATTTCCAGTTGGGTGGGTGAGAGGCTGCCGAAGAGTTCCTTGTACTTGCTTGGGGTAATGTTGTATTCCAACTGCAATGCTTTTTCCTCCTTGAAGTACTTGGCCACGAACTGCCTGTATTCCATCTGGAAGTAGTCCTTGACATAGCGGAGGGCTGCATCGTAGTCCTTTACCATCAAGTTGGCGTACTCACCGACAATGTGTATCTGCTGGATCTTCTGGCAGTAGAACTCGTTGAGCATTCTGTAGTCCTCCTGCTTGAAGCGGAAGCGCCCCTCTTTTAAACGGTGGATGTCCATGGCGTTGTACAGCACCATGAACCCACCTTCGATTTTCATCACTTTTATCTTCGATAGGTACAGCAGAGCCTCCTCGACTTCGCCGAGAGTGAGGTTGTCAAGCTCCTTGAAAAGGTTCCCTGCCTGGCTGATCCTGTCGAGGAGTTCGACTTCGGAGAACTGCACGATTCCTTTCGTGGGGTCCTTCGCCTGCTCGGAGGGGAGTTCATAGAGTATCTGCACGGCACGGCGACATACTTCGGCCCTCCTGTCAAATCTTTCTGTCAGGGAAGTGCGGTCCGAGCGCAACTTGAGGGCAATGCCACGGTCCATGTTCTCTTCCTTCTGGATGTAGTTCTGGATGGTAAGAAAATACAGTACCGAACGGATATCCTTCTCTGTACTGGAGGCTATTCCTTCATGTATGGCGTTGTCGTTAAGTTGTTTGCAGGATATGCGGATTCCGTCGTCGGGTATGTGGGACAGGATGTATTTTTCAAGGCAGAGGAACTTTTCAAGCTGGGCGGAGGATTTCTTGGGAGAGTCGGTGTCTGAAAGGAACACGGTCATGTCACGGCTATCGGCAAGGATACCTGCCTGACGCATTCTTTCCACTGCGGAGATGACCTCCCTTTTCTCAAGGCCGAGGATGTCGGCCAGATAGTCCACCCTGGACTGTGCGCTCTCGCCCTGTGCCTCCTTTATGTGCTTGCTGGAGATGAGAGAGCGGATTATTCTTACCGCAGTCTCTATCTCCTTTTTCTCGAAAAGTGGAGAAGCCGTTATTCTTTCCCTGGCCTCATCGACGTTTCGCACCATTATCCCTGTAGCAAACACATGGGGAACATTGGAGCCCCTTTCAAGGTAGCCGCTTTGTTCCAGCACTGAAATCGCAGTCCTCACCCTGGTTTCCACGTCGTAGACCCCTTCAGGCCATCCTGCGCTCCTGGCAATCTCAAGGGCGGAGCAACTGACGGTGTCCCTGCC
This sequence comes from uncultured Bacteroidales bacterium, assembly GCA_905235445.1. GTDB lineage: Bacteria > Bacteroidota > Bacteroidia > Bacteroidales > UBA932 > Cryptobacteroides. The sequence goes on from CAJOLJ010000091.1 coordinate 21,997, forward strand.
CTTGGTCATGTCCTTGATCCCTTTCCAGACTTGCTGGATCTCGCTGAGACTGAGTTTCGATTGATTCAGAAGAATGAAGTGCCCGTCAAGGTCATGGTCACTGTAAAGGACGTAGCACTCCGCATTGAGGCTTGGGTCCCTGCCTGCCCTTCCTGCCTCCTGGACGTAGTTCTCAAGGGAGTCAGATATGTCGTAATGGATGACCATCCCTACATCCTTCTTGTCCACTCCCATCCCGAAGGCGGAAGTCGCCACTATCACCCTGACGTCTCCCTTCATGAAGGCATCCTGGTTCGAGGTCTTCTCATCGGAGTCCATCTTCCCGTTGAAAGGAAGGGCCATGAACCCGTCCTTGGTGAGCCGCTCGGCTATATCCTCGGTACGGCGTGTCCTGGAGGTGTAGACTATGGTCGGACAGTCGGATGCGGCAAGGAGTTTTCGGAGAATATCGTATTTCTCTGACTGGGTGTCTGCGTGCAGGACCCTGTAGTGAAGGTTGGTACGGGTGGCGGTGGATGCGAAAATCTCCAGCCTCAGGTCAAGCGTCTTCGAGAAATAGTCGCAGATGTCCTGGATGACTTTCTGCTTTGCAGTGGCGGTAAAGCAGGATATCGGTATCGGGTCTGAGATGTTCTTTTTCCGCATGTAGTTCCGGATGAACTTGCCGATATAGAGGTAGTCCACCCTGAAGTCCTGTCCCCAGGAGGAGAAGCAGTGCGCCTCGTCAATGACGAAGCGGGTTATGTGCCTCCCCAGCAGGATACGCTCGATTGTCTTGGAGCGAAGCATCTCCGGGGAGATGTACAGAAGTGATGCGTCCCCGTCCTGGACCCTCTGTATGCATAGGGAACGGGATATGGGATCGAGAAGTCCGTTTATCGTCACTGCATCTGTTATCCCCCTTTCGGACAGGTTGTCCACCTGGTCCTTCATGAGCGACTGGAGAGGGGATATGACAACGGTAAGTCCATGCACTGCACGTCCTTCCATGAGGGCGGGGAGCTGGAAGGTAAGGGACTTGCCTCCTCCCGTCGGGAATATCGCAAGCAGGGATTTTCCCTGGACAGCCGCCCTGACGGCATTTTCCTGGAGGGGTTCCCCCTCGTAGGTCCTGAAGGAGTCGTAGCCGAAAAATGTCTTGAGGCCCCCTTTTATGTCCAGCAGGCTGGAGCAGTAGCCGCAGGCGGGATCGATGCAGGGACAGTGTCGAAGAAGCCTCATGACCCTCTCCACTCCAGGGTAGGTGTGAAGCACCCAGGCCGGGGTGATGGATCTGTGGTCCGAAGTATCCACGAGGGCCAGGGCATAGGCAAGTTCGCAGGGATTGTCCTTGATAATGTCGCCAAGAGGGGCATTTCTGCAAATCTTCCCCTCATAAGTGCTTAGTATCAGCTCCTCCAGCCCCTCCTTGGGTGAAGTTGAACCTACCATCAGAAGAAATCCCGAGAACTCTTCCCTATCATGTAGCAGGGATGTGAAAATGGCCTTTCTTGAAGGGTTGAGTCCGCCCCATTTCGTTATTTCCTCCATCAGGAGGTCACGGGCCTTGATGCAGTCGCTCAGGGGATTGTTGACATCCTCGGTTACGAGTTTGTCATCCTTGAGGAGGCTATGGTATGGCCTGTTGGGAAAAAGAAGGGGCGAGAAGTATAGGGTATCAACAAGAGGCCAGGGGGAGCCATCCTTCCCGAAAATGTACCTGGCATCGTGATGGACGATATTGTGTCCGCACAGGTACTGGATATCCCCGCTGTCTTTTCCCAGAAAATCCATGAGGGCGTTTTTCCAGTTCAGGTCCTTGCTATGCAACTGCCCCCCGTCAAAGCGAAGGGCCCCGATGTCATGGACACGGTGGTCTGTCATCGAGACTTCGACATCTATGATGGCGTAGGAGGGGATATTGCTTGAATGGAGCATCTACTCTATCTGCAAGGTGATTCTATACTTTAGCAAATATGGCCAAATCATCTCACACAAGCAAGCTTTCTGCGCTAAAACGCCATTGGGGGCATCTGGAAAGAGGATGGGAAAGCCTTGAGGAGGACTGAAAGGGTGTACAACACCCGGAAAAAATAATCCCCGGACACCGCAAGGGGCCCGGGGATAGAGGGGAAGAAGGTAACCCTACTTCTTTGTCAGGCGGAGCATGACCACGCCGTGGGAGGGAACATCGAAGGTGTAGGACCTGTCATTGAGGCCTAGGTCCTTGTGAGCCCAGACATCCCTGACCGTGTATGTGTTCCCGGGATTGATTGCAGCCGGGCCGAAACTCTCCCCCTTGAAGTTGTGAGTCACTTTCCAGGAGGACTCGCCACGGTTGTAGAAGCAAACCGCGACTCCGTCGGTGAGTCTCTTGACCCAGATTTCCCTATCTCCGTAGTCATAGTACCTGCGGCCCTGGAATCCGAGGGGATCCTGGTCTATGGCAATGGCTTCCTTGTTCAGAAGTATCTCGAGGTTCTCCTTGGAGACTTTGCGAAGGTCGTTTCCGGCGAGAAGGGGAGCCGCCATCATGCACCACATGGAGAAGTGGGTCTTGTTCTCGTCGTAGGTGAGATTCCCGTTTCCTACCTGGAGCATGTCGGGGTCGTTCCAGTGACCGGGACCTGCATAGGGGTAGAGGTCGGCGTTCTTCTCGATGATTTCAGCGATTCCCTGTCCGCCCCAGTATACGGTACCGACGAAGAAAGGCATTATGTCGCCGGTTGTCCTCCACATGTGTCCCACTCCGTTGCCCCATTTCCAGGGCTCGTTGCTGCCCCACTCGCATATGGAAAGAAGGATGGGCCTTCCCGTGGCCTGGAGGGCGTCACGCATCAGGGAATAGGAATACAGGGCATCCTGTCCCTCGGAGGAGCACCAGTCCTCCTTGAGGAAGTCCACGCCCCACTGGGCATAGGTTATGGCATCCTGGTACTCGTGGCCGCGGCTACCGGGCCATCCGGCACAGGTTTTCTTGCCTGCGCAGGTATAGATCCCGAACTTGAGCCCCTTGGAATGGACGTAGTCTGCGAGGGCCTTAATCCCGGAGGGGAACTTCTTCTCGTCCACAACGATCTTACCGTTCTCGTCACGGGAGACCTGCCAGCAGTCGTCTATGTTCAGGTATTCGTAACCGGCATCCTTCATGCCGTTGGATACGATGAGGTCAACTATCTCCTTGACCTTGGTCTCATTGATGTCCCCGGCAAAGCAGTTCCAGCTGTTCCATCCCATTGGAGGGGTGGCGGCCAGACCGGTGTACGGTTCTTTGCCCTGTCCGTAGGACATGGAAGATGATGCGAGCAGCAGGGCTGCACTGAGGAGCAGGATGGATCTTTTCATGATGATGTATATTTTTTTTTGATGTTCCGTACGATGGATGGAAGGGGGGGCACCCCTCTTCCCTTAGTCACAAATATACAAAGTTCCGCTTAAAAATTGCCTATGCCTCAGGGGAAGTGTATTTCTTTCCCGGGAAGTACCTGTTCACGGTCTTCACGTAATATGCGTATTCGGGATATTTCCCCTTGGAGATTTCCTCGGCGAAAGTGGAACTGCCAAGGAAAAGGGCGACAAGAAGAAGGGCCCCGATGATGCTCCAGTTTATGATGCCTATCCCGGCACCGACCGAGAAAATGTAGAAGCTGCACCACATTCCCTGCTCACCGAGATAGTTGGGATGGCGGCTGCGGCTCCATAGGCCCACTGTATTGAACCCCCTGTTGTAGGGGTCCGGCAATTCCTCGAGCTTCCGTCCTTCACCTATCATGCCCCATTTCTTTGTCTGGAAAGCCCACTGCTGCTCATCGGAGATGGTCTCTATGAGGAGGAACGCCGTGCAAAGAACGGCGGCGAGGACATCCACCCAGCCGAAGGGGACGGTGGAGTTCATGCTCACGAGGGCGGGGAATGTTGTCATGAGGACCAGGGCATTCTGGTAGATGCTGATGAAGAAGAAGTCGAAGAGCACGAACTTCCACCTTGGCTGGAACTCTTTGCGGGAGCGCAGAACCTGCCAGCGATAGTCCTCGGTACCTTCCCAGAATCTCAGGCTGTAGGCACCCTTGCGGGCGAAGTTGAAGGTGAGCCTGGCTCCCCAGAGGGTGGCAAGGATGGCCATGACGACCAGTCTCGGGGCCATGCCGCCCCTCGCTGCGATAATCCAGGCGTAAGCTATGGGCAGGAGGCTCCACAGTTTGTCCATCTGGCTATTGTTCCCGGATAGCTGCCCTACGACAAAGCAGTAGAGGGCGCTGCTGCCCGCTATGATGCCAAGGATCTTGAGGGTGGAAAGTTGCACTGCATCCAGAGGAGGTCCCACGAGGATATAGAGAAGGGGACAAGCCAGGATGGATAGCAAGAGGGGGATGGAAAGGAGGATTGTTTTCTTCATGCCAGTCTTTCAAAGTTGCATTAAGGGTGTGTGACTTATTTTGTGAGCGGCAAAGGTATGAATATTTTTCCCTGCATGAATGCTGTTGGGGTGCAAAAATGCCAAAATAAGTTCCAACTGCAAATGGAGTGAAAAAGAACCCGTATCCCGATTTCGGGATGCGGGTAATCTCCCAAAACGGAAGCTCTGGCAGAGAAGAGCCATCAGATTGTTTTTCCCGGATGAAAGGGGAGTGCGGCGGTAGGTTATTTCAGCTCCCCCGTGAAGAACTTCATCAGAGGCGCAACCATCAGGGCCTGGATCATGTCGTTTCGGTTGAGGATATCCTTTAGGTCGGCCTCATCGAGAAGGTATACGCTCAGGTCCTCTGTCGCATCCAGGTGAGGGGAAGATACCTTCAAAGTGTGGGCCATGTTGGTGTGGTTGCTCGGGTTGGGGGAGAGGCTCATCAGGTGTGACCACTCACCTCCACCGTAGCCGGTTTCCTCCTCGAGTTCCCTTTTCGCAGCCTCAAGGGGTTCCTCTCCCTTCTCTATCACCCCGCAGGGAAGTTCCCAGCCTGTCTTTCCGGCCCCGTGGCGATACTGCCTTTCCATAATGAACTTCCCGTCCTTGGTTATGGCTATGACGTTCACCCAGTCGGGGAACTCAAGGATCCAGTACTCGGGATTGATCCTGCCGTCCGGAAGCCGGACTGCGTCCTTGCGGGCTGTGAGCCAAGGTCTGTGGGCTATATACTCGGAAGATACGATCTCCCATTTCTGCTTGTCTTTGTACTGCTTCATTGGCCATGAGATATAATGCGGTGCAAAGATAGACTTTTTGACTGAGATGCGAACTGATTGAATTGTCCTGAATGGGGACTGGGGGAGTGTACGGGAGCCTTGTGGGAGAGGGGGCCCTACTTGGTCTTTCCGCTTTGCACCGAGTCCAGGAATGCGGAAATCGCATCGCAGACCTCTCCCGTTTTCTTTATCAGAGTGTGGCCTTCTCCCTCGATGATGTCCAGGGTGGCCCTGTCCTCGCCGTAGGTCTCGACATATTTTTCGCTGCACCATAGGGGCACGATGGTGTCCTTGGAACCGTGGATGAGTTTGACGGGACCCTTGTAGGGGGCGGAGGTCCCGTAGATGTCAAGTTCCTGGGTCTGTGTCAGGTAGTCCCGGCCAAGTTTGTAGATATTGAAACACTTGATGTACTCGGGCGGGTTCTTGGGGTCGAATGCCTTCCCGAAGAATTTCCCCGCCTGGGTGGCTTCCTTTATGACCTCTCCGGGGGCTAGGAGTATGAGGCCCCGGGGAACGTCATCACCTTCTTCTGAAAGCATTCCCGAGAGCATGCTGGCTACCACGCCTCCCTGAGAGTGTCCGAGGACGTAGATGGAGGAGGCGAAAGGAAGTCCCTTTGCATAGTTCCATACTGCCATTGCCTCCTCAAGTTCCTTGGCAATGGTCATGTTCACTTTCTTGCCCTGGCTTTTTCCGTGGCCCCCGAAATCGAACCTAATGGAGGCGTAGCCCTTGGATGCGAGGTGAGAGGCAATCTTCGGCATCGGGGCGAAGTCCTTGCTTGAGAATATCCCGTGCATGAGGATGACCACAGGAGAGGTGTCCTTCTGCAGGTCGAACCCGTCGGGAAGGGTCACTTTCATGGATATGCCCCCCTGAGGCCCGCTTACGGGGTACTTGGGAACAGGGTAGTTCTTGAGGGCTGAGGCGCTGAAAGGGAACAGGAGCAGGGCGCTAAGCACTGCGATAATGATGGAAAAAGGAAGAGAAGCTTTCATGGTTCGGGAGGAAAATTACATAAGGAAGAACATGCACACCCCGGCCATGCTGACAAGGACGCCCAGAACCTCCTTCGGGCGGATTTTCTGGTGGTGCATGAGTGAATAAGGGACAATGATAAGTACCGGGGTCAGGGCCATTAGCGTTGAGGCTATGCCGGCATCGGCATACAGTACGGCCATAAGTGAAAGTGACACCCCCAGCGTGGGACCGAACAGGGTGGTGAGGGCAGCGTAGGTGAGCCCTTTCCTGTCATGGCGCGCTGCCTTCAGGAGCCCCAGCTGACGGGTCAGTGCAAGTATGAGGAAGAACCCGGCTCCGCCGATAAGCGCACGGATCATCGTGGATGCGAAAGGCATCATGGTCTGCATGAGATGCGGGGCATCCGCAGGAAGGGCACTTTCATAATGCTGCATCCCTATCTTGCTCAGGACAAGTCCCACACCCTGTCCCGCACCGGCACCGAGGCCGAGAAGTATGCCCTTAAGGGGAAGGGTGAGTTTCACGGAATGGTGCTCTCCCCGGCTGAGAATCGATATGGCGATACCGCAAAGGGTTACTATCATGGCAAGGATACTTTTCCATGTCATGGATTCCCCCAGCATGAGCCATCCTGCGATGGCAGCCATGGGAGGGGCGAGCGTCATGAACAACTGCCCGAAACGGGCACCTATGACAAGGTAGGAATTGAATAGGCAGTAGTCCCCGAAAATGTATCCGACCAGGGCAGACATGGCGAGCCAGAACCAAGCCTTGCCGTCTGCGTATGCGGGATATGGCTTTCCGATGGTGACCCACAGCAGAAGCCCCAGGAATACGGAGGCCAGGGCCAGTCTTATGAAATTGACTGTCGTCGAACCTAGCCGATGGCTGGCTTCGTCTGCAAAAATTGCCGTAGCGGTCCAGAAGACCGCAACGACAAGGGAGAGGATTTCACCGAAGTGTTCCATAGCACTTTGCTCTACCTTGTAATATGGTGTCCTGTCTTTCCCTGCGGAAAGGACTGCAAAGTTACTCAGTCCCTGCGTTATTGCAAACGATATCCTTCCGTTTCCGATTATCCCTTCCGGACTGGGAAGATTTTCTTTTTCCATCCGGACAATACAGGATAATTCTTGAACGAACTGCAGTCATGCCGCCTGAAATGAGAAGGGCGGTCATTCAGGACTATCTTCCCGTAGTCCCAGAGGTACTGCAAATGGTCCTTCCGCCCTCCTTATGAGGATTCACCCCCAGAAGTGTCCCGTAGAGGTGGGCCATCAAGCGAAAAACGGGAAACGGCTTTGCAGGTGCCTGAGAAGTGTTTTTTTACTTTTCTAGATACTTTTTGCAAACTCCTTGAAAATGAAAGTTTTCTAAAGCGGGGAAGAAGTGAGAAAAGAGCTTGGTTTTTTTATGGAAATTGATTTGTATGTAAAAAAAATTGTAATACCTTTGCAGCCCCAAATGCAGTGCATAGGGTAAAACTGATATTAACAATTAAAATTATAATCCGCATGTTTTGGACACTTGAGCTTGCAGGCTGCCTTGACGATGCACCGTGGCCTGCCACCAAAGAAGAACTTCTGGACTACGCTAACCGTTCAGGAGCTCCTGACGAGGTCATAGAGAATCTTGAAGAACTTGAGGATGATGGCGACATCTACGAGAGCATAGAGGATATTTGGCCTGACTATCCCACTAAGGAAGACTTCTTCTGGAATGAGGAAGAGTATTAAGAGAAAGATTTGCTCTTAACATACTGAATTACAGCGAGATAAACAAAAATAATTTGTTTGTCTCGCTGTCTTTTTAGGCCATTTGTTTGCCGAATTTGTTTGTCTCAGGAGCTGAAAATCGCTAAAAATCGTAGTTTGTTTGTCTAAAATTCATTATGTTTGTACATCCTCCGGAATATTGGAGGCAGCCTAATATGGGAAGACCAAAAAGACTATTTCCCCTGGGGAAATACAGACTCCGGATGCCCAAGGATCCGGACAAGGACAAAGCGTATCCGGTCGAGTTGGAGTATACCTGGAATCGACAGATTATCCGGAAGACGACCAATATCTTTGTCAAGCCTTCCGACTGGAATCAGAACGGGGATAAAGGGCGAGGAGAAATCCGTGCCAGTTACGGTGAGGAGTACAAGCGTCTCAACAGGATGCTCCTCACCCGGGTTGAGCATATCGATTCCCAGATGGCTGAATACTACGAGCAGCATCCACATCAGATCACGGTAGAGGTCGTTACGGCCATCCTTTCAGACAAACCCTTGCTCCGAAAGGATCAAGGGAAAGATTTCGTGGATTTCACCATTGATCGCTTAAACTCTGATTATGCCCGGAATCGGATTGGGAGAAGCCGTCTTGAGAACGGGAAAAGCGGGATGAACATCTTCCGCACCTTTTTGCGAGCGACCAAGCGGGGAACCTATCGGCCGGATTCCATCTATGTTGGTGAAATGACACCGGAGTTGCTGGAGGCATATATTGAGTGGCGAAGGGAAGTGAAGCAGAACAGCGATGCGACGATTAATCATGCTTTAACTCCTATCCTGAAGGCCTGTTCCTTCGCAAGCGACATGAATCTCATCGATCCGTCCATTAACGCGAGGATCCAGGATATGCGCATCGTTACCAAAGTGTCTCTCTCGGAGGAGGAAGCCGAATTTGACGGCAAGAGCCTTACCATTGAGCAGATGAAGGCCCTTGCCGAGTATTATAACTCATGTGAAGAGCCTCGAAGGAAAGAGTTCCTGGAAATGTTTTTCTTTGCTTTTCATGCTTGTGGTCTTCGTGTCGTCGATGTGATGACCCTGCAATGGGCACATGTCAATTTTGAAAAGCGGGAACTCCGGAAGATCATGATTAAGACGAGCAAACGTCATGTCATCCCCCTCTCTGTTCCTGCAATCAGTATTCTCCGGAAATGGCAGGAGCAGCGTCCTGGCAGCAGGTTTGTTTTCGACCTTGTCAAGGAAGACCTTGATCTTGACGATCCGGAAGCCCTGTATAAAGCCCGGAGCAATGCCACCAAATGCATCAACCAGTCTTTGGTCGTAGTCGGAGAGCAATTGCATTTCGGTTTCCGGCTTTCGATGCATGTTGCACGCCACACATTCGCCGTCCTCGCATTGAACAAAGGACTGTCCATGTCCGTCGTCAGCCGC
>CAJOLJ010000092.1 GCA_905235445.1 uncultured Bacteroidales bacterium
CCGAGCTCGAAGAGGATGAAGTTGGAAATGTCCACTATGTTGTTGATGGGATGCAGACCTATGGAAGTGAGACGGTCCTGCAGCCACTTGGGGGACGGACCTGTCTTGACGCCACGGATGGTAAGGCCTATGTAGCGGGGAGCCCCGCTGTTGTCCCTTACTTCCACGGGTATGCCCTCTCCCTGCCCTTCCTTGAATGCGCTCACGTCAGGATATGAGAAGGAACAGGGGATGTCATTAAGGGTGAGATACGCGTAAAGGTCCCTTGCAACTCCGATATGGGATGCGGCATCGACCCTGTTTGCGGTGATCTCATACTCTATTACCGCCTCGGTCGGGATGCCAAGGTAGTCCTTGGCGGGGGTACCCACGACAGCATCCTCAGGAAGCACCATGATCCCGTCATGGCTGATGCCTATCCCGAGCTCATCCTCGGCGCAGATCATGCCAAGGCTCTCGACCCCACGGATCTTGGACTTCTTTATCTTGAAGTCCCCCGGGAGAGTGGCGCCAACCCTGGCGAAGAGGACCTTCTGTCCCGCAGCCACATTGGGAGCTCCGCAGACCACCTGCACGGGGGCCTCGGGGGAACCGTCGTCTACTTTTGTGATGTGAAGATGGTCGGAATTGGGATGCTCGACGCACTCGAGGACCTTTGCCACCACTACACCGGACAGTCCGCCTTCAATGGTCTCCTGCCTCTGGAGTGAATCCACTTCAATTCCGATGGAGGTCATAGCCTCCGCTATCTGCTCGGGGCTCAAGCCACACTTGAGATACTCCCCAAGCCAACTGTAAGAAAGTTTCATGTATGTTGATTGATTTTTATCTTTTTGACCGGTGCACTATTTACCCGTTAGGTCCTCCCTCGTGAAAAGGGAGTTCACGAACTCGGTCTTGTCGAAGACCTTGAGGTCGTCCATCCCCTCACCTATCCCGACGAACTTCACCGGGATGTGGAACTGGTCGACCACTCCGACCACAACCCCGCCCTTTGCGGAGCCGTCCAGTTTGGTGATGGCCAGGGATGTGACCTTGGTCGCACGGAGGAACTCCTTTGTCTGCTGGAAAGCATTCTGACCGGTAGTGGCATCCAGGACCAGGAGCACGTCATGAGGCCCGTCACCCACTGCCTTTGCGACCGAGTTGCGGATCTTCGTCAGCTCGTTCATAAGGTCGATGCGGTTGTGAAGACGTCCTGCGGTATCGATAAGCACCACGTCCGCACCCTTGGCCACGGCGGACTTGCAGGTATCGTATGCCACCGAGGCAGGGTCGGAACCCATCTGCTGGCGCACGATGTCAACCCCGGCCCTCTCGGCCCAGATCTGGAGCTGATCAACGGCAGCTGCCCTGAAGGTATCGGCGGCACCGATGATCACTTTCTTCCCGGCCTGGGAGAAACGATGGGCCAGTTTTCCAATGGTGGTAGTCTTCCCTACCCCGTTCACGCCTACCACCAGGATCACATAGGGCTTACTGACACTCAGGTCGAAAGGAAGCTCGCCTTCCTTCCAGGAATCTTCCTGTCCGGTATCCAGCAGCTTTCGTATCTCATCGCGGAGGAACTCCACGAGCTCGTCCTCGCTCATGTACTTGTCCCTCTCGGCCCGGTCCTCCAGGTTGTCGATTATCTTGAGGGTCGTATCGACTCCCATGTCTGAAGCCACCAGAGCCTCCTCGACGCTGTCCAGGAAATCATCGTCGATGCGGGTCTTTCCCACGATCATGCGCCCGAGTTTCTTGAAGAACCCTTCGTTGGTCTTGCCGACGCCTTTGCTGAATATGCCCATGTGTCCTAAAGTTTAAGGTTCAGAGGGGAAGGAGCATGCACAGAGACGGTCCTTCCTCCGAGACTTGTAATCTGCAAATTTACGAAATAATTGTGACGTATGGAAGCGATTTTTGGGGAGTAAGCTCTCAACACGAACCGCATCGATTGTTCTGCCTGGAAACCCCAAACTTTGCCGTGGTAAATAGAGTTCCCTGACAATAGTGCCCGGAAGGTAGGGTGATGATGAATCCGGAAAATTGGGGGTCACTGATAATAGACACTGCAACGTGAGGCGGAAGAACCATTCTACCTTTTCAGTTCATTTTGCAAGAATGAAATCCTGTACAGTTCGGGAAAAAGCATCATAACTTGCAACCGAGAAATGCGAAGATCCTCGGACAAGACAGTCCGAATCAAACGATAACAGAACCCGTCGGCATCCCGTAGAACTGCTGGCGGGTCGCTTTTTTATATACGACAAAAACTGCGAGAATACACTGCTCCTCGCAAATTCTGCCAGTAGGTGTGTCGGGGGTGGGCAGGTTGTGGTGAAATAGGATTTAGTTTTCCCGGGGCGCCACTGGAAATAATCATGTACGAACTGCCAAAAAAACTCCTCCCTTGAAAAGAAAATGTTAACTTGCACGACCGAACCCACCCCCCCACACAAGTATGGACGTCCTCAAAAAGATAAACGGAATCGAAATTGCCATAAATGAGCAGGGACAGGGGCCCGTGCTCATCCTAGTCCACGGTCTATCCTCCTCCAAGGAAGGCATGTACCACATAAGGGACATGCTGTGCGACAGGTACCGTGTCATCAGCTACGATGCCCGTGGCCATGGGGAGAGCGAGATGGTCCCTTCCTACACTCTCACAGACCATGCCCTTGACCTTATCGCCCTCTCCAGGGAATACGGCCGCGGTGGCAAAGTATCCCTCTGGGGCTTTTCCATGGGTTCCTACATAGCCGGTGCTGCCCTGCAGAGGGAACCGGACCTCTTCGACAAGGTCATACTCATGGGTACGAAAGGTGACGGGAAGACTTCATCCGTGGAAAGGATACTGAGGGAGAGGGGGCATGACCCAGCGACAGTAGGTGAGGTGGAACTTGCGATGATACTTATGAAAGCTTCCTTCGCACCGAAGACTTCCATGTTAAGGATGCTGGGACTTCTTAAAAACCGCTCCAAGGTGAGGCTCACCGAGGAAGCACGAAGAGCCGAGGTAGAGGCCCTTCATGACTTCGACCTGTTCCCCGGGATGAAAGACATAAAAGTACCGGTACTTGTCCTTGCCGGAGAATACGACGCCATCAATCCCCCCGAACTCGGGAAGGCCGTGGCAGAAGCCATCCCAGGGGCAAGGTTCGTCCTTGTCAAGGGAGCGGGACACATGATGTCTCTGGAGAAAAAGGACTTCGTCGGGAAGGTTGCAACGGAGTTCCTGGAAGGATAGGGCGAAGGATTCGATTTGTCCCCTCATGCACCAAAGGGTACAAGGGGGGACAGTAGTTTTCAACAAACTGAGCGCAAGTTACCCAGCTCCTTTCCCGGATTTCTTCTTCCACCTCGCATACTTTCCGTCCAGGAACTTCTGGACGGCATCATAGTCCTCCCAACTGAAAGGGAAGCTGAACTCCTCTTTCCCAAGGGTCCCACGGGCGAACTTCGGGTAGTCAACGAGGTACTGCATGTAGTACTGCTGCACGAAAGGCAGGATGTCCTGCGAGAAATCCTCCTTCCAGAGCCGGCAGTCGCAGTATCGGGAGAGGAACTCGGTACCTGTCATTTCCCGTAGCCTCACCTTCTGGAGGGCCTGGGGCTCATCCTCGACGTGGACCGTCCCGGCCTCTCCCCTCATGATGGCCCAAGTCAGGAACATGGCCATGTGCGTAGAGGCCCATCCATAGATGATTTCGGCATCATCCTCTGTGAGGGAGTCGGGGGCCTTGCCCGTCTTCCTGCAATAGATGTCCATCGAAGCGTCAAAGTACCACTGGGCATTGTCACTTTCGAAAGGTTCGACCTTGGTCGCCCGCCCAGAAGGGGCCTGGGCCTTGCTTAGGGTAACAAGTACGGAGGATACAATCGCAATGACGACGGTGGAGGCCAAGCAGATAAGATTGACACTATCCATGGGGGGGGATGTGGTTTGTGAAAAGGAAAAGGAGGGCACTACTAGGGTACCCTCCGCTATGTGACTAGTTAAAGGTCCGGTGCAAAGGGGGCCGTACCTTGAAGTGAAGGAAGACTGTCTTACTTCTTCTTGAAGAATTCACCCTCCTTGCCAGCCTCGATGAGCTGCTCGGTAAAAACGTAAGCGCCGGTCTTGGGGGACTTGTCCATACGGATGCACTTGATCATGCTCTTGGAACCGGACTTGGCTGCGAATGTAGCAACTGCTTTCTTTGCCATATGTTCTGAGTGTTAAGGTCCGAAGGGGGACCGGGTTTTACTTAATCTCGCGGTGAATGGTTACCTTGTGGAGGTAAGGGTTGTATTTCTTGCGCTCGAGCCTCTCGGTGGTGTTCTTGCGGTTCTTGGTGGTGATGTAACGGGACATTCCAGGTACGCCACTGGCTTTCTGCTCGGTGCACTCAAGGATAACCTGTACCCTATTGCCTTTTGCCTTCTTTGCCATAATCTGATAGTATTAATGGTTAGACAATCTTGACATAGCCCTTCTTCTGGGCTTCGCGAACGGTAGCTTCAAGACCGTTCTTCTTGATGGTCCTCATACCCTTGCAGGTAACCTTGAGGGTGATGAATCTCTGTTCCTCCTCGCTCCAGAACCTCTTGTGCTTGAGGTTGAGGGAGAAATCGCGCTTGGTGCGCAGCTTGGAATGAGCGACATTGTTGCCCTTCATTCTCTTCCTTCCGGTAATTTGACAAACCTTTGCCATATCTGTAATCTTTTTATTTCGTTGTTTGTTTTTCGGGCGGAGCCTTCCGCCCCGATTTCTAATATCCCGTCAAACTAGACGAGCTTCAGGAAACGTTTCCACCTTATCGATCCCGGGAAGGACTTGGTGGCATCGGTCGAGAGCCATATTATTGAGGGCGTCCCCACTATATGGTCCTCGGGGACGAAGCCCCAGTACCTTGAGTCGAGGGAGTTGTGGCGGTTGTCTCCCATCATGAAATAATAATCCTGCTTGAACGTGTACTCGTTCGCTACATTCCCGTTGATGAGGATCTGTCCCTGGGCATCGACACTGAGCGTATTGTGTTCATAGACCCTTATTATCCTCTCGTAGAGGGGAAGGTTCTCCCTGTCAAGAGGCACCGTAACACCTTTCTTGGGTATCCAGATGGGACCGTAGTTGTCCCTGGTCCATGTGGAAGACTCCGTGAAAGGGAAGAGGAGTTTCCATGAATCCGGGAAGTCCGGCGGATAGACGTCCACGTTGCGTGTACATTCCACCACATTGGTACATCCCTTCACTGTGGGAAGCATCCCTTCGGTAAGGGGCATCGCGGGATAACCGGGCAGAGAAGGGTCGAAAGCGAGTTCGGAGAGATTGAGTCCGAGCTTCTCGAGGGTCCTCTGGTTAATCCTGGTCCCGTTTGTCCTCACCGTGTAGGTGTTCTGGACTCCCGGCCAAATCTGGAGGGTATCCTGACCGATCATCACGATACCGTCCCTTACGCTGAGGGTGTCACCCGCGACGGCGACGCACCTTTTCACGTAGTGGTCGGTCTTGTCAGCGGGACGGGCCTTTATGGGTCCGTAGGTCTTGACGGTAAACTCCTTCCCGAGGGTGCGGCACAGGGCGTAGTAATCTTCACCGGGAACTTTTGACAGAACCGTATCCCCGTTGGGGAAATTGAAGACTACGGGGTCTCCCCTGCGTACCTCCCTGATGCCTCTGAGGCGGCGGTAGTCATTGTGGATGAGGGTCGAATAGGACTCCTTGCCGAAAATGACGTTGTGCGTGAAAGGTACCGTGAGAGGGGTCTCGGGTATCTTGGGTCCGTAGGTGAGTTTGCTTACGAACAGGTGGTCACCTGTGAGAAGCGAACTTTCCATTGAGGAGGAAGGGATCTTGAAGGCCTGGAAAAAGAAGATGTTGATGAAGGTAACGACCACGACCGCAAAGATGAGGGCATCCACCCAATCCAGCAGTGCGTTTCTCTTTTCACCTTCCTTGTACTCTTTCTTCCAGAAGAGCCACTTCACCTTCTTCGTGATGTGATAGTCGAAGATGGGAATGAGGCCCAGCAGCCACCAATAGTTTCCGAGCCATACCACCCAAGCTATGTAGAGGACAGCCCAAAAGGACATCCTCACCCACTTGTTGCGATATATCTCCTTCCAACTCATAGCGGGTATCTTTCCTTGGCTACTTCACTGAATTGATGAGAGCCTCGAAAGCCTGGGGATTATTCATGGCGAGGTCTGCAAGAACCTTGCGGTTGAGCCCTACGTTCTGCTTTGCGAGCTTGCCCATGAACTGGGAATAGGACATCCCGTGCTGGCGTGCTCCTGCGTTGATACGCTGGATCCAAAGGGAACGGAACTCTCTCTTCTTGGCCTTGCGGTCACGGTATGCATAGGTGAGACCTTTCTCGTAGGTGTTCTTTGCAACCGTCCAGACGTTCTTCCTGGAGAGGAAGTTACCGCGAGTTCTCTTGAGAATCTTCTTGCGGCGTGCCCTAGAGGCAACTGAGTTAACTGATCTTGGCATTTTTGTGATTGTTTTCGGAGGCAGTGACCGTCACTGTGCGGTTCTTTGTACGACTGCTTTCCAGGTTAATAAATGATTGTGATGCGATCCCTTATGGGAGATTACATGACAAGAAGCTCTTTTACGCGCTTGACGTCGTCATTGTCCAGAATGGCGAACTTGTCAAGGTTCCTCTTCTGCTTCTTGGTCTTCTTGGTGAGAATGTGGCTGTGGTAAGCATGCCTTCTCTTGATTTTTCCCGATCCGGTAAGCGTAAAACGCTTTTTGGCACCGGAGTTGGTCTTTAGCTTTGCCATACTCTTTTGTTTGTTAATAATTTATTATGTGGACCATTCACGGCCCTTTTTTTTCCTTTTGATGTGCGGCCAAAAGCCCCTTCAGTACAGCAAATACTGTACCGAAGGACGCTCTTGTGCACTCATTTTACCCTGGCCTTGAAGAATTATTTCTTCTTCAGCGGGGCAATCATCATTATCATCCTCTTGCCTTCCAGCTTGGGCATGTTCTCTGCCCTGCCCCATTCCTCGAGCTCCACCGCAAAGCGGAGAAGGAGTTTCTCACCCTGGTCGGAGAACTGGATGGAGCGACCCCTGAAGAAGACGGAGGCTTTCACCTTGGAGCCCTCCTGGAGGAACTCCTGTGCATGTTTGAGCTTGAACTGGAAGTCATGCTCGTCGGTGTTGGGGCCGAAGCGTATCTCCTTGATAACAATCTTCGTGGAGTTCTGC
The DNA here is from genome assembly GCA_905235445.1 of uncultured Bacteroidales bacterium. Taxonomy (GTDB): domain Bacteria; phylum Bacteroidota; class Bacteroidia; order Bacteroidales; family UBA932; genus Cryptobacteroides. The sequence continues at coordinate 7,193 of CAJOLJ010000092.1, forward strand.
TTCATCTCCTTTGCCTTCTTCCTCTGCTGATAGAGGTACTTCTGGTAGTCAAGTATCTTGCAGACGGGAGGGACGGCCTTTGCGCTGATTTCAACAAGATCGAGGCCCAGGTCCGCCGCCATCTTCTTTGCGGCGGCAAGAGTGTACACACCGGGGTTCTCAATGTTATCTCCCACGAGGCGAACCTCGGGGGCGGTAATATCCCCGTTGATGTTCAGTTCATTCTCGCCCTTCGAGCGGGAATTCTGCCCGGCAGGGCCTTTGGCCCCAGTCGGTTTCGGACCTCCGGCTGGTCTGTTTTGACCGGAGTTGTTCGGTTTGTAAGGCGTTGCGATAAGTTTTCCTCCTATCTGTTTGGTTGATAATAAAACTCTCTATATCGTCGTTGATATATTCTAAAATAAGTTACACATTCAGTTCGGCTGCGACTTTGTCCTTGAACCACTTCAGGAACTCCTCGCAAGTCATTGCAGGTACGTTAACACCCCATTCCCTGACGGATACCGTACCTTCCTCCTGCTCTTTCTCGCCTACGATCACCAGCAGCGGGACCCTCAGGAGCGATATCTCGCGGATCCTCTTGCCGAGCGTTTCGTTACGATCGTCTACAGAACTGCGAATTTCGTTATTATTCATCAAATTGCAAACTTTTTTCGCATAATCTGCATATTTTTCGCTCACAGGGAGGACTTTTACCTGGTCAGGAGCCAACCACAGCGGGAAATGACCTGCCGTATGCTCGAGCAGCACGGCGGTAAACCTTTCGATGGAACCGAACGGGGCGCGGTGGATCATGACAGGGCGCTTCTTGCTTCCGTCAGCGTCGGTGTACTCCAGCTGGAACCTCTCGGGGAGGTTGTAGTCAACCTGGATGGTACCGAGCTGCCACTTCCTGCCGAGGGCGTCCTTGACCATGAAGTCGAGCTTCGGGCCGTAGAATGCGGCCTCGCCGTACTCGACCACGGTATTGAGGCCCTTCTCGGCTGCGGACTCGATGATGGCGGACTCCGCCTTCTCCCAGTTCTCCTCGCTTCCGATGTACTTCTCGCGGTTAACCTTGTCACGCAGGGATATCTGGGCCACGTAGTCCTCGAACTTGAAGACCTTGAACACATACAGGATAAGGTCTATGACCTTCTTGAACTCATCCTTCAGCTGGTCGGGACGCACGTACATGTGGGCGTCGTCCTGGGTGAAGGAACGCACACGGGTAAGTCCATGGAGCTCCCCGCTCTGCTCATAGCGGTACACGGTCCCGAACTCGGCGAGCCTCAGGGGCAGGTCCCTGTAGGAACGGGGTGCGGAACGGTATATCTCACAGTGATGGGGGCAGTTCATGGGCTTGAGCATGTACTCCTCCCCTTCCTGCGGGGTGTGGATGGGCTGGAAGGAATCCTTGCCGTACTTGGCATAGTGGCCGGACGTGACATAAAGCTGCTTCCCGCCGATATGCGGGGTCACCACAGGTAGGTAACCTGCGGCATTGAGGCGGCGACGAAGGAAACTCTCCAGTTCATATCTCATGACGGCCCCCCGGGGGAGCCACAGGGGAAGACCGAGGCCTACTTTCGAGGAGAATGTGAAGAGTTCCATCTCCTTGCCGAGCTTGCGGTGGTCCCTCTTCTTTGCCTCCTCTATCATCACATTGTACTCATCCAGCAGGCTCTTCTTGGGGAAAGTGATGCCATAGATGCGGGTGAGCTGGTTTCTCTTCTCGTCACCCCTCCAGTATGCACCGGCGATGGCCGTGAGTTTCACAGCCTTGATGACGGATGTATTCATGAGGTGAGGTCCACGGCACAGGTCCGTGAAATCACCGTTGGTGTAGTAGGTAATGGTTCCGTCCTCGAGTTCGGAGATGAGCTCGCACTTGTACTGGTCACCTTTCTCGGTGAAATAGTGCATGGCGTCAGCCTTGCTGACATCGATGCGGCGGAAGTCCTGCTTCTGGCGGGCCAGCTCCAGCATCTTCTTCTCGACCTTGGGAAGGTCAGAGTCGGAGAAGGACTGTCCTCCGAGGTCAACGTCATAGTAGAACCCGTTCTCAAGGGCGGGTCCGATACCGAACTTCACTCCGGGATAGAGGGCCTCCAGGGCCTCTGCCATGAGGTGGGCGGAAGAGTGCCAGAAGACCCTCTTGCCCTCCTCGTCCTCCCACTTGAGGAGGCGGATGGAACTGCTCTGCATAATGGGACGCGTAAGGTCGTAGGTTGCGCCTTTGTCCACTGTCGTGTCGTCCAGCGGCTTCACCTCAGCCGCCAGGACCTCCGCTGCGAGTGCGGGGCTGAGGCTCTTCGCTATCTCATAAGCCGTTACGCCCTGCTCGTAGGACCTGACGTTTCCGTCAGGGAATCTGATGTCGATCATACCTAAAGAGTTAAAATGAATTGGTCTGGAGGGTGGTTACATACCAAGTACTTGAACCTGACCAGCCATGTTGTTAACCAAATTATGCAAAATTAGACAATTTCTATGAGTCTGGCAATATCCCAAAATCGGAGAAATTTCACTGGGGTGGTCCCGGTCCGGGGGCGGAGGACGCATTCTGCGTGAAAACGCCCACCCTTTTTTAACGAGATTAGACAAAGAAATGACTATATTTGCACTCTACGACACACTCTATCACATCAAATGGCAAACAACACAAACCCCAATATCCCTTCTTCCAGGGAACTCTGGAATGATGCAGCGAATGCAGGGCTGGTACTGGGAGGCATCGTACTCCTTTTCGTAGGGCTGTCCTACCTCATCGAACTCGTACCCACCAATTCGGTGGCACTGACATTCCTGATGAACATAGTGTCATTCGTGCTGTGGGCAGCGAAGTTCGTTGGGTGCATAATTGTCATGAAATACTTCATGAAAAGGCTCCTGCTCCGCTATCCCGATGCGACCAGGGTGGAAGTTGCGTCCCTCGGCAGGAAGACGGCGCTCCTATCAGCCGTGGTATCCGGTGGCGTATACCTCGCCCAGGCAATCATAACTCCCCAGGAGAAGTTCCAGGAGGCCCTGGACACGGTCCTCTCCCAGAGCGGCCAGGCCCTTGACGCAAACACCACGGCGGCTATGGAAAACATGATGTCGAACCTTCCTTCCGTCATGTTCTTCTCCATGACCATATACTGTTTCCTGTACGGTCTGGTACTGAGTTCCATCCTCGCAGGCAGGGTGGCCCCCTACAATCCTTTCAGGAGCGGGAACAACCCTACGGGCAACAATGACTCCGCAGAGCAGTAGCATCGCATTCACCATGGAATATCCCCTTGACATAAGCATCATAGTACCCCTCCTCAATGAGGAGGAGTCCCTTCCCGAGCTCTCGTCCTGGATAGGACGGGTAATGGAGGAGAATCATTTCACTTATGAAATCATCTTCATAGATGACGGAAGCACCGACAGATCCTGGGAGGTGGTATCCGCCCTCTCGAAGGACAGTCCCAACATAAAGGGCATATCCTTCAGGCGCAACTACGGGAAGTCCGCAGCCCTTTTCTGCGGGTTCAAGGAGGCGGTCGGAAAGGTCGTCTTCACCATGGATGCTGACCTTCAGGACTCACCAGAGGAGATCCCCGAGATGTACAGGATGGTCTCGGAGGAGAAGTGGGACGTGGTCTCCGGCTGGAAAGTGCACCGCCAGGACAATGCCATCACCAAGAACCTCCCATCCAAACTGTACAACGCAACAGCCAGGAAGATAACCGGCATAAAGCTTCACGACATGAACTGCGGGCTGAAAGCCTACGCAAACGAGGTCGTGAAAAACATCGAGGTCTACGGGGAGATGCACCGCTATATCCCCTACCTTGCCAAGAATGCAGGGTTCACGAGGATCACCGAGAAACCGGTCCACCACCAGAAGAGAAAGTACGGCAAGAGCAAGTTCGGGCTCGAGAGGTTCACGAACGGGTTCCTGGACCTCCTGAGTCTGTGGTTCCTTTCCACATTCGGGAAGAAGCCCATGCACTTCTTCGGATTCACGGGGATACTTATGTTCCTGGCAGGTTTCATAATAACCATCGCCCTTATCTGGACAAAACTCTACCACCAGAGCCATGGACTGAGGTTCCGCCAGGTGACGGACCAGCCTCTTTTCTATCTGGCGCTGCTTGCTGTGGTTCTCGGCGTGATGCTGTTCCTGGCCGGATTCATAGGGGAGATGATTTCAAGGTCATCCGCTGACAGGAACTCATACAACATAAGGGAGAAGATAGACTGAAAAAGAAACGGGAAGGTCAGGTAGCCTTATCCCAGCCATACCCATCCCCCGGACTTCGACAAGGAAGTTCGGGGGTTCTTTATGCCCTCAACCATGGGGGCATATACACGGAAACATCCCGACTGCTGTAGTGCAATCGGGATGTCGAAGAACGGCGGCGACCTACTCTCCCACCTGGTAGGGCAGTACCATCGGCGCGGGTGAGCTTAA
>CAJOLJ010000093.1 GCA_905235445.1 uncultured Bacteroidales bacterium
TCACCCTCCTCACCTACGACCCATACGACATCGCCCTCCGCGAAAGGCTTGTCGAGGTCCGGCACATAGAGTTTTCCGTCGGGAGTCTCGACCCCGGCTATCAGGCAACGATACTTGTTGCGTATCCCGCTTTGCTTTATGCTCTTCCCGAGGAACGGGGAGGACTGTCCTATGCGGAAATGGTGGAGATGCATCTCGGAGGCTTCAATCTTGCCCTGGTCCACGGTGGCTGCGGAGGCCGTGAGCTTCGTGGAGAACTCCTCCAGCTGGGCATCCGTACCTATGACCTGCAGCTTGTCCCCCGGGAAAATTCTGTCCGAGGCTTTTGGGATATTTATCCTGAGCGTTCCCCTCAGGATGGATGCCACCTGGATGCCGAACCTCTTACCGAAGTCCAGTTCCGCGAGAGTGTTCCCGACCCAGGGGGCGGTAGGCGGCACCTCGAAATCGGAGAGATGAAGGTCCTTTGATATGAGGGCAGTGGCATACTCAGGTGCCTTGTCCCCGTTGTACTGTGCCTGGAGTTCACGGGAACGGAGGTTATTGTTGAACGTCTTCTCCATCCTCTGGGTCTGACGCTTTAGGCGTTCGTTCGAAAGCATTCCCCATATGAGGACAAGGGCCACCGGGACAATGATTGCGACCGAGAAATGGAACAGCTTGAGAAGGACAAATGTCACGAAACCCAGCGCTATGACCGCCCTGATGAAGACCGTAGCCAAAAGAGGGGCCCTGTTGGATGTGTTCTCATTCCAGATTGTCTTGAATTCCTCGGTATTGTACCCTTTCATCACGATGGAACGAAGGAACGGAGCCATAACAAGGACGGTAATGACCGCGGAAATGAGATTACCCCATATTCCGGGGACATATTTGGATACAAAGGGCACCAGGAAGTTCATTGAAAGAGCAATGATGGCTATGCACAGGATGCCGTAGATTACAGTGTACTTAACTATTCCCCCGATATACACCTTCCAGTAATTCTCATGACTGGTAGCCGGGGAACCGCCGGAGGCGTATTTATCCAGGAACGCAAGCCATTTGGGAGGGAGCTTGCGCTCCAGCAAGTTGCAAAGCGGTTCCGCGAGCCTTATCATGTAAGGTGTCAGGAAGATGGTTACTACCGATACGGCCACGACGACCGGGTACAGGAAATCGCTCGTCACTCCCAGGGCCACGCCCAGGGAAGCTATAATGAATGCGAACTCACCGATCTGGGTCAGGGAGAGCCCACTCTGGATTGCGGTGCGAAGGCTATTGCCGGAAAGAAGCACTCCCAGGGTGGCGAATGTGGCCTGGCCGAGGATCACTGTAAGGGTGACCACCACGATTGGAAGCCAGTACTTGCCTATCATGACAGGGTCCACCATCATGCCCACGGACACGAAGAAGACCGCGCCGAAGAGGTCCTTCACGGGTTTGACAAGATGGTCTATGTGTTCCGCCTCCACTGTCTCCGCCAGGATGGAACCCATAATGAAAGCGCCGAAGGCGGCAGAGAAGCCGGTCTTGGCAGCGATGACCACCATCGCGAAGCAAAGTCCCAGGGAGACAACCAGCAGGGTCTCGTCATTCATCAGCGGCCGGGTCTTTCGCAGGAGAAGCGGGATAAGGTATATGCCCACGACGAACCACAGGACGAGGAAGAACACCAGCTTGGCTATGCTCATTATGAGTTCCCCGCCTTCCACCGAGTTGCTTACCGCCATCGTGGAAAGCACGACCATAAGTACGACCGCCAACACATCCTCCAGGATGAGGATGCTCATGACAAGGCCTGCGAACTGCTTCTTACGTAGTCCAAGGTCATCGAAAGCCTTATAGATGATGGTCGTGGAGGACATGGCTATCATGCCTCCGAGGAATATGCAGTCCATCCTCTTCCAACCGAAGGCGGAACCCACCATGGTCCCCAGGAAAATCATTCCGAGGATGATTGTCAAGGCCGCAATCACAGCAGGCCCTCCGACCTTCATTATCTTCTTGATGCTGAACTCAAGTCCCAGGGCGAAGAGAAGGAAAATAACCCCGATATCAGCCCACAGATGTACGTTCTCGGCATCCACCACGGACGGCAGGAACGCAAAATGCGGTCCCGCCAGGAATCCTGCGACAATGTATCCCAGGACAAGGGGCTGCTTGAGTTTCTTGAAAATGAGAGTCATTATCCCTGCGAAGACCAGTATCAAGGCCAGGTCCGCAATCATGGGAGCCAATTCGGACATAATAGGGTACAGATAATTAACTGTGCGTGGTTCTTTGACACATAACGGGTACAAAGTTACGCACAAGGCTCCAAAATACCTAAAAGATATCGGCATGAATATGCCCGAAAAGGAGGCGCCCCCACCCTGTGCTTTTCGGCAAAGGATGGGGGACACCCACTGTAATTCATCCAGGTGCTACCGCAGTCCGTATGAAATGGGGATATACACTTTCACCCCAATGTTCCTTCCCGGACCAAAGTAGCCCGCCTTCCGGGTCGCAGGGTTGAACCCGGCATACTTCAGCCGGCTCAGGTGGTTCTGGTATGAAGCGTTTAGAATGTTCTCGCAGAAGATGCTTACCGTCATCTTGGTTCCTTTTCCAAGAGTGAAGTCCTTTCCTACCGATGCCCCGATAAGTGTGTATGAGGGTGTAGCGGTCTCGGTACCGTAGGCCGAGAAGACATGGTTCTTCGGGAAATAATGGTCCATTCTTGCCGAAGCCCTGAAAGAGCCTCCTTCATAACCTACTTCCAGAACCCATTTGGGGGCAGGTATCATTGGTACGTACTTCATGCCCGGGGATGTCTCCCCGCCTGTAAACATTCCCTCAGTCACCGAGAAAGTGCTCCCTATGTGGATTTGTTCCAGGGGATGGACATCGATGGCGACTTCTCCCCCAAGGAAGTGGGCCGTCCTTCCCGCATAGGAATATACGGGTGTATTCTCTTCGGACAGTCCGCCCGTGGCATGCAGGTATATGAAATCGTACACTATAGACCCGAATGCGGAAAGTGACATGCTTATCCATGGCCTTGTCCATGACACCCCCAGGTCAAGCTGGTTGCTTTTCTCCGGCTTGAGGAGAGCGTTTCCAATCTCGAAGCGGAACGTTCCTTCGTGTTCCCCATGGGAGCCAAGTTCACTCATATTCGGGGCCCTGAACCCCCTTGCGATATTGGCTCTGAGGTCTACCGATGGAACAGGGTGCCAGACAATGCCGACACTTCCCGAAAAGGCGGAGAAGTTGCGCTTGAAAGGGTCCATATCGTCCCCTGTTTTCCTGGAATCGAGCATCCTGGAATCGAACCTCACCCCTCCGCTCAGGTCCACGCTTTCGAAAGTTCTATTGAATGTCCCGTATACGCCTATGTCCCATAGGCCATAGTCCGGGATGAGGACCTCCTGGGAACGGTTGCGGGATGACTGGAGCATTCCCCCAAGGCCGGCAGTGAGCTTCCACCCGCCCAGTGAAGGGCTCAGATAACGCACGTCGTATCCCACCGTACCCAGGCTCAGGCTGACCCCCGGTTCATCCTCGAACTCTTCCCTGGAATTGTTCTGATACGAAAGCACGCCTTTAAGTGAACCCTCGCCCACGTACAGCGTCCCGTCAAGGGAAGCCTTCACATGGCGGATCTGCTGGTATGGAATGCCGTGAAGGTAGGTTGACTTCTTTCCTTCGGGCTCCTTGTCTTCCTCGATTTCAGGAAGGGAAGGGGTCTGGTGCCAATAGGAGAGGCGCAGGTGGGACTGTCCCCATGACCGATGCAGCCCGAACATCCCGCTGGCGCTTCTTTCCGAGAACTGGGAATTCGGAACAAAGCCATCCACGGGATTGGAATAACTGTGGGCGGCCTTGCCGCTTATGCGGGCAGAATAGACCAGGGACCTGGGGTCATTCCCGCACAGAAAGACGGATGTCCCGACAAGTCCGTTCACGCTCTGGAACTGGTTGGTGAACTCGACTCTTCCTTCACCTGGTGAAGGCTCTGGAACGCTTCGCATTATGAGAGCCCCGCCCAGGGCATCGGACCCGTACATGAGACTTGCAGGCCCCTTGAGGATATCCACGGAGCCGATGGCATCGGAGTCAACCTCGACCCCGTGTTCGTCTCCCCACTGCTGCCCTTCCTGACGGACCCCGTCCACCACGGTCACTACCCTATTGTAGCTCATTCCCCGGATGACGGGTTTGGAGATGGCGCCCCCCGTCGATATTGCCTCCACTCCCGGGTAACGGGACAGGGCATCTATGATATTGGTGGAAGCAATGGACCTGAGGGAACCTTCGGACACATATACGAACGGAATCGGGGATTCCCGAAGACGGACAGGGCCGCCCACCCCGGTGACCAGCGCTTCACTGATGGTAAGCGTATCCGGGAAAAAGTGCTGGGCATGGCAAATGGAAGCATGGCCCAGATTAAGAAAGATTGCCACACAGAGGACAAGGTACAGGGGAAGAGGACGCCGTGCAGATACGACATGGCGCACCTCCCCCTTATATGGAGGGATTATTCTTGAAATCATGATTGTTTGTCTTTAAGGATTGGTGTATATTCTACAATAGAGGGAACTAAAGGATACCCCAGGACGGGTGAGAACGTCAAGAGGGCGAAAGAAAGGAAACTATGCCTCGAAGTTCCCGCCTGAAGGTGGCCCCCTTAAAGACAGAAGAATATGAGATGCGGAATGTACTGCAACGCCCGGAGAGGACACAGAGGTGGAGCAGCGCCTCGCACAAAAAGGCAACAGAAGAAGTGGCGCCCCGATGAACGGGACCGCACAGAAGTGACAGATCAGGCAGTCTTGTCCGGAAATGGAATAAGAGGAAAGATGGAAGCTGTGATGTGACGTTCCGTGGGAACAAAGGTCACAGAGTTCCTCCTGGGGGACTGTTCTTTCATGGACATGGAACGAACAGAGGACCTGTCCTGACAGGAAAACCGCCAGAAGCAGGACGGGAATAACATTCCTCAGTATGTCCCTGGTTCTTTTCATCCCTTATTCATCTCTTGCGACGAGGCGGGTGTCATCCGCTCCACTTAACGCCGCGAAGTTAGCAATAATAATATCTTTTCGCACACATGACCCCGCCCAAGTTCCGTTACATATTGCCCTCCGCTCCCCTGCAATCCACAACTGCCACAATATGACAAACAAACGATTCAACAGGGAAAAGACTCTTCACGCCTGCGAGAAAAACCATTTCATATTTGGATTGTTAAAAAATGGCCTTATATTTGCTTAGCTCCATGAGGGCATTCCCAAAATTCTTTGTTTAATGATAAACAAACGATTCAACCATGAAAAAACGCTTTACAATCTATCTATTCCTGTCTATCGCATTGTTGATGGCTTGGAGCCTCGATGCCTTGGCAGCAGACCCGGGCTACAGTGCCAAGGACATGAAAATCGGAGACTATGTGGCATGGCATCCCACCAGACATGCCTATTACTCTTTTGACGGAGGTTTCCGGGGCCCTGACTCCCGATCTGAAGAAGTCGACCTCATAAACCTCGGGAAGGCAAGGGGCTTCAATAACGTTACAAACTGCATTGTCGGTGTCATTATCTTTGTCTATCCCGAAGGGACGGAGCCCGGTGACGTTGTTCTTGAAAATTTCTTGTTCGGATGGGGAGAAAATAACAACAACATCAAAATAGAAAAGACTTTTAAACGAGGGGATATCTATTGGAAAAGCGCCCTTGGAGATGTCAATCTCGCCGGTATATATGGTCCAGACGGAAAAAAGAGACACGCTTATATCATCAATCTTTATGAATCCCCCAGGAGATGGGTCTACAGCGAAGATTACGACAATATCTACGACAACTCCTGCTATCCCAAATTTCCCGATGTCCGTCCCAGAGATGTCAGGGTCGGAATGGCAGAGGCTTGGGATTCCAGAGGAGGATATATATCCAGTTGGTGTGAATATGAATATAAAGACATTTCTTCAACTGAGCTATATAGCCACCCGGAAAGAGGTCCGTGGTCGAAGAAAGATATAGAAAGAGAGGACCCTATAAATAAGCATGGTAAATGGACTTTCCATTTTTCTTTTTCTTACTCCCACTGCAAATATGTACTATACCAAGGCTATGACCTCAAGCAAAAACTCCTTGTATACAATAGCAAAAGAGGAACTTCTCACAGAATCAAGCCGATGTATACTGCCGAGAATGATGACAAGGACTACCCTCTGGAAAACTCTTCGGGATGGTTTGTTCCTACTGCCAAGGAAATATCCTGTGCCACCTGGGCCTACAGCGTAAACACTTCCCTCCAGCGGCTTGCCAAGTACAACGATAAAGTCAAGCCCCTACGGAAGAACCAGAATTACTGGACAATACAGGAAGTCTCAAATGGCAAGGCTATGGGATGGTACTTCGACGGGAATTGGATTTTCCTGGACAAATGGCGCAAGAAGGATGCCGAATTCTGGATCAGAACCGTAGCCGTATTGTAAAGCGGCTGCCCATCACCCCAAATAATATTGGCTGGTACGAAGACACTTCCGTACCGGCCATTTTCATTACAGAGGGCATAGACTCCGATTTAGCCGAGAAAACAGTAACTTTGCGGACATCTTTAGGTGAGACAGTTCGACTCTCCCAAGACACGTACACAATAGCACCTTCATTTATATCATGTCAGCAAACAGCACCATCATTTCAGGAGGGTCCCTTCCCAACATTCCCTGGGAAGAGCGTCCCGTAGGATCCAAGGCCCCGGTATGGAGATATTCCAATAATCCCGTAATCCCCAGGGACCTCCTGCCTGATTCCAACAGCATATTCAATTCTGCGGTTGTCCCCTTCAAGGACGGTTTCGCAGGTGTGTTCCGCTGCGACGACAAGAACCGCCGCATGACCCTGCATGCAGGCTTTTCAGCGGACGGCATCAACTGGAACATAAACGAGGAGGCCATCAAGTTCGACTGTCCCGACCCTGAAATCGGGCAGTGGGTATATGGCTACGACCCGAGGGTCGTACAGATCGAGGACAAGTACTATGTCACTTGGTGCAACGGTTACCACGGCCCCACCATCGGACTGGCCTGGACCGAGGACTTCGTCACTTTCCACCAGATGGAAAACGCCCTTCTCCCCTACAACCGGAACGGTGTCCTGTTTCCGAGGAAGATTGACGGGAAGTTCGCCCTTCTCTCCCGCCCCAGCGACACAGGTCACACCGCCTTCGGCGACATCTTCTACTCCGAGTCCAAGGACCTTGAATACTGGGGACACCATCGTCACGTAATGTCACCCGCCCCCTTCGAGGTAAGCGCATGGCAGTGCATGAAAATAGGGGCCGGACCCGTTCCCGTCGAGACCGCCGAAGGTTGGCTTCTCATCTATCACGGAGTGCTCCGTTCCTGCAATGGCTATGTCTATGCATTCGGCTCCGCCTTGCTGGATTTGGACAAGCCCTGGAAGGTTCTTGCCAGAAGCGGCCAGTATCTCATAACTCCACAGGAGTACTACGAACTCGTCGGCGATGTACCTTCCGTGACATTCCCTTGCGCATCCCTCACGGACAAGGACACAGGCCGAATAGCCATCTACTATGGCTGTGCGGACACCGTGACCGGACTTGCCTTCGGCTATGTCGATGAGATAATCGAGTTCACGAAAAGAACGAACATCCTTTAGCTGACAACCTCCCACCCAGACCACACCCGACCATGACCATTCTTTCCCTGTTTACCGCCCTTGCGGTTTCCCTCACAAGTTACGTCCAGCCTTTCGTGGGAACGACAAACTTCGGCGCCACCAATCCAGGTGCGGTCCTCCCTTCTGGGATGATGAGCGTCTCCCCCTTCAACGTGATGGGTTCCAAACTGAACACCTGGGACAAGGACAGCAGGTGGTGGTCTACCCCGTATGTCTACGAGAACAAGTACTTCACGGGGTTCAGCCATGTGAACCTGAGCGGGGTAGGATGCCCGGACCTTGGGTCACTGCTGACCATGCCGACCAGCGGCGCCATGAGCGTGGACTATCACCTCTATGGTTCAGAGTACACGGATGAGTATGCGGAGCCGGGATATTACAGCCTGACCCTTTCATCCCACGGCATCAAGGCCGAAGCCACCGCCACGAAGCGTTCCTCCATCGAGAGGTACACTTTCCCCGGAGGGGAAGGGCACATAATACTGAACCTCGGCGAGGGACTGACCAATGAAAGCGGTGCGTATGTGATGAAGGTATCCCCCACGGAAATCCGGGGCATGAAAGTTCTCGGAACTTTCTGCTACAATGGCCAGGCCGTATTCCCGATCTACTTTGTGTTGAGAGTCGACAAGGTCCCTTCATCGGGTGCTTTCTTCAAGAAGCAAAGGCCTATGACAGCCGAGGCTGCATGGGACTCGGACGCCGGGAAGTACAAGCTCTACACCAAGTACGAAAGGGAGCTCGCCGGGGACGACATAGGTTATGTGTTCACGTTCAAGGACCTTGGGGAAGGTGAACAGATATGCGTCAGGATGGGGGTGTCATTCGTAAGCATGGACAATGCCCTCCTGAACCTTGAGACGGAGCAGAACGGAAAGACCTTTGACACTGTCCGTACGGATGCCCACGATGCCTGGGAAGAGGATCTCGGCAGAATCCAGGTCGAAGGCGGAAGCCTCCAGGACAGGCAGATATTCTATACCGCACTCTACCATGCCCTCCTCCATCCAAACGTTGAGAGTGACGTCAACGGCGAATATCCCCTGATGGAAGGTGGCGGGAGGGGAAAGGTCCAGCCCGGACACGAGAGGTACACGGTATTCTCTCTGTGGGACACCTACCGCAACGTGCATCAGCTTCTGAGCCTCGTCTATCCCGAAAGGCAGGCAGACATGCTCACCTCGATGATAGACATGTCAAAGGAATGGGGCTGGATGCCGAAGTGGGAACTGTATTCCCGGGAAACCTTCACAATGGAAGGCGACCCTGCCATCCCTGTCATTGTGGACTCATACCTCAAGGGGTTCAAGGACATAGACATCGACTGGGCATACCAGGCATTCATAAAGTCCGCCACCACTCCCGGCAAGGACAACAGGATGCGTCCCGACATCGACCCGTACATTGAGCGTGGCTACATTCCCCTCAACTGGTTCTCACAGGATTTCTCCGGTGACAACTCCGTATCCCATGCCCTGGAATACTATGTGGCGGACAACGCACTGTCCATTCTGTGTTCCGCCCTGGCCCAGGAGTGCGATGACCCTGCAAAGAAAGAGGACTTCTTGTCCAACGCCTCCCTTTTCCGGACCCGGAGCCTCGGCTGGCGGAACTACTACAGCGAGGAGTTCGGGACACTTCGTCCCATCAACAAAGACGGTTCCTTCCTCACGCCCTTCAATCCCGAGGACGGGGCGGACTTCTCCAACGCTCCCGGCTTCCACGAGGGAAGCGCCTGGAACTATACTTTCTATGTCCCCCACGATGTGGAGGGGCTCGCCGCCCTGATGGGAGGCAAAAAGGCTTTCGTGGAAACGCTCCAGCATGTCTTCGACGACAATCTCTTCGACCCGGCGAACGAACCGGACATAGCATATCCTTACCTGTTCTCTCGGTTCAAGGGTGAAGAGTACCGCACGCAGAAGACGGTAAGGGAGGTGCTGCGGAAGAACTTCACCACCCTTCCGGACGGCATCCCCGGCAATGACGATACCGGTACCATGTCATCCTGGGCCCTTTTCAGCATGATGGGATTCTACCCGGACTGCCCGGGTGAACCCTACTACACCCTCACAAGCCCCTTCTTCGAGAAGGTCACCATCACGCTTGACCCCGGACTGTGCTTCGGCAACGACACTCTCGTCATCACCAAGCACGGAGGACTCCGTGAAGAGGAAGGCCTGGGTGAAGGCTATGACAGGATCACGTCGATGCTCCTTGGCGGAAAGAAGCTGCGTTCCTACAGGATATCCCACGAGGAACTGACCCGCTCAGGGACACTGTCCTTCAACTGCAGGGCGGTAAGGTAAGGCGTCAATAACGAGGCCCCGGATGATGTCTGATACCTTTTCGACAGTAAACGTTACTTCCGTAAAAGGGAAAGAAACGAAAGTGACGTATCTTTGTGCATCGGACTAAGAAGCAACACGCTCCGACTCACCTCACATAAACACATATCATCAAAGTTCAAGAAATGAAGGACTTCAAGTATTACGCCCCGACCGAAGTCATCTTCGGCAAAAATAGCGAAGAGCAGATACCCGCCCTCCTCAAGAAACACGGTGCCACCAAGGTCCTGGTGCATTTCGGCGGAGGCAGCGCTGAGAGAAGCGGTCTTCTCCCTCTCATACGCACCCTTCTCACCCAGGCCGGAATCCCCTTCCGTGAACTGGGCGGCGTCGTTCCCAATCCCCACCTCTCGAAAGTCAGGGAAGGAATAGCCCTGTGCAAGAAGGAGGGGCTGGATTTCATACTGGCAGTTGGCGGAGGTTCCGTCATAGACTCAGCCAAGGCAATATCCTACGGTCTGTGCTACGACGGGGATGTCTGGGACCTCTTCTGTGGAAAAGCGGAACTGAAGGCAGCCGCTCCCGTAGCATGCGTGCTTACCATTCCTGCCGCCGGCAGTGAAATGAGCGAAGGCTGCGTCATCACAAACGACGAGGACGGACAGTTCCTGAAGAGATCCTGCGGCGGTGACCCCGCAAGGTGCCGTTTCGCAGTGATGAACCCGGAGAGGACCTATACACTGCCTGCTTACCAGACCGCCTGCGGCATCACGGACATGATGATGCACACGATGGAAAGGTATTTCTCACACGATGACGACATGACGATTACCGATGCCCTCGCAGAGGCTCTCCTACGGACAGTCATGGACCTCGGTCCCCGTGTCATAGCCAACCCCAACGACTACCGCCTGAGGGCACAGGTAATGTGGGCCGGAAGCCTCGCCCACAATGACATCACCGGTTGCGGAACCACCGGTGACTGGGGCACCCACGACCTGGAGCATGAACTGAGCGGCATGTTCGATGTCGCCCACGGTGCGGGTCTCGCGGCAATCTGGGGGTCCTGGGCAAGGTACGTAAGGCATGAGAACCTCACCCGATTCGTCCAGTTCGCAGTTAACGTGATGGGCGTTCCCAATGACTTCAAGGATCCTGATGGCACGGCCCTCAGGGGTATCGCAAAGATGGAGGAGTTCTACCGCAGCATAGGCATGCCTACCGGCATCACCGAACTCATTGGCCGGGAAATCACCAATGAGGAAATCCTTGAAATGGCTCACAAAGCCAGCAACGGTGGCACATCCACCCTCGGGAATTTCAAGGTCCTTCACGAGGTGGACATGGTTGCCATCTACTGCATGGCTGCCAAAAGCAAATAAAAAACCGCTGCCTCTCCCGTTTCTTCTTCCCCCCGACGGAGAATATCCGAAGGGGGGCATTTGCATGCTCCTCCCTCCTTCACAAAAAGACCGACAGGACCTACGTAGCCATCACCCGAATACAGAAGTGATGAATGAATATTAAGTTAACATCCATTCATCACTACATGCCCCATATGGCCATATTTCTTTGTTTGTACCCTAATTCATCCCCTCTTTACTGAAGTTCAGCCTTTA
>CAJOLJ010000094.1 GCA_905235445.1 uncultured Bacteroidales bacterium
TGAAACTCTCTCATCTTGGGCTAAAAAACATTCTCGCCGCAGCGCTTGCCTCCATCTTCCTGCTGCAGCCCTCTTCCCCTTCGGCCCTCTCCCAGACCAGGGGGGAAACATCCCAGTACACCAAGCTTCTTAAAAAGCCGACCGCGAAGGCCGCCGACAAGTTCCTCAATAAGTTCCCCTCATCCCTCTATGCCCCAAAGGTGGCAAGACTGAGGGATTCCCTGCTGCTATGCGCAGTGGACCATGAGAATACCGGAGCTCTCAGGGAATTTGTCAAAGAGCATCCCGACACTCCCTTCAAGGAGGATATCCTCTCTCTGGTCCGCTCCCACAACACTTCTTCCATCACCCGGGGCGAGGCCCTCTCAAAGGCTCCCGGGGCCTCCGACGCCATAGGATGGAAAGTGGACAATAGGGAGGGGATCTCTGCACTATTCATCTCTCCCAAAGAGATAAAACTTCGTTTCCTGGACCCTCAGGGAGAGGAACTCTCAGCCAAGGACATCCCCATCTATACCTCTTCCCCCGAGGGACTTTGTCCCTCCCGCCAGGTCCTTCCCCTGGATATCGTGACCCTCGGGTCCGGGGAGGGGAGAGCCTGCCTGCATTTTGCCTATCTCAATGAAAAGGAAGGAGTGAAGGAGAAGGAGTGGGTGGAAGTGCTGTATGACCCTTCACTGGACCTTCCCACAAGTGCCACGTTCTACGGCAAGGCTCTTCCCACGGAAGGTGAGCAACGAAGTGTGAGGATTGAGGGACAGTGCGCGGAGAGCATAGGGGGAGTGGCACTCACACCGGAGGTGTCCTACCTCGTCGGGAGGATATCTGAAAATCCATCCCTCGTCCCCATTTCCAGGGGAGACCTTCTTACCGACGAGGCCATAAAATGGTGGCGGGGCAAGAACCCCAATGCCGAGACCTTAGCCACGTCCCTTGTCTTCGGCGCCCTCGACCGGGAATCCACTCTCGTCGAGAAATACGAGGCCGCAAGAAAGGAGAATGCGGGACTTTTCCGGGCCGCCATGTTCGACTACAGGGACTATACCCTGGTCGTCGCCTACTCCAAGAAAACGGATGATTACCTGCTGGTGTGGTGCGAAGGGGTGTGCGTGAACAGGAAAACGGACAAGCTTCTGAACTCCATATACTTCGAGGATGACTCGACCCTGGACCTGTTCTACTATCACGGCCGGAAGACGTTCAAGCTCAGAATCAACCTGGCCTCCAAGAGGCTCAGAAGATAAAGTTCACTCCTACGGCGTACATCCCGTTGCCGGGATAATATTTCCCGGTGAGACCCATAAAACGGGAGTGCACCGTAAGATTGAAGTCATAACCGGGGAGGGGGGCACCGATGCTTCCCTCCTTGTTTTTTGCATCGAAGTACAGTTCCTTCTCCGCCCCCAGCATGAGACCGTAGCCCTTGGGGGAGCGGTACCTGAGTTTTACGGGGATCCCAACTGACCACACCCTCTCCCTGGACAGGGGGCCCGCCACCTTCATGCTGTGAAGCTCGGCCCCGCCTGACAGTATGAAGCCTTCCAGTGGTTCAAGTTTGAGGCTTGCAGCCCCGAGTGTGAACCCCGGTGCGAGAAATGTGGAGGCATCGTTGAGGTTGAAATCCTGCACAGTCGTCTGGATGCCAATGCTCTCAAGAAGGTCAATGTACAGGACACGTCGCTGCTGCTGGACCTGGGCGAGGGCCGCACTCCCTGAAAACAGCAGTAGGGAAAGGACTGTCCAAGCGGCAAGGGGGCGAAGGAAAGGGAACTTATGTCTAGGTAGGAAAGCCATGATGGAAAGTTGGTAAGAGAGGGAGAAAAGAGAGTTAAAGGAGGCTTCTCAGTGCGGCAACGGCACCCCTTAGGAGGGGATTTTTGTAGTACTTGTTCTTTGTTACGTCCTCATCCGTCATGATGTGGCAGAAAGGGAGGTCCGCCTCGAAGATGTCATTCATGCGGGAGAGGATGCCCTCCCCGTAGAGGAAGATGCTGGCCTCGTAGTTGCGGCGAAGGCTTCTCTCGTCCAGGTTGCAGCTGCCAAGAATTCCTACAGTTTCGTCGCAGAGGATCATCTTAGTGTGGTTGAACCTGCTCTCGGTGTACATCTGTATGGTAGCACCGGCATCTTTGAGAAGGGGCAGGTCCAGCCTGTTGAGGGCATCGAGCATGAACTGGAAGGTGTCTGTCTTCTCGGGAACCATGATTTCGACCTTGACCCCCCTTCTGGCTGCACCTGCGAGCTTTTCCACAAGGACCTTGTCCATCGCGAAGTACGGACTCTCGATCCTTATGGAAGTCTTAGCATTGTCGAATATCCATGCAAGGGCGCTTTTCATGGTGCTCCACCTCCCGTCCACGATAACCTTGCCTACCTGGCAGGGGAACCCGTCCACTTCGGGGACGCTCTTCCCCAGGTAGAACTCTGAAGAGTGTGGCATACTCCTGCCGCTTGCATAAGTCCAGGCCTCCTCGAAAGACTTTTCCAGTTCATCCACTATGGGACCCTGTAGGCTCATGTGGGTGTCCCGGAACACAAGGTATGTTTCCGTTATGTTCATGCCTCCGCAGAAAGCCTTCTTCCCGTCTATTGTCACTATCTTTCGGTGGTCCCTCGTGGAAATCCTGTGGGCGAGGTCAAGGGGCTTGACATTGATTAGTGAATTACCTACTGAAATGTTGAAAGGGATGGCCTGAAAGTAGGTGTTCATGTCATCATAGTAATAAGGAGGCTCGTATGTCCTGCATGTCCAGTCATACAGAAGAAGCACTTCCACACCTTCCAGGGCCTTTGTCTTGAGAAGGGAGAGAATCTTCTGTCCGAGGGCGTCGGAACCGAACTTGTAAGTCTCGATGTGGATATACTCCCTGGCCTGGCTTATACTCTTCTCAAGCTCCCTGAAAAAGTCCGCCCCTTCCATGTAGAATTCAGCAGAGTTCCCGTCCACGGGAAGTCCTCCTCCGCCCTCGGTGAGGATTTCACAAAGGGGGGCGTAATAGGACGGGAGTCCCTTTACTGTGGTGCCCCCGTCGCCCTGCGCAGATGCGCCAAAAAGTGAAAGGGAGAGAAAAAGAATGCAAAGAAGGGACCTAAGAGGCTTCCTTCCACCGCTTCCGGCGGAAAGGAAGAGACCCCTTCGTGAAAGAGGGGGAATATTAATTTCTGGATATGAAATCATTCTTATAGCGGAGAGTTTATTGTGATAGGAGGGGGCTAACCCCTCCGCCACACTTCTTCGGGGGCAAAGTTACTGTTTTCTTTTTTTGTTGTCCCATTTTAGGCACAATGAGAGCCATAAACACACACACTGATGGATAGTTATCTGTCCACCAGGAGGTGAAAAGGGGCATAAAACAGGGGCGGCTACGCATTCACAATCCCTTTTGCAACGCCATAGGCCACGCATTCCACTATGCTGTCCAGGCCTAGCTTCCCCTTGATGCGCTCCTTGTAGCTGTCCACGGTGTTGGGGGATATTTCCAGAGCGGAGGCAATCTGGGCATTTGAGTAGCCGGAAGTGATGAGCTGGAGCACTTCAAGTTCGCGGGGTGTAAGTCCCTGGGGCTTGCGGGAGAGAAGGTTCTCCCGTCCTCCAAAAATGCGGGTGATCCGCTCAGCGTCCAGCGTCTCCCCGAAAAAGAGGCTCTTGCCCCCGGCCACATCGGAGATAGCCTTCACGATGGACTGGGGGGCTGAGTCCTTCGCAAGGTAGGCCGAGGCACCGTAGGAGATGGCCCTAAGGATGTATGCGGGGGTCTTGTAGTGCGACAGGACCATTGTCCGCACACGGGGGAAGGCCTCATGGAGAATGCCAAGCAGAGTGAGGCCGTCGGTCTCGGACTCCAGGGTGATATCCACTACGGCTACGTCTGTCCCGGGATGGGCGTTGAGAAAGGCGACGGCAGCCCCAGGTGTGGAGACGGACTCAACCGAGGCAAAGCCTTTGTCTGCCTGCAAGGCCAGCCGAAGCCCCATCACAAAAACGGCGGAGTCTTCAATGAGCAGTACGTTTATCATAATGTGATAGTGATTTCAAGTCCTCCTTCTTCCCGGTTTCGCATCTGCAAAGAGCCTCCCATCTTGTCCAGAAGTTCCCGGGTAATGACTAGGCCCAGGCCGTGCCCCCGGGGCGAGGAGTCTTCCTTCAGTCCGGGACCGTTGTCGATTATTAAAATCTGCCGCACCGGGAGGGAGCCCTTTCTCGCCGTACTCCTTAGGATGACGGAAGGACCCTTGGGAGCGGAGGTGCAAGAAGCCTTGATGGCATTGTCCAGGAGGTTCCGAAGGATGGTAAGAAGCATATTGCGGTCGGTTCGGACAGTGAGGTGATCGGGAATGTCCACTGTGATGACATCCTCTCCTCTCACGCTTTCGACGGCCTCCCTGGCAAGACAGAGGAGATTCTCTTCCCGCATCACCGGCTCCAGCATGCCCTTTTGGCTTAGGGACCATAGGAGCAGGTTTTCAAGTAGGGAGGAAGCGTTGTCGGCAGAGAGGGAGAGTTCCTCAAGACCCTCTCTGAGCTGCTCCCTGGAGAGGTTATCAACGTGCTCCCGCAGCTCCCTGGCAAGCATGCGATTTCCTGAGATGGGACCCCTCAGGTCGTGGGATATGATGGCAAAGAGGCGGTTTCGCATGTCTAGTTCCCTCTTGAGGAGATGACGTTCACGAAGTTTCATGATTAGATACACAAGGGCCGTCAGAAGGATGACGTATCCTAAAAGGAAAGGCCAGCGAAGCCATAACGGCAGGGGTACACGGACCTCCTGGAGGGTCCTTTCCCCCCTGTCCCACCTACCGAAAATGTCGGAGCTTTGCTCCTCAATGCTGTAGCGGCCAGGAAGGATGCTGTCCGGCAGTCCCAGGAAGGGCCCCGGGACCCATTCTCCGCCACTTATGCGGTGGCGGTGCTGCAAAAGAGGGGAGAGGAGAAGGTCCCCTGATACCCCACCTATGGCAAGCAGGCTGTCGGGATGGAAAATGGCCATTCCCTCGGGACCTCCGAAAGCGAGACGCCCGTCTCTTAGTTTGCACGCCGTTCTCTCGCCGAAAATGTCGGAAGGGAAGCCGAGCTGTCTTGGGACCCGCCCTACGCTTCCGTCCGTGTCTATGAAATAAAGCCCGTCCTGGGTTCCAGCCCAGAGGCGTCCTTTGTCATCGGAAAGGACGGACTGCACAAGCATGCCGCCAAGAAGTACCGGTGCCCGCATGGTGTCACGCACGTCCTCTTCAGGCATCTTCCAGAGTCCGCCATGGGTGGCTACCCAAACGGCGCCTCCCTTCTCGAGGCAAAGGTCGGTGACATAGTCGTCAGGGATGGAGGAATTGCCTTTGTTGTATTTGGTTACAAGCCCAGTTGTGGCATCAATTACGCTCACTCCGGCTTCCGTAGTGCCATACACCAGATTGCCATGGGCGTCTTCGATGAGCCGGCTTCCGAGGCGGGAACTCAGGTAGATTGTGGAGTCTTTCCCGGGGGACGGGTACTTAAAAGGGCTTAGCCACCCAACCGGCAAGGTTTTCCCGGTCCTTCGGTCCCACTCGTTAAGTCCCACACCTTCCCAGCTGACCACCCAGAACCTTCCATTGCCGTCCTCCAGAAAATCGGTGATCCAGTTGGAAGTGATCCGGTCCCCGCTGGCCACCACATGTTGCCCCTCGGGGATGGGACCGCTTATGAAGCCTCTTCTGAGGTGGCCGTTTTCCCAGATATTGAATCCGCACCCGGCGTATAGACCGATATAAACCGCCCCGCCACGGTCTTCGTATAGGCAGGATACGTGTCCCTCGTTGGGACGGCCGGAGGGGCGGTAGTCCAGGTGTGTCATGTCCCCTTCCGATCCGAGGTCTCCCAATACGTACGCCCCATCATCGGCCGTACCCACCCAAAGGCTGCCGTCTGAGGCCTGCATGAGGGAGGTGATCTGCTTGGAGGGAAGATTTGGGGACTGGATTAGCTGCATATGGGGACTCAGGACCGATAGCCCGTTGTTTCCTCCCACCCAGAGATTGCCGCGGCTGTCTTCGAAAATGCAGTATAGCTCCGTCGATGCCAGGGATGAGGGGACACCGGCCTGATGCTTGTAAAGCACGGACTGGGAAGGATTCTCAGTGTCGACAAGGCAGAGGCCGTAGCACCCGCCAGCCCAGAGCCTGCCCTCCCTGTCAGAGAGAAGGTCCGCATGGGCGATGGGAAGTCGACCTGCATTGTCGAAGTCTTGCCTGCTCTCGTCAAAGGACAGAAGGCAGGAGATGTAATCATCAAAGGCCCATATCTGGCCCCCGTGCAAGGCAAAACTTCCTGTGTTCCAGGGTCCTTTAAGAAACTTGGGGTCTGATTCAGAGGCGCTGTCCTTCAAAATCTGCAGGGGAACCATGCGTCCGCCCAGCCAAAGGCGCCCTTTGGGGTCGGGAAAGAGCCTCTGAACGGGATAGTCCCCTTCAAAATCGCCGATTAGGTAGCGAAAGGCCCTGTCCTGTACGATGGTCCCACCCTCAACATTCTGCCTTACAAGCAGACTGTCTTTGGTGGCGGCCCAAATGGCACCGTCCCTGTCTTTGCAAAGTGCCCTGACATGACGGCCGGAAAGGGGAGACCCGGGGGCTGAACTATCAATAATGATGGCATCATGCCCCTCTCCCACAGGGCATCTCACCCTCACCCCATTAGAGGATCCTATCCATAACCGTCCCCCGTTGTCCACGCAAAGGGCATTCACTCTTCCGTATTCTTTCCAGGAGAGAAAACGTGTCCCGTCAAAACTCGAGAGGCCATTTCTTGTACCTATCCACAGGGTGCCCCCTGCATCCTGGGTTATAGCGTATACCGTATTGGAGGGTAGAGCGTCAGCTGAACTGTAGTTCACGAAACGTGGCTCCTGCGAGAAGAGGGCGCAGGGAAGAAGGTACATCAGTATGACGGCAAAGGGGCGCATGTCTTTCGCAAAGGTATCCATTCCTTTCGGAATATCATTATTAATCAGCCCCTTGTGGTGGATTCCGCCACAAAAGAGTCTTCCTGATGGACTATTTTTGCAAAAACACCTATGCGCAGAGGTGTGTTACCATAATTAATAACACAGAGGCTTATGAAAAAGGTTCTTGTCGCTGGACTTCTTCTATGGTCAGTGTTCTCCCTTGGGGTCAGTGCACGAGGACGGGTGGGGGCAGGCTATCTTCTTGGCACAACCACTCGAACGGATGCCCTGGGAACGCGGGGGTATGTCTTCCAGGGGCCCTTGGCCCATGCCAGGTGGAGCTTTGACTTCTCCTATTACCTCGACCTTGACTTTGGCCTGGAGTGGCGCTATCAGTTCGTGAACACCTCTTCCGTGGGGATTCATCCGGTATCAGGGCTTCCCTCAGGGGATAGGTTCAATGAAGAGTATGTGAGCATTCCGCTGAATGTCAATTTCATCATTTCCACCGAAGACTTAGGTGCGCTTCGCTTCCTTGATTATGTTGGCGCATACGCAGGTCCGAGGTTGGACTGGTGCATCTATTCCTACAACGGCAGTGAACGTACTTTCTCCTACATGAAGCAGGATTACGGCTACAGGCCCCTAAATGTCCTTGGGGGGATAGGCCTATATGTCATCAAAGGGAAGTGGAGTTTTACACTGACTGCCGATCACGGCTTCCTTGACCGCTGCATAAAGGAAGATGTCAAGATAACTAACGACTGGTTTGCCTCCCTGAGGATTGGATTTGAATTCGGAAATTGAAATGAAACGATTGACTCTACTTGTATTTCTGCTGTCGCCTTTGCTGGGGTGGGCGCAGGTGAATGGGGACTTGTTTGATACAGGCTTCCATTCCAGTTCGGCCATAGGCCAGTTGGAAGAGATAAGCTCTCAAAAAGTAGGCAGCTCTTCCTATGATACGGGCGCTTACAATACTTCCTCCGGTACCTCCTCCCATTACAGTTCCGGCACAACCGGGGCCGATGCCGTGAGGGATGCCAAGAGCAAATTCAAGAAGCCGTCCCCAAGAAGAGTGAGTCACTCTTCGTCACGCCTGTCCAAGGCACAGAGGAAGTATTCGAGAAAACTAAAAAAGTGGAATACCCGCTCAAGGAAGGTGCGGGAAAACGCCCAGAGTGCCCAGCGCTACGCCCGCACCCGAAATTTCAAGCTCAAAGATGTCCTGCCGCAGCCGGAACACTCTTCGGGCACTGTCATTCCCGTAATGATGATTCCGAACAACATCCCCAGGCATATCACGCTTGACTATCCCGTGTATCGGGACACGCTCTGGAACAAACTCCCTGACGGGACCCTGGAGGGCACTGTCCGGGAAAGCAAGTATTTCGCTTTCGGGGCCATCCCGGGGGAGGAGGGCTGGTTCAACGAGTTCCGCTTCACGAATCCTTCCGACCGGGAAATAACCCTCAAGGTGGAATATGAGGTTAAATACGGTAGGGACGGTTCCACCAGGAGGGAGAGCAAGACAATCCATATGCCATCATCAAGAATCAATGAACCAAGCGTTTACAACAACAGCCTTGGTATCTATACCGACAAGAGCCCCCGTTACAGGATTCTAAATGTCACCAGGCTATGAAGAAGGTTCTATTGGCCGTTCTGGCGGTACTTGGGGTACAGATGGTCTGTGTCGCGGACACCTGGTCCGACATGCTAAGGGCCTATAAAATGGACCTTGGTACACTTGTGAGGGGAAACGGGTACCAGATTTTCCGCTCTGAGGCCGGAGGGCTGGGAATAGCATACTCGGAAATGGACGGTGAGGGACAGTGCCATTTCTCCCTGGCGATGGTTCCCGTGGAGGCAGGTAGACTGCGGTGGCTTCCCGGTGCCGGGGCCCGTTTCCTGGAAATCCAGGACCGGGGCTATACATCCGGCGTAATGGCTCTTCAGGAAGTGGACGGGCCGGAAACGGACCCCCGGCTTGGCAGTTTCACATATGTCACCGAGCCTCGTATCTTCGTTGGCCAGGATGGGCGGATAGTGAATCTCGGGTACCTGGGAGAGCGTCTCGTTTTCCTTGTCGAAAGAGACTCGGGGATTTTCTGGGTAGGGGAGGACGGAGTGCAGGTGGATATCCCTGGGGCCTCTCCTCCCTCGGACCCCTCTTCACAGACTATCCGCATTGAAGATACCAGGGCCGTGGATATCGGCCTGGGCGTATTCTGGGCCGACAGGAATGTGGGAGCCGATGCTCCCCAGGAGTACGGTGAATACTTCCTCTTCGGGGCTGCGGTCCCTTGGGGAGGGGCCTGGCGGACACCGTCCTATAAGGAGTTGGACGAACTGTTAAGAAGATGTTCCTGGGAACTTGTCACTTGGGATGGTGTGGATGGATACAAAGTTACTGGTCCCAATGGGAACTCCATTTTCCTTCCGCTTGGAGGAGACCTCAATGATGACGCGACCTGGGACCGCCATGGCGAAACAGGAGCCATCTGGTCCTCGGAGCGTCCCAGCGGGCAGTACTTTATCGATAATGATTACGTCTATTATCTCCAGATGACCAACAGCAGTTCCGAAGAATACAGACACTATATCCGGGTATACGATACTGGGGACATAAAACGAAACCTTCGTCCTGTTATGCCCAAACCATAAATAAATCAGATGATTATGAGAAAGATAGCATTTATCCTTGCATCCCTTCTCCTGGGGCCCTTCTCTGCCTGTGCCCAGGAGGGGCCAAAGGCCGTGGACCTGGGTCTCAGCGTACAATGGGCCGCCGAGGACCTAGGTCCTGAGGCCGATATCCCGAAGGGATGGCGCCTTCCCACCCTATCGGAAATCCAGGAATTACAGGAGGGGTGCACTCAGTCTACCGAGGAAAGAGACGGCAGTGAATGGGTGGTGTTCGCCGCTTCGAACGGCAACACTCTCTCCTTCTTCTATCCCATGGGAAGCCGCTCGGCAAGGGAGTTCGGCATTGTGGGTTCTGATGGGTGTTACCTGAAAGTCACCATCCTCAATCCACTTCTGAAAACACCCGGCCGGGACGGCTATTACACCTGGGAGGAACTGGGCGGATTCCCGGTCCAGAGAAAATACCCTGTTCGTTTAGTGAGGGAGTAGCATTATGAAACGCTTATTGTTTACCATATCCCTATCCCTTGCACTTTTGCTTCTGGGCGGTTGCAAGGAAAAACGGCATTTCACGTCCGTCATCTGCGGGGAGACCTGGCTTTCCCAGATAGTCTTTGATGATGGAAGCTTCAGGGATTTTGTCGTTGTAACCGATGTCATTTATGCCGGGGAGGACACCTCTTCCCGCTACAAGATGATTTTCTATCTCCCGGACGGCTGGGATGACTCTTACCCTCTGCTGCTGGATGTTTATAATCCAACGCCAAAAAATCAGGCATGGAGTGCTTACCAAGGCAATCCGGTGGCCGAGGCGGCACTAAGTAGAGGCGACATGATCGTTGTCCTGGTTGCCTACGGGGAGTGGACCGCGATCCCGGACATTCTCCTGGCCGAGGATTTCCTCAGGAGGAACGACCCCGATCTTCCGGGCGACAGCAAGAAAATTCTCACGGCCGCTTATTTCGATTTTCAGTGATGGGAAGATTTCTTCTGATGCTGCCCCTGATTCTTCTTACCGGCTGGTGGGCAGGCGCACAGTCGCCCGAGGAAATGTACACAGAGTACATCACCCCGGAAACGCAGGCCATAATGGAACGCTTCGAGCAGATGCAGATAAGGACCCAGGAGGCCGAAGCGAAGGAGAGTAGCAGAAAAAACCTCGCCCTCTCCGTTTCCATCCTAATTGGCCTTATTCCTCTTGGAGTTCTCGGCCGAAAGATAATCAAGGGAAAGACCTGGAAGGAAAACCCTTCAGGGACAGTGAGGGCACTGGGTGTGGGTCTTCTTGGAGGGGCAGTGCTCTTTGCACTTAACTATGGCGTATTCTTTCTTAAAATGCGCCTTGGCGATGCCTTCAACACAGGCCTTGCCTTTCTACTTGTCGCTGCAATGGTTGCCGTATGTATTTATGGGCTTCGCAGGAAAGGCGACGGCTAAGGAGGTGATAGTAGCATGGGTAGCTAAGCAGTGCCAACTTTATCCATCATTTGGGGCGGGGGAGGGTTCAGAGTACCCTGGATAAAAATGCTATAAATATGTGTATTTATAGTGCCTTGCCTAGGATTATGGGAGAGTGTAAAAAGTTGGTTTACAGACAATAAAAACAAAAAAGGCTCTTTGATGGAATCAAAAAGCCTGGGATGTGGGAGTAGACGGAGTCGAACCGCCGACCCTCTGCTTGTAAGGCAGATGCTCTAAACCAACTGAGCTATACTCCCGAAAAGGGATTGCAAAGATAGGCCTTTATTTTGGTTTGGCAAGGGTTTTTGGGAAGAATTTTTGAAAATAGTTCTTCATTTTCATCTCCCATGAAACAAAAAAACTGTCCTACGCTTTCAGAGCATGGGACAGTTAACTTGTAGTAGTTGTAGAGCCTACCAGCGATCCTCTGAGGAAACAGTAAGCTTCTTGCGGCCATGACGACGACGGGCTGCGAGAACCCTGCGACCAT
>CAJOLJ010000095.1 GCA_905235445.1 uncultured Bacteroidales bacterium
CGACGGCACCGACCTCGGATCGGGAGGGGATGACAATCAGGGAGGCGGCACAGATACCCCCACCGGGTCTTTCTCCAGCAATGTCACCTGGACCCTCGGGGACAATGCCTATGACCAGAGCGCAACCGTAAACGGTACCGCCGATGTCCCGGTCCTGAAACTGGGTACCTCCAGCAAGGTGGGGAGTGCGACAGTGACCCTTCCCGCAGGGACCTCCTCCGTGACTTTCTACGGGGTTTCATGGAAGGGCAAGGCAGCGACGCTCTCCATCAAGGATGTCGCTGGAGCACCGGCCTTCTCCAAGGAACTGCCCACCAATGACGGCGCGACCGGCAATCCCGTATACACGATTACCGTGACTGAAAACGACAGGAGCACCTGGACCCTCTCCGCCCCTCTGACGGAAGCGACGACATACACCCTCACCACTGAAGGTTCCAATACCAGGGTCATCCTGTTCGCGGTCAATGCAGTTACACAGTAAATCTTCTCCAAGTTGAAACCGCTTACCATAATAAAAAGATTCATTCTCGCTGCCGCGGCAACCATCGCTGCGGCAGGGATGATTCCTTCCTGCGGCACCGCCGACCCGGAGACCCCCTCCGACTTCAACGCCAAGATAACGACGGCAAAGACGGAAGTCTCCTCCGACAAGGGAAACCTCTTCATTCAGGTTTCCGCGGAAAGCACCTCGAAGTGGACCCTCTCCCTCACGATGACGGGGGAGGGAAACTGGGCGACCCTTTCCGCAACCACCGGCAGCGGACCCAAGAGCGTCATCCTCTCCTATGACGAGAACCAGACCGAGACTTCCAGGACCGTCACCGTGACAATGAGCGGACCCGCTACGTCGTCCGTCACCGTCACCCAGGCCCCCAAGGCCACGGTTCCCGTGGAGGATAAACCTAATCTCAATGGCTATGTCATGGCTTCCGCCGAGCAGAAATGGCTGGAACTCCCCGCTACCTCGGGGACGGACCAGATGGACCTGCTGGTGCATACCGTAACCTCCGGCTCCTCCACGAGGAGGGACTGGTCCTGCTACTGGGACTATGATAACTTGGTGTCCCACTGGGTGGCCTATCCCCTGAACAGTTCCCTCATCGGTTCCGGATCCAGGTCCGATGCATGGGGCCTGGACCCGCTGCTTTCCACGGACAAGCAGCCGGTTCTAACAGGTGCCTACAGGAACGGGAACAACGGCCACTACGACCGCGGTCACCAGATCCCCAGCGCAGACCGCCTCACCTACGCCCAGAACGTGACGACTTTCTACGGGACAAACATGACTCCCCAGGACAACGACTTCAATGCGGGCATCTGGGCTTCGCTCGAAAGCAAGGTCCGCAGCTGGGCGACCAACTCCGATACGCTGTACGTTGTGACCGGATGCGTCCTCAAGGACAACAAGTACTATGTCCTTGACAACGTAGGCAAGAGGGTCACCGTCCCCACTGCATACTACAAGGCAGTCATCCGCTACAAGAAGGATTCCACCCTGGGGTTCGGCGGATACATGGGGTGTGCGGTGTACATGGACCATGAAGGTTCGGTGGACAAGACACTGAAAAACTACAGCATGTCCATTGACGCCCTCGAGGAGAAGCTGGGACTGGACCTGTTCGTGAATCTTCCCTCGGTCGTCGGGGAAAGTTCGGCCAAATCAATCGAGGCCGAAAATCCCCGTGACATAACTTGGTGGTGGTAATGAAAAGAAAAAACAACTGATTATGAAAAGGATAGTTTATACGATCGCACTCGCTCTCATCCTCCTTCCCTCCTGCGGGACGCCAAAAAAAGCTGACACCACTCAGCAGCCTCAGGGAGGCCAGGCTTCCAAGAGCTATGTAATCGGGTTCTACAATCTGGAGAACCTCTTCGACACTTATCATGACGAGGGGAAGAATGACTATGAGTACCTTCCTGACGGCGCCAACCAGTGGACGGACGTCAAGTACGAGAAGAAACTCAAGAACATGGCTTCCGTCATCCGTGCCATGAAGGATGACAACAAGGTCTATCACTCCATCCTCGGCGTATCCGAGATCGAGAACCGCCATGTCCTCGAGGACCTGGTGATGCAGCCCGAGATTGCCGATGCCAACTACCAGATAGTCCATTACGACGGCCCCGACAGACGAGGCGTGGATGTCGCCCTGTTCTACAGGCCCGACCAGTTCACCCTGCTTGAGAGCCGTCCCATACCATATACCTTCGATTCCGACATCAAGTTCGAGATGACCCCCGAGGAGCAGGCTGATTTCAGGACAAGGGACATCCTGATGGTAAGGGGCCTTCTGGGCGGGGAAATGTTCGCCTTCTTCGTGGCGCACCTTCCATCCAGGCTGGGCAACAAGGGCAATGACCTCCGCTCCCGCGGCGGGGAAATCATGTACCAGGAGTCCATGAAACTTATGAAGGAGTTCCCGGGAATCAAGATCGTGGCGATGGGTGACATGAACGACAACCCCTCAGACGACTCCATGGCCGTCTACATGAGGGGCAAGGAGTATATGAAGGATGTGGGACCGGAGGATTTCTTCTCTCCTTTCCTCTCCATGCTCCATGCCGGTTACGGTTCCCTGGCATACAGGGGGGAGTGGAACATCTACGATATCCTGGTGGTGAACTCCAACCTCGTGAACGCCCCCAAGGGTAGCCTGAAGATAGCCCCTCTCATCAAGAAGAGCAAGACCGAGTTCTATGGTCGCATCTTCGCCAAGCCTTTCATGACCCAGCAGGACGGACAGTATGCGGGAACCCCGTTCAGGACATTCTCCGGCGGCCAGTTCGTGGGCGGATATTCCGACCACTATCCCACGTACATAGTGGTCCGCAATGACTAGACCCTCTGATTGTTAACCTTTTGAAAAAAAACATACAAGATAACATGCTTAAGAAACTATTGTTTTCGGCCCTTGCCATCATTCTTCCACTGAGTGTCCTCCTGGCCCAGGGGGTCCCTACCGGAGGAGTTAAGGGCACCGTCATCAGCAGGACGGACCGGACCCCCATCTCGGGAGCGGAAATAAAAATCCTGCAAAGGGCTACGGAAGTGGCATCCACAACGACCCTCAGTGACGGTACATTCACAATCGAGGGCCTGTCCGACGGAATGTACGACTTGGTGGTCCTGTCTGCGGGATATCTGGAGACCAGGGTCAATGCTACCGTGAACGACGGCTATGTCAAGCAACTCTTCAACATCACCATGACCCAGGTGGTTTCCGAGGTGACGGAGGAACTGATGGAGGAGTTCGACATGGACGACAGCGGCTACAACGACAACCCCACGGTCCTCTTCGGCCAGAATGACGTGTTCAACTCCATTGCGGGATACAATTTCTCATCCGTGAGGTTCAGGGCCCGCGGCTACACTTCCGAGTCACAGGACGTGTACCTTGCCGGAGTCAAGATGAATGACGCCATCACGGGGTATTCCCCGTTCTCGCTGTGGAGCGGACTGAACGAGGCTACGAGGTCCAAGACAACGGTCAACGGAGCCGAGGTGTCCGATTTCGGACTTGGCGGCTACAATGGTCTTACGAACATCACGGGAACCGCCTCCGCAGTGCGTAACGGACTGCGAGGCAGCGTCCTTACGAACAGTTCCCTGTACAGGCTGCGCCTGATGCTCACCTACGCCTCCGGCCGCAATGACAAAGGCTGGGCTTATGCGGTGAGCGCATCCGCCCGTCTCGGAGGGAACGACTGGATAGACGGAGTGTACTACCGTTCCTTCGGCCTGTACGGTTCCGTGGAGAAGTCCTGGGGTGACGACAAGCACAACATTGCCCTCACCTTCCTCACAACCCCCGGTAACCGCGGGGCCCAGAATGCCTCCACGCAGGAAGTGTACGACCTCATCGGGGACAACATGTACAACTCCAACTGGGGCTACCAGGGAGGCAAGGTGCGCAACTCCCGTG
This sequence comes from uncultured Bacteroidales bacterium, assembly GCA_905235445.1. Classification (GTDB taxonomy): domain Bacteria; phylum Bacteroidota; class Bacteroidia; order Bacteroidales; family UBA932; genus Cryptobacteroides. Next base: position 3,930 of record CAJOLJ010000095.1, read on the forward strand.
TCCGCATCACCAACGAGCCCATAGCGTTCATCAAGTACGACTACACTCCCTCGTTCAACTTCAAGGCTTCCGCTACCGTCCTGTACCGCTTCGGCAAGAACGGCTACACCGCCCTTGACTGGTATGACGCCCAGGATCCCCGTCCCGATTACTACAGGAACCTGCCTTCCTACTTCTGGATGGAGAACACCGACTACAACCGTCGCAACATGTTCAAGTACGCTGCCGCCAAGGAGGCCTGGACTCATCCCAACCTGTATGAGGACCTGGTCCACCTGAACTGGGACCGCCTGTACGACGTGAACCGCAACAGCCTCGACGAGGACGGGCTCAAGAGGGCCAAGTACATACTGGAGGAAAGGCACGTGGACCAGAAGGACCTCAATTTCGCTCTCAACTTCAAGTGGAGGGCTGCGGATTCCTTCATTCTCACGGGAGGAGCCAGGGCCAAGATGAACAAGACTGAGTACTACAAGATCGTAAATGACCTTCTGGGAGCTGACTATTATCTGAACATAGACTCTTTCGCCGAGAGGGAGTACGCCTCCTCCGAGGCCAAGATCCAGAACGACCTCGAGTACTACCTGCGCCATGGCCAGACTCCCGTCCTGCATCAGGGCGACAAGTTCGGCTATGACTACTACGCCCAGGTTCGCAACATGGCACTCTGGCTCAACGGTCACTTCGCCATCGGTTCCTTCTCTGCTGACCTCGGAGGGGAATTGGGATACGAGAACTTCTGGAGGGACGGCCTTGTGAAGAAGGGACTCTTCCCCGGCCTGAAGTCTGACGGTTCTGACTTCATCATCGACGGGGTGAACCTCAGCCGCGACTCCGACGGGAACCTCCTTCCCACGTCCTTCGGACGTTCCGAAGTCTGCAAGTTCCTCACTTATAAGGCCAAGCTGAATCTCAACTACGTCATCGGAGGCAAGATGAGGGTCTATGCCAATGTGGGTACCTTCGCCGATGCCCCGAACTTCAATATGGCATTCCTCTCCCCGAGGACCCGCAACTCCATCGTTAATGGCCTCACTACGATAAAGACAAACTCCGTGGACGTGAACTGGCAGTACACCGGCAACGGCTTCAATGCCCGCCTCACCGGCTACTACACCACAATCAAGGACCAGACCGATATCATGAGCGCCTACGACGACCTGCAGAACGCTTTCTCGAACTTCGCCCTGAGCGGCATAGACGAGCAGCACATGGGAGTCGAGTTCGGATTCAGGGTCCCGACATTCATCCCCAGCCTTTCCCTCCAGGGAGTGGTGAGCTATGGCAGGTACATCTACACCTCCAACCCCACCATGGTGCAGACGTTGGACAACACGGCGACCCCGGTGGAGTTCAACGGCGCCACCTCCGTTGTCATCCCCTACTGGAAGGATAGCCCCGTGTACGAGCGTGACGAGAACGGGAACATAACCGACCGGGTCAAGTACACCCAGGTCCACTACATTCCTTCCACTCCCCAGCTTGCGACCAGCATCGGCCTGAACTACAACTACAATTACTGGTTCATCGATGCGGACTTCGAGTACTTTGACAAGGCCTACCTCGACATGAACCCCCTGTACAGGACCGACTACGCAACCCAGGGTCCGGACCTGGTGGCCACCCCGACCGAGATAGAGTACATGACTACCCAGGAGAAATTCGACCCGGCAATGCTCGTGAACTTCTCCGTCGGCAAGAGCTGGTACATCCAGCGCCAGTATCAGCTGGGATTCTCACTGAACGTCAAGAACCTCCTCAACAACAAGAATGTCAAGACGGGTGGCTATGAGCAGACCCGCATGGTGGACTCCACTGTCGGAAAGGAGCGTTACTACCGCTTCGACCCCAAGTACTTCTACATGAGTGGGTTGAACTATATGTTGAACGTATACTTCAGATTCTAAGACCATGAGAAAGTTTTTCATACCCCTTCTTTCAGTTTCCCTGCTCCTTATGATGGGCCTTAGCTCCTGCCAGGAGTGGGAACCCGTGTTCACCCTGAAGTATGAGGATCCCGCCGCCTACTCCCAGGTGGCGAAGACTCCGACCATCACGATTGCGGAGCTCAAGGAGATGTACATCGAAAACGGGAGCAAGCCTCTCGAGATCCTTGGCAACTACGTCATCGGCGGACAGGTCATAACTTCCGACGAGAGCGGCAACCTGTACAAGGAAATCTACATCCAGGACGAGACAGGCGCCATAGACCTCAAGATAGGAAAGAACTCCCTGTACTCCGACTACAAGCTCGGACAGTGGCTCTATGTGGACTGCAACGGCCTTACCATCGGAAGCTACAGCGGCATGCCGCAGCTGGGCATCGAGGATGAGACCGGGGAATACGAGACAGCCTACATCGAGGCCCAGTACATCATAGACGAGCACATTTTCAGGGGCTCCATAGCGCCTCTTCCAGATATCCTTGAAGTAACGGAGGAGGACATCAACGATGCCATCGCAAAGGGCGGCTTCCGCAGCAATCTCTGGGGAAAGCTCGTGACCATCAAGGGACTGAAGTACGGAGCCCCGTCTTCATACCGTACCGATGCCTTCAAGAGGATATTCGCCCTCATATACATCGACCCCAACAAGGACAAGAAGGCCCAGTCCAACAGGATATTCCTTTCGGACAAGACCTACGGCGTGAATACCTGGGCAATGACCAAGACCAAGTTCCTGGAGTATCTTGGTGCAGGGAACTTCGATTCCGCCACCACCGGGGACGACCGTCCCCTGGATGCGGATATCATGGCCTCGCTGAAGTTCAATGCCGCGGCAGTTACCCTCAGCCACTACTTCTCCCTCGGTGTCACCCCGGTACAGATCCGTACCAGCGGCTATGCCAAGTTCGCGGATACCCCCATTGACCCTGTCATCCTCGGGGACCCCGACTCGGAGTCAGCTGACGGTGCCTCCATTGACGTTACCGGCATCCTGTCCATTTATTCGGGAGCGGCGCAGTTCACCCTCATTGACCTGAACGGTGTAGTAATAAACAAGAAATAGAATATGAGAAAACCACTTGCTATGATAGCAGCTTCGGCTTTGGCGCTTTCTCCTGCATTCGTGGTGTCCTGTTCCTCCGGGAATCCCTTCCTCGAGGAGTGGGACACTCCTTATGGAATGCCCCCTTTCGAGAAGATAAGCGTCGAGCACTATCTTCCCGCAATCCAGGCCGGAATCGCCCAGCAGACCGCTGAAATCGAAGCGATCAAAAACAATAAGGAGACCCCTTCCTTCGCCAATGTCATCGCCCCGTACGAACTCTCCGGGGAGATCCTGTCCAAGGTCGTGGGCGTACTGTACAACGTGTCCGAGACCGACTCCAATCCCGAGATTGACAAGGTGATGGAGAAGGCTGCCGTGATTCTGTCGGAGCATGAGGACAACATCTTCATGGACAGCGCCTTCTTCGCCAAGGTGAAGGCAGTGTACGACTCACCGCAGCAGTCCCTCACCAGGGAACAGCAGATGACCCTGAAGAAGATATACAAGAGGTTCGAGAGAAACGGCATCGCCCTGGGTGCCGCCGACCAGGATACCCTGAAGGCGATCAACTCCCGCCTCGCGGCCCTCTCCCAGACCTTCGGGACCAACCTTCTCTCGGAGAACAACGCCTTCAAGGACGAGTTCGGTATCGGCATTTCCCAGTACAGCGCCGAGATGGCATCCTGCCCCGACAGGGACCGCAGGGAGAGGATGTTCAGGGCTTATTCCTCCAGGGGAAACAACGGCAACGCTGCCGACAACAATGCCCTGTGCGTGGAGATCCTGAAGCTCAGGGCCCGCAAGGCGAAGCTCCTGGGCTTCGACAACTTCGCCCAGTACCAGCTTGACGACAAGATGGCGGGCAGCCCCGTCACCGTGGACAATTTCCTCTCGGAAATCATGGCCGCCTCCGTAAAGAAGGCCGGGGAGGAGATTGCGGATATGCAGAAGGTCATGGACCGGGAGATAGCCGCAGGCAAGCTTCCCAAGGGAACCAAGATTCAGCCTTGGGACTGGTTCTACTATGCGGAGAAAGTGAGGGCCGAGAAGTATGCCCTGGACGAGGAGCAGACAAGACCCTACTTCAAGCTGGAGAACGTCCGTGACGGCGTGTTCTCCACAGCCAAGAGAATCTACGGAGTGTCCATTGAGGAGGAGAGCGGACTTCCCGTTTACAATCCCGAAGTGAAGACTTTCAAGGTCACGGACTCCGACGGCTACTTCCTCGGCATCTTCATGACCGACTACATCCTGCGTCCCTCCAAGAGGGGCGGGGCCTGGATGAACAATTTCAGGGACCAGTACACCGATGCCAAGGGCAGGGATGTCCGTCCCATCATAGTTAACGTATGTAATTTCTCACCCGCCACGGATACGGAACCGTCCCTTCTTACCATCGACAACGTGGAGACCATCTTCCATGAGTTCGGCCATGCCCTGCACGGGCTTCTGACCCGCTGCAACTACAAGGAAGTGAGCGGTACGAGTGTGGCAAGGGACTTCGTGGAGACATTCTCGCAGTTCAACGAGAACTGGGCCTTCCAGAAGGACATTCTCTCTTCATATGCGAAGCATTACGAGACCGGGGAGGTAATACCGGATTCCCTGGTGACCAAGATCCTCCTTTCCAGGAAGTTCAACCAGGGCTTCATGACAGGGGAGCTTTGCGCCGCATCGATTCTCGACATGAAGTGGCATGAACTCACCGAGGCCGAGCTGGAGGGAATTGACGTGCAGGAATTCGAGAAGAAAGTCTGCCGGGAAATGAACCTCCCCGATGAAATCATCCCCCGTTACAGGACCACCTACTTCAACCATATATTCAACTCCGGGTACAGCGCAGGTTACTATTCCTACCTATGGTCGGAGGTCCTGGACAAGGATGCCTTCGAGTACTTCGAGAAGGTCGGGGTCTATGACAAGGACCTTGCGCTCAAGTTCCGCCAGACCTTCCTCGAGAGGGGAGGGAGCGAGGAGCCCATGGTCCTGTACGAGATGTTCAGGGGCGCCCAGCCCGATCCCGGTGCCCTAGTCAGGGCCAGGGGGCTGGAATAGTGAAGGTGAACCCAATATTTAGTTGATTGTATAATGAACAGAATTTCAAGAGTGATTCTTGCGGCCGCATCGGTGCTGGGACTTGGCGTCCTTCTTACGGCATGCTCCGACAAGGCCAAGGAAACAGATTACACAACCTTCGTCAACACGAAGATCGGATCCGGAGGCCATGGCCACGTATTCGTGGGGGCCAATGTCCCCTTCGGAATGGTACAGCTGGGTCCCACCAGCATCCCCCAGGAATGGGACTGGTGCTCTGGTTATCACGACTCGGACAGGACTGTCATAGGATTTTCCCACACACACCTTGAGGGAACCGGCATCGGGGACCTCTTTGACGTGACGGTTATGCCTGTGATAGGGGAAGTCAAATATGCCAGGGGGACCGAGGACGATCCCCTCAGCGGCCTGTGGTCCTATGCGGACAGGACAAAGGAAGTGAGCGTTCCCGGCTACTACAGCGTACCGCTTGAAAGGTACGGAGTCACGGCCGAGATGACTGCCACCGCGAGGGTGGGACTTCACCGCTATACTTTCCCCGCGTCCGAGGAGGCGGCCATCGTCTTCGACCTTCGTAACGGGGGCTGCTGGGACTCTCCCTATTCCACCCACATCGAGAAGGTTGATGGCAACACACTGCGTGGCTGGAGGTACTCCAGGGGATGGGCAAAGAACCAGAAGGTTTTCTTCTATGCCGTTTTCGAGAAACCTTTCGATGACGTCCAGTTCGAGACCGTGCGTGACAACGAGCTCTATGCCAGGGTGAATATCAAGACAGCCGAAGGCGAGAAGGTGATGCTCAAAGTGGCCCTCTCACCTGTAAGCATGGAAGGAGCCCAGAAAAACATGGAGGCAGAGCTTCCCGGCTGGGATTTCGAGGCTACCTGCAAGGCTGCCCATGACAGCTGGAACCGTGAACTCTCCCGCATAGCCGTCGAGACCAAGGACGCTGAGGCCAGGACCATATTCTACACGTCCCTCTATCATACCATGATCCATCCCGCCCTCTTCTGCGACGTGGACGGGGCCTATAGGGGAGCAGACGACCAGGTCCGCACCGGGGAGAATTTCGTCAATTACACCATCTTCTCCCTGTGGGACACTTACCGCTCCGCCCATCCTCTCATGGATATCATCCATCCCGAGATGGTTCCCGACATCGTTAACACTATGGTGAAAATCTACGACCAGCAGGGCAAGCTCCCGGTCTGGCACCTCTGGGGCAACGAGACCGACTGCATGGCCGGGAATCCCGGTGCCATCGTAGTGGGTAATGCGATTGTGAAGGGCTACGGGGGCTTCGACAAGGAGCACGCATTCGAGGCCATGAAGAACTCCGTCATGCTGGACGAGAGGGGACAGGATCTCCGCAAACAGTACGGCTTCATTCCTTCGGACCTTTACAACGAGTCCGTTGCCAATGACATGGAATACGCCATTGCCGACGGTGCCGTAGCAAGGGCCGCCAAGTATCTCGGAAAGAAAGAGGATGCGGATTTCTTCACCGAAAGGAGCCACTCCTACCGTGCCTACATGGACAAGGAGACTCTCCTTGCAAGGGGAAGGCTCAAGGACGGAAGCTGGAGGACCCCCTTCAATCCTTTCATGTCCAATCACCGTGAGCAGGACTACATGGAGGGCAATGCATGGCAGTACACATGGCTGGCCCCCCAGGACTTCGACGGACTCGTGGAGTTCTACGGCTCGAAGGAGAAACTCGTCTCCCAGCTTGACACCCTCTTCGCCCAGGAGTCAAGGGTGGACGGAGATAATGCCTCTCCCGATATCTCGGGTCTCATAGGACAGTATGTCCATGGCAACGAGCCCAGCCACCATATCATCTACTTCTACACCATGGCAGGAGCCCCCGCCAAGGCTGCGGACAAGGTATGGGAAGTTTACAACACCATGTACTTCAACAATCCCAACGGTCTCGCCGGAAACGAGGACGAGGGACAGATGAGCGCATGGTACGTGCTCTCCTCGCTGGGATTCTTCCAGGTCGAGCCTGCAGGGACCAAGTATTACTTCGGTTCACCTCGCTTTGACAAGGCCTGCGTGGCAGTGAAGGGCGGAACCCTCACAGTGGAGGCCGAGGGTGTGTCGGATACGAACCGCTACATCCAGTCCATCGAGCTGAACGGCTCTCCCTACACCAAGTCCTACATTGAATTCAGCGACATCGAGAAGGGCGGCACCCTTGTCTACCACATGGGTAGCGAGCCCAAAGTATGGTATGAATAAACGGGAGGAAACGAAAGATGTATCCACTGAAATTTGAACCGATACTTAAGACTCTTGTCTGGGGCGGAGAGAAAATCGCCCCATTCAAGGGAATCCAGACTGCACAGGAACACATAGGTGAGAGCTGGGAGCTCTCCGGTGTCCCCGGAAATGAGTCCGTCGTGGCAAACGGACAGTTCAAGGGAAGGACCATTGCCTCCCTGATGGAGGAGTTCGG
>CAJOLJ010000096.1 GCA_905235445.1 uncultured Bacteroidales bacterium
TGCTTGATTATTGCAGCACGTCCGTCATCCCCGTTGACGATGAGGTTCAGACGGATATCTTCTTCTGTGATTTTCTTTGCCATTGTTCTGTCTTTACAGCCACAAAAATAGCCGCCCGAAGGCGGCCATAAAGGACAGGAAACCGAGTAGAGGGTGAAAAGCCCTGGTTAAAAAAGATCGTTACCCTGGCAGAATTCCTTCTTGAAAGAATCCACAAGAAGATCGAATTGCTCCGATGCAGTACCTATTACCCAGTCCGTCATAATTCTTCCTTTTTTACCAAGTCGTGAATAACTTCTCTCAGTGTTATATATGTATTCAAAATAATCTAAGTCTTTTTCTGTTGCGGCCATATAATAAATGCGACCCAAGCTGATAGACGCTATCCCATCGTTATAGCAAAAACGCAAGTCGAAATCTATGTCAATATCATATAATGTATCGTTGACAACTTGTGAGATAGTCCGCATATACACTCTGGACTCATTATAAACAACTGACGCATTACGTCTTGGCAACCATAATGGGCGCCATACTGAGGAATAGATATCCGAATTATCATCCTCCACGTGTATACTCCACGTGTTGAGACATTTTCTCCATAATCTCTCGTCGAATTCACCCACATACATCTCTGTGGTAAAGAAGGTGTTATCAATCTCCTCTTGCGTTTCCAACGCATCAATCATCTTGAACGGAATATGCGGCTGGCTCCATGCAAGCGGGAACCAGAGCAGGAAGCTTATGAGTAGGAAGGGACGTTTCATGGCAAAACTTGTTTCGGTCATGAATAACGCTTCAAAAATCAAGCCTTCATATTGTTCTCAAAGACCAGCATCTGTTCCTATGCCTTGCCCGGTGAAATCATAAAGAACCAGGAGATGAATCCGCAATGCCTTATTTAGTTGACATCAGGGCAATAAAAGCTTATGCTGTCAGTAAAGGCGTAACTATCGTATCATTATCTGAAGAAGAAAAGAAACAGTTCATGATTCCCAATCCAAATTATCGTAGGGTGCCTGACAGAACTTCTGCTGCAGTGCTTTAACATTGCCGGTACAGGGGAATGTCAGCCTGCAGGAGGTTCGGAATATGCAGGGCAATATTTATGAATTTCAATCAAAAAAGCCCTATCTTTGTCACGATAATCCTGCAACCACATGGAAAATAGCTTACTGCCACTTCTTTTCCTGTTCGCTCTTTCGTCCTTTGTCTCCTGTTCCACTAAAGAGGCATACCTGTTCTCGTATTTCGAGGACGAGAAGGACGGGCTTCATCTTGCCTACAGCTATGACGGCATCTCCTGGACGGCCTTGAACGGGGACCGTCCCGTTATGGCCCCAAAAGTCGGTGAGCACTCCCTGATGCGGGACCCCAGCATCACGCAGGGACCCGACGGCACATTCCATCTAGTGTGGACGACCGGATGGGCTGACAGGATAATAGGATATGCTTCCTCCAAAGACCTTGTCAACTGGAGCGAGCAGAAAGCGATCCCCGTCATGACCGATTGGGAGGGGGCAAAGAACTGCTGGGCCCCGGAGCTATTCTATGACAGCCCGACCAAGACATACTACATCATCTGGTCGACCATCCTTGAGGGAGACCCCGAAGGGATGTACCACATCTACTGTACAACCACGAAGGATTTCGAGACGTTTTCCCCTACAAGACTTTTCTTCGGTTCGGACCGATATGGCGAGATCGATGCGGCCATTGTCAGAAAGCCGCATTCCAAGGAGCTTTTCTTTGTTTACCAGTATGCAAGCGACAAGAATGACAAATACCTCTGCATCAGTAAATCCACGGATATAGGACAGGGCTTTCCCGAGACTCCGCTCCGTAGGATCACTTCCAATGAGTATTGGTGCGAAGGAGGCTCTCCCCTGTTCGCAGGGGAAAGATTCATCGTATACTTCGACAAGACCTGGGCCGGGCAGTTCGGAGCCGTCATGAGCGAAGACGGCGGGAATACCTGGACGGACATTTCGGAAGTGATCTCCGTTCCCAAGGGAATCAGGCACGGGACCGCCTTCAAGTCTTCTCCTTCCGTAGTGAGGTCACTGAGGGAAGTTCTTGGGGAGGACTGAGGCAATAGCGAAGGCAAGCTCAACATAGAACTGCCTCCCGAACTTTCCAGGCATAGTGAGGAGCAGTCAGGGAGGCAGTGTGTACGGTACAGAGTGATTACTTTCCGGTAACGGCTATCACGTCACGGAGGAAGGCATTGAAATCAATGACCCTGTCAGGTTTCGGGGAGTAGCCAAGGATTACGACCACGAGCCCCTGTGAAGGTATGATGAATATCTCCTGACCGTCATGGCCCTGGCAGGAGTAGGTGTCAGCGGGTGCATCGGGATAAGTGCGGGCCTCATTGAGCCAGAAGTATGCACCGTAGCGCCCCTCGCTTGCACTGGCGGGAATGGTGGTGAAATCCGTCCAACCTTCGGGAAGAATCCTCTTTCCCGCAAACACACCCCCGTCCAGGAACATCTGACCGAACCTGGCATAATCCATGGGGCGCACATACAGGTAGGATGATCCAACGGGAGTTCCCGTCATGTCGACCTCCAGCACAGGGTCATAGATTCCGATGGGAGCGAAGAGCCGGTCCCTGAGGTAGGTGTAGAAAGCCGCGTCCGAGGGAAACTTGGAACGCAGGTATTTCATCACTAGGTTCGTCGAGCCGCTGGAATAGTACCAGTGGGTACCGACCTCATATTCGAGGGGCTTATTAATTGTGTACAGTCCCATGTCCGTCTCCCGGTGAAGCATGAGGTTCACATCCGAGCGGTTGCCGTAGTCCTCGTTCCACTGCAGTCCGCTTTGCATCTGCATCATGTCCCTTAGGGTAATGTCCTTCCTGGCATCGTCCTTCCACTCGGGGATGTCCATGGGGGCCCCTATGTCGATGAGGCCGTCAAGGCTCATAATGCCGCATAGCGCGTTTGTGAAACTCTTTGCCATGCTCCAGCTCAGGAGCTTCGTATCCGGGGTGATTCCCTCAGCGTACCTCTGCGCCACCGGCACCCCGTCATGCAGGATAACCAGGCCGAAAGGATGGCCGTTGTAGGCTCTCTCATCCACCAGAGCCTTGGCAAGGGGCTCAAGTGCACCCTCGAGCGCCTCGTCATGCGGAAGATTCTTCTTTCCGAGGGGCCAGTCAATGGTATCGGCACAGAAAAGAGGCTTCGTGGGCAGAGGATACTTCTGGGCCCTCAGCTCATCCACCTTCTTTCCCCTTACGAGGGTGACCCCGTAGCCTTCCCTGTACAGGGCTGTGGCCTTTCCCCAGAGGAAGCGGCTCCTGACGGTCCCCTGCTGGTAGTCCACCTTGTTCTTGACGTACTTTATGAAAGAGAAATTGAGGTCCAGGGCCTCGACGTCCTCCTGTGCCCTGCCGCTGACAAATACCGCGGAAGCCAGGTTCTTGGCGGCGTACCCCGTGATAATGCACATGAGACTATTGAGGTACAGGCATCCTCCCACAACGGCACATAGAAGCACAGCACCGACTATGCCCCAAATTGATATTCCATTCTTTTTCATATCTTTGAACTATTATTTATAAATAATAAATACTTACCCCAAGCAGCCTTCCGCCGCACCTGTCCCTCTCCCTGGAGGGATAGTGTCACTGGAAAGCGTTATGGCAAATTATGCTTTTTACAAGATAATCCCCCCATACGGGAGTCCCCCGGAAATGGAGCGCCCCGGCGAAGTCCATCATGACGATCCCCAAGGGACCCGCCACACTCTCCCTTATGTACCTCGCCGCCCTCAGGTTCACGTTCACGGCATTCCCCTCGTATGAGGGAAGTCCCAGGAAACCTCCTACATAACCTGCGGTGTAGTTCATGCACCAGACTGTCGATTCCTCCCCCAGGGAAGAGAAAGCGTCCATCATGCCCTTAACCGCAGCCCACTTGCCCTCCTCCCCCTCGGGGTCATAATAATCCTGGACCCAGAATGGATGGGAGTCTATCCTGCAGTCCTTCTGGGCGGAGAGGTCGGACGATGAACTCCAGGAGGTGACATATCCGCCTACAGGACCCCCTTCATAGGTGTTCCTGGAAAGGAACAGTATCCGTCCTCTCATATCATCTACCGTAAGGTCCGGGGAGAAAGTCTCCCGGACCCTGTTCCCCGGCAGGGAGGAGAGTTCCTCCCTCATGAGGCTTTCCCAGGAGGGGGACCCTTCATCCCCTTCCACTTCGTGCCGGATGAGCACTACCGCAAACTCCCCGGGATGTGCCCCCAGGCAGGAGAGGATGGTCCCGATGCACTCGGAGAAGGAAATGTGGGCTGAGAAAGGGCCGTGGTATATCTGCAGGGAGCCATTCCCGCCTACGGCAGGACGAAGGTCGAAGGCCCTGACTCCCGCATCCCACAGTTCTCCTATGGAAAGTGTCTGTGTCTTTGCGAAATTGTCAACTACCGGTGTCCAGAGGGTAGAAGTGGCGCTGTCATGGGCCCCCGGGATGGAGAGGGAACACACTTTGGCTGTCCCGCTTATGTGGGTAATCCACTCCGCCTCGGGAAAGGGCAGGGACGGGAGGGGGTCGTCTACGGAAAGCTTCACGCAGGACAGGAAGCATCCCGAACCGGGAAGGATGGCAAGAAGCAGGAGCAGCGCCACTCCCCGGCTCCTTGCGAAGGGTTTCGAAGGAGAGCGAAGCGAGCGGATATGTAGGCCATGGGACACTCTTATTCCAAATTTCCGTAAAGATAAGTTTTCTGCACGAATTCCACCTACATTATTAAGACAAATAGCCTTGGTCGCAGCACACGGGAAAGGATTTTTTAGTAGCTTTGGGCATGAAAGCTTCATTTACCGTACTTCGCCAAGCAGCAACCCTCCTCCCGGCCCTCCTTTTTCTCCAGGGGGGAGGCGCCCTCCTGTTTTCACAGGAAATATACCACACCGGATGGATTGACTTCAACAAGAACGGGGTCAAGGACATCTATGAGGATCCCGCCAGGGGGACCGAGGAGAGAGTCTCCGACCTACTGTCCAGGATGACACTCGAAGAGAAGACCTGCCAGATGGCGACCCTTTACGGTTCGGGCAGGGTCCTGGAGGACGACCTTCCCACGGCGGGATGGATGGACAGGGTCTGGAAGGACGGCATCGGGAACATCGACGAGGAGCATAACGGCATCGGCAGCCGCGGCCTTTCCTACGCAGTCCCCTTCACCAAACATGTGGACGCCATCCATGAAATCCAGCGTTTCTTTGTCGAGAAAACGAGGCTGGGCATCCCGGTCGATTTCACGAACGAAGGAATCCGCGGACTTTGCCATGCCCACTGCACCTTCTTTCCCGCCCAGTGCGGGCAGGGTGCTTCGTGGGACAAGGACCTCATCACTGAAATCGGGCAAGTCGAAGCCAGGGAAGCGGCAGCACTGGGTTATACCAACATCTACTCCCCCATCCTGGACCTGGCCCAGGACCCGAGGTGGGGCCGCTGCGTAGAGTCCTACGGGGAGGATCCCTACCTCGTGAGTGAACTCGGGCGAAGGATGGTCCTCGCCCTGCAGTCAAATGGGCTCGTTTCCACGCCAAAGCATTTCGCGGTGTACAGCGTTCCCGTCGGAGGACGGGACGGAAGGACCCGTACCGACCCCCACATAGCTCCACGGGAAATGAGGACCCTTTATCTCGAACCCTTCAGGGTGGCTTTCCAGGAAGCGGGGGCAATGGGGGTCATGAGTTCATACAACGACTATGACGGAGTCCCCATTACGGGAAGCAAATACTTCCTGACCGATATCCTCCGCACTGAGTGGGGCTTTGGAGGGTACGTCGTATCGGATAGCGAGGCAGTGGAGTTCCTAAGTGACAAGCACTTCGTCGCATCCGACTATGAGGATGCGGTCGCTATGGCAGTCAATGCGGGGCTCAATGTCAGGACTACTTTCAGGACCCCGGAATCCTTCATTCTCCCCCTGAGGGATGCCGTCAGGGACGGCAAGGTCTCCATCGAGACCCTGGATGAAAGGGTACGTGAGATACTGAGGGTGAAATTCTGGCTGGGTCTTTTCGATGACCCTTACAGGGGGAACGGGGAGCAGGCCGAGAGAATCATCCACAGCCCGGGACACCAGGCCGTGGCACTTCGTGCCGCCAGGGAATCGCTTGTCCTCCTCAAGAATGAAGGAGGCATTCTCCCCCTTTCAAAAGATACCCGCAAGATTGCCGTCATAGGTCCCAATGCCGACGAGAAGGACCTTCTTGTCTGCAGGTACGGTCCCGCCGACCCCGCATTCAAGACCGTCTATCAGGGCATCAAGGAACTGCTGCCCCACTCGGAGGTATCCTACAGCAAGGGCTGCGACATAGTTGACCCGCACTTCCCCGAAAGCGAGGTATTCGATTTTCCCCTGGGGGATGATGAGAAAGCGGCCCTGGAGAGGGCCGTGGAACTTGCGAAAAGCTCTGATGTCGCCATCCTTGTTCTCGGCGGCAATGAGAAAACCGTGGGAGAGGACCGCTCAAGGACGGGCCTGGACCTTCCGGGCAGGCAGGAACTCCTGCTCAGGTCAGTGGTCGAGACAGGTGTCCCCACCGTACTTGTGCTTCTTGACGGAAGGGCGGAGACCATAAACTATGCCGACAGGATGGTCAAGGGAATCATCCATGCATGGGAACCCGGTGAGTTCACGGGACAGGCAGTGGCACAGGCCCTTTTCGGGGACTACAATCCGGGGGGCCGCCTAAGCGTGACTTTCCCGAAAAGCGTCGGACAGGTTCCTTTCGCCTTCCCCTTCAAACCGGGCTCCGACGAGAGGGCGAGCATATCCCTCTGGGGAGAGCTCTACCCCTTCGGGCACGGACTGAGCTACACTTCCTTCGAGTACTCGGACCTTGATGTCAAAGTCCAGGGACAGGAAGTCACCGCCACTCTCACGGTCACCAACACAGGGGACATGGACGGGGACGAGGTGGTGCAGCTCTATATCCGGGATGACGTCAGTTCGGTCACGACCTACACCAAGGTCCTCCGCGGGTTCGAGAGAATCCACCTGGAGGCGGGCAGGAGCGCCCAGGTGAGCTTCCACCTTTCTCCCCGTGACCTTTCCATCTGGGACAAGGACATGAATTTCACCCTTGAGAGCGGCACATTCACTCTGATGGTGGGATCATCCTCCAAGGACATCCGCCTCAAAGGGTCTTTCGAAATACCTTAGTATGCCATCAATCCAGAAAGGCTGCACACAACGGACGGCAGCTACACACCAATTACCATAATCTTTAAAGAAAGCAAAATGACGAAAAGAACACTCACCCTGCTCCTTTCAGTGGCCCTCGCAGCGCAGTGCGCTCTCCCTGGACTTTATGCCAAAGACCGTGGCATAGACCTTCGCAAAGCCACCAGGACAACCCTGACCGCGACCGTCGACGGAAACCCCGTCAAGGTCACCTGGTACTGCGGTACCTATGTGACGGCACCGAATCGTCCCGAGGACCAGAAGATCAACATCTACATTCCCGCCGGCGCGACCAAGTCCTCGCCCATCATGTTCTACGTGAACAATGCAGGCTGGCAGGCAAACTCCTATCCCACAGCCACCATAAACGAGGAACGGGAGTATGACAGCACCCGTGACAAAGTAGGGGTCGCCCTCAAGAATGGCTATGTGGTGGTATCCTATGGCGCACGAAGCCGCAGCAACGGTCCCACAGAAGGCAAGTACCTCGGTCACTCCCCCGCCACCATGGTTGACACCAAGGCAGCGATACGTTACCTCCGCTACAACAGGAAGGCCCTTCCCGCCGGGGATACCGAGAAAATCATCATTACCGGCACATCCGGAGGAGGAGCCCTGTCCACCCTCATTGCAGCCAGCGGCAACAGTCCCGACTTCTTCGAGGGCCTCTATGAGATCGGGGCGGCCGGTATCACCCGTACCGGGGACGGATCCCTCGTCTCGACACCAGGGATGGGAGACAACGTCTACGGTGTAATCGCATACTGTCCCATAACGGACCTGGGACATTCCTGCTACGGCTATGAGTGGCTGTTCCATGATACCAGGAAGGTCCTCTATCTCACGGGAGAGATGAATTATCCCAATGCTGACGAGGCTACGGTGATGAAAGCATCCGAGTGCCTTGCCGAAATGTACCCTCCCTACCTCAACTCTCTCGGGCTGAAGGACGGGGAAGGCAACCCCATCGACTCCTCCAACCTGCGTGAGTACATCACCCTTCTCATGAAAGAGGAGATAGAGCGGAGCATCGAGGAGTTCGGCATTGAGCAGATGAAAAAGGACATGGAGCAGGAAATCAGGGTCCGGGGTCCACGTGGTCCCAGGAACGCAGGTGGTCCCCAAGGGGGACAGGCAAGACCCCAGGGCGGTCCCCAGGGGGGACAGGCTAGGCCCCAGGGCACTCCCGGGGAAGGACAGCAGGGGGCACAGGACGGCTCCGCTGCCGCCCGTCACCGGGTCTCCAACGGGTGGCTTGTCTTCAACGAGGACGGCACCTACAGCTACGACCTGGACAAGCACCTTTATTATCTCGCCAAATACACCACCCTCAAAGTGGCCCCCGCATTCTCCAACACAGGTCTTTACGACGCATCCCAGAACGAGGACAACCTCTTCGGCACCCCCGCCCAGCCCTATGCTCCCTTCAATGCCTACTCCTGGGACAATGACTCCAGGAAGAACGGAGTGGGGAAAGATGACACCGGACTTGACTGGGAGCAGTACATGAAAACCGATGAGGGACGGGCCCTTGCAAAGGAAATCAAGATGACAAGCGCCATCGACTACCTCCTGGAGGGCACATCCGACACGGCTCCCTTCTGGTACGTGCGTCACGGGATGGATGACCGTGACAACTCCTTCGCCGTCGAGGCCACCCTGTTTTACTCCATAAAGTCAAGTCCCAAAGTCAGGGACAGCAATGTCGGCTTCGCCTGGCTAAGGCCCCACAGCGGAGACTATGATGTCCCCGAGGCATACGCCTGGCTTTCCTCCGTACTCAAGTAATCACACTTCCCCTTTCAGACAAATCCCCCTGCCATGACACCCCGTCGCCCTTCTTTCATCCCCGCATGCTGTGCGGTAGCCCTTCTCGGAGCGCTTCTTTTCCCCTCCTGCAAGAAGGAGGGAAGCCTAGGCGCCTCCAAAGTGCTTGACCCTGTCTATTTCTCGGAGGTCACCATAAACGACTCCTTCTGGTCAGACCGCCTTCAAAAGCACAAGAGCACGACCCTGCCCGTTTGCATAGACCAGATAGAGAACCAGACCGGGAGGATCCGCAATTTCGAGAATGCAGCACTCGGGGAAGGAGAGCACTCGGGCATTTTCTTCGATGACTCCGATGTGTACAAGGCCCTCGAGGGCATGGCATACTCGCTTGTGGGCAGTCCCGACCCTGCCCTGGAGGCCAAATGCGACGAGTGGATAGCGAAGTTCGCCGCAGCCCAGCAGCCGGACGGGTACATCAACACTTTCTACACCCTTACCGGGCTCCAGGACAGGTGGACTGACATGGACAAGCACGAGATGTACTGTGCGGGCCACCTCGGAGAAGCGGCCGTAGCCTATTACAAGGCAACTGGAAAGCGCACCCTCCTGGACGTGGCCATCAAGATGGCTGACCACATGATGAGCGTATTCGGACCCGGGAAAAGGGACTGGGTACCTGGCCATGAGGAAATCGAGCTCTCCCTTGTGAAGCTGTACGAAGTCACCGGGGAGAGAAAATACCTGGATTTCGCATCCTGGCTCCTCGAGGAGAGGGGACATGGTCACGGAAGCCACGGTGACGGGAGAGTGTGGAAGCCGATATACTACCAGGATGAGGTACCGGTAGGGGAGGCTACCGACATAAGCGGGCATGCGGTGAGGGCCATGTACCTGTACTGCGGGATGAGCGATGTGGCCTCGTACACCGCTAACACCGCCTACAGGGAGGCTCTTGACAGGCTGTGGGACGACGTGGTACTGCGCAACATGTACATCACCGGCGGAATCGGCCAGTCCTCCTCCAATGAAGGTTTCACGACGGACTATTCCCTGCCCAACAAGAGCGCCTACTGCGAGACCTGCGCCTCGGTGGGGCTCATCCTGTGGAACTGGAGGATGAACAGGATGACGGGTGAGGGGAAGTACATAGACGTTTTGGAAAGGTCCCTGTACAATGCCGCCCTGAGCGGGATATCCCTGCAGGGGGACCGTTTCTTCTACGTGAATCCCCTCGAGTCCGACGGGGACCACCACCGCCAGAACTGGTACGGCTGCGCATGCTGTCCCAGCCAGATATGCCGTTTCCTGCCATCGGTGGGAAGTTTCATTTACGGGAAAAGCGAAGATGGCCTCTGGGTGAACCTGTATGCGGGAAGCAGTGCCGAGATCCTCCCCTCCGTCACAATAACACAGCAGACCCTCTACCCCTGGGACGGGCACATCGAAATCACCCTCCGCACCCCCAAGACCCTCAAGAAGGCCCTGCATCTGAGGATACCGTCATGGTGCCCCTCTTTCAGCATCACGGACAAAAACGGGAAGAGCCTCCCCTACGTCATGAAGGACGGCTATGCTGTCGTGGATGGGAGGTGGAATGACGGGGACGGGGTCATCCTGGATCTGGACATGGCTCCCACCGTGGTTTTTGCCGACCCCAGGGTCAAGGAGGACGAGGGACTGTGCGCAGTACAGAGAGGTCCCGTCATCTACTGCATGGAGGGAATTGACAATGAGGGGACTTACGATGATGCGACCATCGGGGACGACACCACTTTCAAGGCCACATACAACAGCGATGAGCTGGGCGGGATAGTGAGGATTGAGGCTTCGGGAAGAGGCCCCGGTCCCCTTTCCCTCATTCCCTACTATGCCTGGGACAACAGGGCCCCCACCCCGATGAAAGTATTCCTCACCTACTCAGGGACGAAGGCCCCGACACTGTAGGGAAGAGAGGGAGGACATCCTCCCATAATGCCAAGGGGCCGGCCTCCCACCCTAGGAGACCGGCCTCTTTCCTACCTGTCCTGGCTTCACAGCCCGGACAAAGCATATTAACAACAACCAACAATTATTATTACCTTATATTATTTTTCAGTCAATGTTCCAAGCATGTACCCGAAGGTCATGTAGGAGGCATTCCCGCAGGCATTCCCGCCTATCGTGGCCTCATTCTGTCCCCAGAAGAACGGCCAGTCATCCTTGTTCTCGATGTAGTCAGGCTGCAGCAGCAGGAATCCCGGCACGAGGGCTCCGGCTATGAAGGAAAAGTCGGCGCGGTTGTTACCGTAGATTACGTTCTTGGGAGAGACGCCCACGCCGGCAACCAGTGAGAGGTTATGGTAAGGATGGCATCCGTAGATGAAGTCCGCGGAGCGGAACACGTCCTCGACGGATACGATATCCGGGAAATACTTGTTCGCATAGTAGGCATTGATGCCCTGGTTGACGATGGAGCCTGTACTTCCCCATCCCCCACCGTACACATTCACCCCGTAAGGGTTCTGGCGGGACATTTCGTCAAGCTGGGCGCGAAGCCTCTGGACTGCGGGCCTGAGGGATTGCCTGTACTGCTCGTCCATAATGGGGACGGCCTGCAGGGCAAGTCTTATGTTACCCATCATCATGGGTACGTTCCCTGTGCCCCTCCTTCCGGAAGGAGGCGTCATGGGCTGGAGGGATGCAAGCATCTCTTCCTTCCATCCCTTCAGGTACTTCCTGTCCGAAGTCGCCAGGTAGAGCTGATAGGCCGAGCTAAGGGTTGCCCTGGTATTCTTTCCGTCCTTCACATTGTCATTCCACAGTTTCACTGCGGCGGCGAGGCAGCGAGCCGACAGATCCGGGTTCTGCTCCACAAGGGCCCTTGCCGCAGCGGCAAGGGCTGCGCAGAACTGCATCTCCAGCCCTGGGTTGGAGTAGGTGAAAAGCCACCTCTCGTCACCGGTAAGGTGCTTATTGTCCGTGATGGTGCCCGGTTCATCGAGACGGTTGTACTGATAGAGGGTCGCATGGTTGATGCCCCGGCAGGCATGGCCGATCTTCTCGACCATCGTCACGAGCGGGAGCACCCCGTGCTCTATCTGCTGGGGAAGGTCAGCCTTCCCGTCGGGGAAATGGATGTTCACGTACTTGTTCTCCTGGTCCACCATGGTCTCGTCCCTCCCGGGGCGGAACTCACCCCAGAGGGTGGCCATCTCCAGGACCACGCTGGCATGGGAGCCTCCCTCGATGTCAAAGTCTCCGGCATCGAACCAGCCGCCCCGGTCAAACCCCTCTATGAACTGGTATGCGGTATAAGGTGAGAAGTACTCGCTTCCCATCTGGAAGTTATCGAAATGAAGCACGTCCACGGGTGCCTGGACCACGTCATCCATGTGAGGGGCCCCGTGCCATACCCTGTACCCTTCCTTCACCTGCATGTGGTCCATCTGCTCGGGGAACCACACGTCGAGGGTCGGATACCAGACCTTGTCGTAGACGTTGTCCGCAATGGGGAACACGTTCGTGGTGCGGCCCCGGTACTCGAGCAGGTAGATGCCCTTTTCGGTAATGTCGGAGAAATCCGCCTTGTAGTAGTCGTAGCGAAGGTATCTTCCCCACTTCTCGAGCGGGGAGGCCTTCGCGAGAGTCCTGGTACCGTCTGCCTCTACCTTGTAGACATTAAGCACCGGTGCGGGGGTATCTTCGGGGTCAATCTCCAGGATGGCCTCCTTCTTTCTTGAAGGAGTGTAGCCGACCTGCGAGAACCCGATTACCTCGGGGCGGACCCAGTGGGGGACGGAGTAAGGCTCCACGTACCACTGCAGGACTTCACCGGTCTTGTCAGCGGGAAGGAAAGAGTGCAGCACGAACCATCCGTTCTGGGCTATGATACGTCCGTCATATAGCTGGATTTCAGTGTCGGAGGACACCTTTACGAGACGGGTGGGCTCATCGGGGGCAAGAACGAAAGTCCTGGCCCTGGCAAGAGGTTCCACCACCGGGAACTCATCCCGGCCACGGAGATCTGCGGTTATGAGCCCGTTCACCTGAGCGGCCTTGTCGGAGAGGGGACGAAGGGAGGTGTCGAACCCAGGGTATCTCGGGAAATAATCCACTTCCCCGTCAGCTATGTAGGAATGCTTCCAGTAGGCGGAAGGGAGGAACTCAAGGTTGAAGCAGGCCTTGCCCACGATGTCCGGGGAGAGGGACTTGTCAAGGAAGACCTTGACCGTGAACCCCTCGCCCTTGGGGGCGACCTTGATGGTGGGACGCAGTTCGTATTCCTTGAAATAGAGTTTCACGGAGATTTCCCCGGTGGCGGGGTCCACGTCCCGGCTCTCCATCTCGGGAACCAGGTCCCACTGCTCGGGAGTCTCGTTCAGGCGGACTCCGCCGTTGGTGACGGTCAGCTCCCCGTGATGGACAATGTCGATCCCGGAGCGCTTCTCATCGTAGAAGATGGCGCTGAACGGGTTGGAATATACCATGACATTGACTCCACGTTTTTCCAGGTAGCCCTTGTCCCCGAGAGAGAGGCCCTGGGCAGATGCCTTCGCTCCCACGAAAACGAGCAGGAGGACAAGCGGAAGAATGAGGGATCTGTTTCTTGGTGAAATCATGCCGGATGCTTTTTTAGTGCATCCAAAAATAGGAAATAGCCTCCCCCGGGACTATAAATATTGTGTCAAAGACTTTTGAGTATGAACAAAATGAAGCGCCGGTCCCTTTTTGGAAACATTTTGACCGATGAGAGGAAGATTTTGTCGGGGGCGGACAGAAAAAGAGGACTCCGTGGGAGGGGTCATCCCTGCCCGAGGAAGTCCTCTGAAATCTTGGAAAGGGGAAGGCTCACCATTTGGAGAAAGTGTCATCAGGGTCGAAAGTCTCCCCTTCCTCGACTCCGAACCACTCATTTACCTCGTCATAGTCGGGGTCATCGGGGTCTTCCATGACCTTTTTCATCCACATATACCTGGCTGCCCCGCCGCAGTCCTCGGGAGGAGCCGCCCCGCTTTCCCATTTCTTCGGGGGACGTTCCCTCTTGGTCTGGAGGACATCCAGGACAGTGCAGTCGTGGACCCACCAGTCCCCGAAATCGTAGATGTACCTGAACTTCATGCCCTCGCAGAGCACCTCGCTTATGGGAACGTCCAGGTTCTCGTCATGTTCGAAACCACCAATGTCCACATAGCCCTGGGGAAGCTCAAGTCGGGACATGTGGAAAGGAGACCATCCGAAAGAATATCGGATGTTGTCGGAGAGGCCTTCGAGAGTGGTTTTCCCGTCAAGGTCCATTATCCTCCATACGGGTGGCTTGGTTATGCCTCTAAGCTTGATTTTGATACGGTAGAACATAGCTATGATAGATTACGTTTGTTGATTGTCTTAGTTATTGTTGTCACACAGCCTCCCCCGCGCTTCACCCTTCCCCGCTCCCGATGCTTCAGAACACCCACTTCGCTCCCAGGCACGGCCTCACGCAGAATCCCTGTACGGTACCGAAATCGAAGCTGCACTCCACTTCACCGCCTAGGTTGAGATTATTCACGCCGAAAAACTGCCCCACATTGTACCAAAGCTGGGGCTCCGTCAGGAAAACGGCATGGGACAGCCTAGGAGAGGAAAGAGGGGTACCGCCATACTCGGTCAACAGAATGTGGTCCTCCCGCCAGAAGTCCATGAACCCGCTGAAGCGAAGGCCCTTGACCCCGAAGAGGTCCTTCATGCCCCATACTGCGGAGAACTGGAGGGGAACGTCACTCTTTCCCGAGTGGATGTACTTGTAGAGGACCTTCAGGTTGAGTGTTCTTCGGAAGTCCTTGGAATGCAGGAAATAGTCCACCCCGCACAGGAAGGAATTCTTGATATTGAAGCCCTGGTACACGCCCCCTTGGTACTCAAGGTAGAGGCTGAGGGGAGAGAGGGGTGTGTCATTCCAGAAATTAAGGCACCGCTCAATCTCGAAGTACGTTCCGGAAGGGGCCTCCACCCTCCCTTTGGCATCCCTGGAATTGTAGTAATGGTCGACGAAGAAGAAAGTGTTCCCCCAGCTGTCGTTATAGAATCCTTCCAGGGTGGTGGTCACATGATGGCGGTCCTTCCCGAAATCGTAAAACACCTGGAGGTTGGTCTGGGCAGGGGCCGCGGTGCCAAGGGCCAGAAGGAGGACCGAGGTCACAAGGATATGTCTTCTTTTCATATGAGCAGGTTAAAGCCTTATTGTCAAGTGGAATGAGGAGGGGGAACTTCGCCGAAGGAGGTTTCCCGGGAACCAAATATAGGCAGTTATTCCTGTTTTACAATGAACTTGCAGCCTTTACCCGGGAAAACGCCGGTTCCCTCTTCACGGCGGCATCCAATATAACAATGGATTTTGTATATTTGTGCTCACTTGGAAATGAAAAATACCCCCCACCTATGCATACGATTTCATTTTTCAATCAAACACGGCGTGTCCTCCTTCTCTCGGGACTGCTGACACTTGCCTGCACCCTGTCTTTTGCCGCTCCCGGGAAGGTCAGAAGCCTCTCTTCCCCCGACGGACGCCTAAGGGTTGATGTCAACCTGGACGGGTCACTTAGCTATGACGTATTCTCCGACGGCAAACCCGTCATGACGGGAAACACCCTGTCCATGGACCTCGGTGACAAAGTCCTCGGAAAGGACGTGAAACTTCTCAAAGCAACTTCAGGCACTCACTCAGGGACAATAAAGCCCTTCATTGCCATGAAGTTCTCCACCATCCAGGACAACTACAACTATCTTACCCTCAAGTTCAAGGGAAACTACTCCGTTGAGTGGCGGGCCTACGACGACGGTATAGCCTACAGGTTCTTAACCGACCTCGGTGGGGAGATAGATG
>CAJOLJ010000097.1 GCA_905235445.1 uncultured Bacteroidales bacterium
TAGGATAAGCCTTCAGCCGGTCCAATTCGTTTTCTGTTTCAGGGTTAGCATAAACAGTTGCAAAATATTAAATTTGCGACATCATAATTCTTTGTTCGGGAATAGAGGGCACTCCCCTTTTCCTTACATATAGAATTGGACTTGTGACATCTTAACCCTGTTTATAAAACCACGTTATGGCAACCCGTACCTGCAAACTCAAAGCATCCTGCGACGACCTGTACCTCAGCGTAGTCGCCACCGAACCCCAGGACATAGACATCCGTGACGCAGTAGCCGTCATCCAGATGGTGCACGGCATGGCCGAGCACAAAGAGAGGTATATAGCGATGATGGAGTTCCTTTCCTCCAAGGGATACATATGTGTAATGCATGATAACAGGGGGCACGGACAGAGTGTCAAGGATCCCTCCGACCTCGGATACATGTACACTGGCAAGGCCAGGGGTCTTGTGGAGGATGTACTGGTTGTCAACAAATGGATCAAGCAGTCCTATCCAGGCAAGCAGGTCTATCTCTACGGGCACAGCATGGGTTCCCTCATAGTCAGATGCTACCTCAAGGAGCATGACGACACCATTGACGGGCTCATCGTATGCGGTTCTCCCTCAGCGAACTCGATGGCTTCCATGGGCAAGGCCATGATAAGTGCGACGGCACTCCTTAACGGAGGCAACGACAAGGCCTGGCGCAAGGTAGTTCCGCTGTTCACAAAAATGTCAACCGGCCAGTATGCGAAGGGGCTACCCGCAGGTTCCTCCCTCAACGCATGGATTTGCACGGACCCCAAGGTGGTGGAAGCATATGACCAGGATCCCCTGAGCGGGTTCCCGTTCACTCTCAACGGATACTACAGCCTCATGGACCTCATGGTAGATTGCTACAGCCCCAAAGGTTACAAGGTGAACAGTCCGCGCCTGCCCATCTGGTTCATAGCCGGGGAACTGGATCCCTGCATTGTCAACAAGCAGAGCTGGGACAATGCCCAGGCTGCACTCCGAGGCGTCGGCTACCAGTCGGTCAGTTGCAAGATGTATCCCGGGATGCGGCACGAGATCCACAACGAGGTCGGCAAGGAAGGGGTATGGGCTGACATACAGCATAAGATAGACTCCTGGGCAGAGGAGCAGTAAAGACAAGCACCCACCCCATGACCAGGACCTTCAGAATAGCAGCATCGAGTGATGACCTGCTCCTGAGTGTACTCGCTACCGAGCCGCCCGATTTGGATCCCAGTGATGCCGCAGGAGTAATCCAGATGATCCACGGCGTATCCGGGTACAAGGAGAGATTCTTCCCCATGATGCAGTACCTCTCCTCCTGCGGATACATCTGCGTAGTGCATGACAACAGGGGGCACGGGCAGAGCGTGAAGGACCCCGGTGACCTGGGTTACATGTACAGTGCCAAGGCCAGGGGCCTGGTCGAGGATGTCCTATCAGTAAACAAATGGATAAGGGATACTTATCCCGGGAAACGGGTCTATCTTTATGGGCATAGCATGGGGTCCCTGATTGCGAGATGCTATCTCAAGGAGCATGACGGCACGATAGACGGCCTGATTTTGAGCAGTTCGCCCCCATATAACTCACTGGCACCGCTGGGCAAAGCCATGATTGGAGTCCTCGCACTCCTGTACGGTGGCAAGGAGAGGGGGTGGCGCAGGGTCATTCCATTATTCAATGAGTTGGCGAACCGGTTCTATGCAAGAAAACTTCCCTCAGGTTCCTCCCCCTGTGCCTGGATATGCTCGGACAGTGCGGTAGTCGAGGAATTCGAGAGGGACCCGCTGTGCGGATATCCGCTCACACTGAACGGATACTACGCATTCCTGGACCTGATGGAGGATTGCTATTCCCTCAAAGGCTACAAGGTGAGCAGTCCCTATCTGCCGATATGGTTTATGGCGGGAGAGGACGACCCGTGCCTTGGGGGAAGGCGCAAATGGGAGGCGGCCCTGAAAAAGCTGCGCCAGGCCGGATACCTTGACGTAATGGGAAAGATGTACCCAGGGATGAGGCACGAACTGTACAATGAGATAGGCAAGGAAGGGGTTTGGTCCGACCTGGGGGACAGGATTGGTTCATGGACTGGGACCCTCAGATAGGAAGAGACTTACAAACACACACTATCCATAATGGCAAAAGAGACACTTGACATCCTGCGGTCCTCGGTACTTGCGGGAATTTGCATCGGGGTAGCAGGTTTCGGGAACCTGGCAATCGGCGGCATCGCCGGTCCCGTGGTATTCACATTCGGACTCAGCGCAGTGGTGCTGTACAAATTCAAGCTCTATACCGGGACGGCGGGGTTCATCCAGGACAAGGGTGAAATAGGCCCCCTGTGTCTTATCCTCGTCGGGAACATCGTAGGATGCCTTCTCGTAGGGCTGCTAGCCAGGGTCTCCCCTCTCCCGATACAGGAGAATGCGGCAAAGATCCTCACCGGGCGTCTTTCAGCCGGGATCCTCCAAAGCGGTGCCCTTGCGATAGGCTGCGGTTTCATAATGACCACCGCAGTCAAGCATGCCCGCAACGGGTCGTGGTGGCCGCTTCTGTTCGGAGTTCCCCTTTTCATCTTCTGCGGCTTTCCGCACTCTATCGCAGATGCATTCTACTACCTGGCAGCCCCCTGGAGCATGTACTCATGGTCTGTGCTGCTCCTGTATATAAGCATAGTGGTGGGCAACTTCATCGGTTGCAACCTCACAAGGCTCATCCTC
This sequence comes from uncultured Bacteroidales bacterium, assembly GCA_905235445.1. Lineage (GTDB taxonomy): Bacteria > Bacteroidota > Bacteroidia > Bacteroidales > UBA932 > Cryptobacteroides. The sequence continues at coordinate 2,723 of CAJOLJ010000097.1, forward strand.
TGGGACAGGAAGGCATAGGGCCCCTCGACACGGTCTTGGGACGGTCCCCGCATGTTGCGAGGAATCACTATTCGCCCCTCATTCCGTATAGGGAACTCAGCAAACCAAGGAACCTCTCATCCCTTGCGCTCATCGCCACCCTCATCTCAAAATCCGGGGAGGCCATCTCCTTGGCGAAGGACTCCCTCAACTCGTCGGGCATATACACGAGGTCCTGTTTGCCCAGGGGGTCGAGGTATGTAACTACAAGATGCAGTTTCTGTATCTTGTAGATGCTCTTCGGCAGATGCTTTACCGGGACCCCGACACCCCACCTGCGGCAACGATGGCCCTGATGATGTCCAAGTCGCGGTTCGAGAACTGCCTGAGCGTATTGATCGGTTCCTCTATTATTGCGCTTGCAAGTTCCTCGGCCTGTTGGTCCTTGCGGTGGGAATGTGGAAGGTAAATGTCGATTTTGTCAGCGAACTTCTGCAGTTCTTCTTTCGATAAACGCCTCAGAAGCTCGGCAAGGGAGAAATTAGTGAAGTTAAGTTTGACGGTGGTAACCACCATTTTTTGTGATACATGATTTGTAAGGGCCATGACTGGGGGTGTGTTTGGTGTGAAGGAAAAACAACTGGTCTAAATTATTCTCAGTCAATTGCCCGGGCATGGCTATTGACAAGGTATACGATCGATACGTACGGCACACCTGAGTTCGTCCACAGGCCTATCTCGCAGGTACGGGAGTTCGAGTATCCGACAGCTACGTCCTGGACCTGGTCCTGAAGTTTCCGGAGGGCGTATGCATTCAGTTCCGGATTCATCATGCCCTTGTCCCCTGCAAAGCCGCAGCAACCGACTCCCTCCGGGACGACCACGTCACTGGAGCACATCCTGGCAAGGGACACTATCGTATCGGCCTTTCCCATGAGTCTCATGGAGCAGGTGACATGCACGGATATCTTCTCCGCTGTCCTTTCGATGCGAAGACGACCCAGCAGGAATTCCTGGATAAACTCCGCACACTCGTAGAGTTTCATGCGGGATATGCCCTTCTTCATGCGGTGCAGACAAGGGCTCTGGTCACATATGACAGGATATTTTCCGCCCTCGGAGGCCTTCCACAGCGCCTCTTCCAGTTCGGAGAGTTTCCTGTCGGCCACCTCCTTCATTCCCTTGCTCTCCCATATGGTCCCACAGCACAGGTGCTCCATGCCCTCGGGGAATATCACTTCATACCCGGCCTTGTGAAGGAGGTCTGTCATCTCTTCGACAAGGGGACGCGTATAAGGAGTGTGCCTCGCAGGGCCCATTGTCTGGTTGATGCAGGAGGGGAAGTATACCACTTTAAGGGGGGACTCGCTGCCGGAGGACACCTCATTGCACTTCCCGACAAAGGAAGAGCCTACGTGGTACGGCCCAGGCATCGAGGGTGTCCACAGCGGCACGCCCATCTTGTGCAGTCCCCTTCCAAACGAACTCATTCCCTTCTCACCCAGTACTTTCCTTCCAAGGGACGCCATCCTCAGAGTCCCCCGCACGAGGTTCTTGGTCAGGGCGAAATGGGATGCGGCAGCCTTGCCTGTGGCATAGGAGAGAGTCCCTGGGTGCATTCTCTCGCCACGTAGCTGATGGGTAAGGTCGGCGACATTTATGCCCATCGGGCAGGAAGTGGAGCAAAGCCCGTCCCCGGCACAGGTGGTATCCCCGTAATAGAGGTATTCCCTGAGGAGGGAGCGGAGGCGGGGACTGTCTTCTCCCCTCTCTTGCAGGCGCGCTATCTCACGACGGGCCACGATCCTGGTCCTTGATGAGAGGGTGAACCCGCAGGAGAGGCAGTTCACTTCGCAGAATCCGCATTCAATGCATTTGTTGAGGGCGGTATAGGTGGCAAGGAGCTCAGGCCCGTGATCCGAAGTCGCAGGTTTTATGATGCTGAGGCTCTTGAAGTCCCTGATGAAGCACTTCGGGTCATCATTGAATATGACCCCGGGGTTGAGGAGATTGTCCGGGTCGAAGAGGGCCTTGACCCTTTTCATGACGCTGAAGGCCTCTTTCCCCCATTCATACTCGACGAAGGGAGCCATGTTGCGTCCGGTGCCGTGTTCCGCCTTGAGGGAGCCCCTGTATTTTTCCACGACAATCTTCGCCACGTCCCTTATCATATCCTCGTACCTATTCACTTCCTCGGGGGTGCTGAAGGACTGGTTTATTATGAAATGGAAGTTCCCCTCGAGGGCATGGCCGTAGATGCAGGAGTCCGTGTAGCCGTGACGGTCAAGAAGGGCGGAAAGATCGGCGGTGGCCCTTGGCAGGTCCTCCAGATGGAAGGCCACATCCTCGATAAGGCATGTGGTGCCCTCCTTTCGCATTCCCCCCACCATAGGGAATATCCCCGAGCGGATGGCCCAGTATTTTCCGTAGACGGCAGGGTCGGAGGTGAACTCCACCTTCACCCCGAAAGGCTTCAGGGCGCCCTTGACCTGCCTGATGAGGGAGCGCAGTTCAGTCTCGGTCTCAGCCTGGACCTCGGTAAGGACGGCCGTAAGGTCACAGCCATCGGGGTCTTTCGAGAGGGCCTCGAGGTAAACGGGGTCGCCCACCGATGCGAGGGACCTCTTGTCCAGGAGTTCAGCTGCGGTGATGTTTATCTTCTTCGCTTTCATTGCCACCACCCCGCTGGCCGCTTCCACGATGGTCGGGAAGTATATCATAGCGCTGGCCCTGTAGGGAAGCACCGGGAGAGTGTCCATGGTGACCTCGCTCATGAAAGCGAGGGTCCCTTCGGATCCCACCATCAGGTGTGCTATAATGTCGAAGGGGTCGGAGTATTTGATGAAAGGAAGAAGGTTGAGCCCCGTTACATTCTTGATGGAGTATTTATACCTGATGAGAGATGACAGGGACGGGGTCCTCTGGATTTCATCACGGAGTTCCTCTATGCCCTCGACTATCTCGGGATGGCTGTGGCGGAACTCCCTCCTGCTCTGGGGGGATGCGGTATCGAGGACGGTACCATCCACAAGGACGATGCGCATCCCGGTGAGCATCCTGTCCGAGTTCGCATGGATTCCGCAGGACATTCCGGAGGCATTGTTCATGACAATCCCTCCCACCATGCAGCTGCCTATGGAGGCCGGGTCGGGTCCGAAGCGGCGTCCCCACCTGGAGAGTATCGCATTGACCCTCTCCCCGACTATACCGGGCTGGAGGGTTATCCTGGAGGAAGCGGGGTCGTAGGAGTATTTCTCCCAGTTCTTGCCGGCAACGATAAGAATGGAGTCCGACACGGCCTGACCGGAAAGGGAGGTTCCCGCCGCCCTGAATGTCACCCTCAGATTGCGGGATTTGGCAAGGGAGAGGATGGAAGAGAGTTCCTCCTCGGACCCTGAGCGAATCACTATCCTGGGCACCAGGCGGTAGAACCCTGCGTCCGTTCCCCAGGCTAGGGTGCGGAGGGGATCGGTGTAGATGCGTTCCGGGGGGACGATTGCCCGAAGGGATGTCAGGAACTCCTCGTATGTGGAGTCCAGGGGGGTGGCATCAGCTGCACTTCTCATAGGTTGCTGGAATTTTGCGGTGGTCTTGATGTCTGTTAACAATGTCGCCACATTCTGTCCTTGAAAGGATAGTCGGGAGCAGAGGCCTGCACCTCGGAGAGGACCCTTAGGAAGTTCCCGCCCCATACTTTGGCTATGTCCTCGTCATTAAATCCAGACTCTATGAGGCGAGCCGTAATGTTTATCATGTCGTTATCCCCGTTCAGGCCCCAACCTCCGCCTCCGCCGTCGAAGTCACACCCGATGCCTGCGTGGTCCACCCCGGCGACTTCGATTGTGTGGAGCAGGTGGTCCATGAAATGGTTTATCCCCACTTTGGAGGGGTCACTGTCCATGAAATAGTCGACGATGTAAACTTGGACTATACCGCCTTTCGCGGCCACGGCCCTCATCTGGGAGTCCGTCAGGTTCCTGTTATGGCGATACATGGCCATGGCACCCGAGTGGGAGCAGATGACGGGAGCCTTGCTGTAGCGAAGGCTGTCCCGAAGGGTCCCGGAACTCGTGTGGGAACAGTCAACCATTATGCCGAGGCGGTTCATTTCCTCAACCACCTGGATACCGAAGGGGGTGAGGCCCTTGGTGGTGTCGGCGCTGTTGGAAGAAGAGTGGCAGAGGAGGTTGTCCCTCGTGTGGGAGAGAGTCATGTACACCACTCCCCTCCTGGCGTAATGTTCCACGGAGGAAAGCTGCCCGCCAAGTCCGTAGCCGTTCTCTATTGCGATGAAGAAAGGCTTTTTCCCCTCGGCCTTCAAGGAAAGCGCCTCCTTGGGGGTGAAGACTATCCCGCACTTGTCCTCATTGTCCTTGACATCATCGTAGATCATGTCGATGATGCCGTCGCACTTCGCGAAGGCGGCCTTCTCGGACTGGGGGTCGGTGGCTCCCTGGCCAAGGTAGCTTATGAGCACGTGGCTATCCAGATGCCCCTCTTCCATCTTGGGGAGGTTTATCTGGTTGTCCCCTCTCTTGCCGAGACGCCAGCCCTCGTCATACTCACAGGGGAGGTCTCCATGCGAATCTATCGTGAAGATACTGTCCATCAGTTTCTTGGCATGTGCATAGGTGCGGGCTTTCGCAGTCAGGGACGCGCAGTCCACCACATCTGAAGGGTATCTCTTGAGGGAGCGGTCCATCTCATCGGAGAAGGCGGAGGAACCGACCCTCGGGACATTGCGGTCACAGACAGCCTTATAGAAAAGCACGCTGAACCCGTTGTCCTTGCTCACCCAGCCGTCCTTCATTATCGCCCCGTCCCAGTTAGCGGCCAACTGCCCCAGATCGCCCGGGGTATCGGCGGGAACAAAGACCGGAAGGCCTCCTGCAGCTTTCACTTCGCTCACGAGGTCCATGAAATCCTCGCACTGAGGCACCGCTATGGTAGGGACAAACTGTTCCTGGGAGAGTTGTTCCCCCTGGGTTTTTGTCTGGATGGCGGACTTGGATTTCAGGCGGGAAGAAGAAGAGTTGCAGCAAGAGAGCGCCAGGAGCGTCCCTCCAAGGAGCATTCCGGCGAGAAAAGGTCTTATAGAAACATTTACCATACTTCCATCACGGGATTAATTGGACTTGTTTTGGGCCGGCGTCTCCAAAGCGCCTTCCTCTTTCCCTGGACGGCGGGCCCTAGTGCCACTCAGTCCGTCAACCATCGCAGCGGCGGTGGCATTGGCTGATGTATTGAGAAGCGTGGCGGGAATATCGCAGAGGGTCCCTATGATGAGGAGGGTCGCCGCGAAGGAAGGGTCCAGCCCAAGGACGGAACAGATGAGTATCTCGCCGGTCATCCCGCCGATCGGGATTGCTCCCACCACCGTGGAAACCAGGATGGTGACCCCAGCGGCCAGCAGGAAGTTCCCCACGGAGGGGGTGAACTGCGAGAAGGCAACCATGGCGAGGACCACCTTGTAGATCCCGATGAGGACGGAACCGTCCTTGTGCAGGTTGATTCCGAGAGGCACTACGCTCTGGGCGATGGCGGGGGATGCCCCCATCCCTCGCACAGCCTCTATGGTAACGGGCATCGAGGCAGCGCTGGAGCAGGTTCCCATGGCGGTAAGGGACGGTTCTATCATGTTCCGCCAGTATGTCCCGAGGGGAATCTTGGTGAAAAGGAGGATATAGGCACTGTGAAGGACAAAGAATATGACAAGGGTCAGGATGAGAGTCATGACCAGCATCTTCATGAACCCGCCCACTATCTGGGAGCCGAGGGTACCGACGGTATCCGCGAAGTAGCAGCCGATTCCTATGGGGGCGAAGTACATGACGTACTTCATCATCTTGAAGATTACGCCCTCCACCTGCTGCAGGGCAGAGGCTATCCCCTGGGCCTTGGGTCCCTCGGAGGAGACTGCGAGCCCGAAGAAAATGGCGATTACGACAAGGGGAAGGAGGTTGTCCTTGGATAGGAGGTGAACGAAATCACTCACCGTGAACATCGCGACAAGAGTGTCCCCGAGAGGCAGTTCGAACCTCCCGGCGGCATCCGACATCCCATCGCTCACCCCAGTTCCCTCCATTCCCTGGAAGGGATTGTAGATGAGGACGGAGGCGTAGGAGATCATGGCCACGACAACGCTCATGGCCAGGAACACTCCCACGGCCGTCAGAAGGACCCGGCCCATGAGTCCGTTTTTCCTGAGCCCTATCATGGCATTGGCGACGGAGACGAACACGATGGGCACCACCAGCACGAATACCAGGTTGAGGAACAGGGTCCCTACGGGGCGTAGGACCGAGGCCCCCGGGCCGAATATGATGCCCACGGCACCCCCGATTATCACCCCGACAAGAAGGAGGATGGTGGAGAGGTAGTTCCTGAGGAATTGCGAGGCCATATGACGTATGTTCTATCGTTAAGTGTTTGTTTTCTATTTATTTCCTGCCAGAATACATGGTATCGTAGTACTTCATGTACTCCCCTGAGGTGACTTCCTCAAGCCACCTCGTGTGACCAAGATACCAGCGAACGGTCTTCTCGATGCCCTGTTCGAAGCTGACCTGGCACTTCCACCCGAGTTCCCCGGTAAGGAGCGAGGAATCGATGGCATAGCGAAGGTCATGACCGGGACGGTCCCCGACGAAGGTCACGAGGCACTCATCCTCGCCCTCCGCCCTGCCGAGGATCCGGTCCACGGTGGAAATCAAGGTTCGGATGACATCGATATTGCGCCTCTCGTTGAAACCTCCGATGTTGAAGGTGGCCCCGCTTCTTCGTGCATGGAAGATAAGGTCTATCGCCCTCACATGGTCCTCCACGTACAGCCAGTCGCGGACATTCTCCCCACGTCCGTACACAGGGAGCGGACGGCGGTTCACTATGTTGTTGATGAACAGGGGAATCAGTTTTTCGGGATGCTGGAAGGGCCCGTAGTTGTTGGAACAGTTGGTTATGGTCACGGGCATGCCGTAGGTGTCGTGGAAAGCCCTCACGAAATGATCCGAGCTTGCCTTCGAGGCAGAGTAGGGAGAATGGGGACGGTAGGCTGTCTCCTCAGTGAAGAAGGACTCTCCATAGGGAGCGGTGTCCCTTGTTATGGGAAGGTCACCGTAGACCTCGTCCGTACTGATGTGATAGAAGAGTTTCCCGTCGAAACCTTCCTTCAAGCTTCCCCAGCAGGTCCTCGCACAGTGGAGCAGGTTCAGTGTTCCCATGACATTGGTCCTGGCGAAGGTGAAGGGATCCAGGACCGAGCGGTCCACATGGCTCTCGGCGGCGAGGTGGATAACAGCGTCGATGCGGTAGGTGCGAAAAAGCCCGCTCACAAGTTCGCCGTCACAGATATCCCCTTTCACGAACACGTAGTTCGGGCACTCCTCGATGTCCCGGAGGTTGGAAAGGTTCCCTGCATAAGTCAGGGCATCCAGGTTAATTATCCTGTAGGAAGGGTACTTCCTCACGAAATGCCTCACAAGGTGGGAGCCTATGAACCCCGCACCTCCCGTAATGAGAATATTTTTTTCGAATGAATCCATACAATGGTTCGTTAAATAATTAGATATATCTCTGATTTGTTGATAGTTGAATGTTAAATAATCAATCCTGGGTCATCTCGGGGAAGTTTATGTGTTTAATCCCCTTGGCTACCTTGTAAGGCATTAAAAAAGTTTATCAATACATGCTTAAATAAGCGTTAATATGTTTGTGTTTGTTAATAACTTTATGTAAATTCGCATGTAGGCTTACTGCCTGCTTGCCCCCTCAGTTACATTTAGTTAAACATTGACAATGCCTGCCACCAATAACTTATTCATTAGGCTGAAATCCTTCATCGCAAGTTGTCTTCTTTCCACCATGAACGCAGTGAGAAAACCATACTTAAAGTTCTTCTCGGAGCACATGGCTCTACGCTCAGCCATGTACGAGAACAAGACCTTCGTAGGGAT
>CAJOLJ010000098.1 GCA_905235445.1 uncultured Bacteroidales bacterium
AGAGGTCGATGGCAAGACCGGCGTCGAGGGCGACGTGGAAAAGTGCATCGAGACCCTGAAAAACTCCGTCTCCATCTGCAAGGCCTACGGCATAACATACAGGGTCGTGGACAGAAGGGAGGACCTTCCCGGGGCTGTCCATGAGATGTTCCAGGACAAGGACGGGTCATGGCTTCTGGACGTCCACGTAATGCCGGAGGAGAACGTGATGCCGATGATACCTCCAGGAAAGAACGTCGACGAGATCATGCTCTCCCCCGGACAGTGGCTCTCGGTCAAATAACCCACTCAAAGGTAAAACCATATACAACTATAGAGTCTTATGACAGCAACTACGGCACCTTCACCCTCACCTTCCATGAGCGCCTCGGCATCGTCCCCCAGGGTCGTCTCCCGGGACATGGAATGGTTCACGGTATGCATCTACACCCGCAACCAGATAGGAATGCTCATGACAATTTCCAGCATCTTCACCCGCCTGGGGGCGGACATCTGGAGCCTCACTGCCATTCCGACATCCACGGAAGGCATCAGAAAGATTACGGTCGAGACCTACACTTCCCGTGACGGGGTCGAGGCCATAACGAAGCAGATTGAAAGGAAAATCGAGGTAATAAAGGCAAGCTACTACGAAAGGGAACTCTAGGTTCCCTTCCCCGCCTGCCCCTCCCCTCCGCATGCCCCCCCGCTAAGCGCAGGGCACCCATACATACACAAACGAAAACAAAAACAGTAAAACATACACCATCATGGCAAAAATGTATTTTGGCGACGTGGCCGAGAATGTGGTCACCCGCTCTGAGTTCCCCCTTGAAAAGGCAAAGGAAGTCCTCAAGGATGAGGTCATAGCAGTCCTCGGATACGGTATCCAGGGCCCCGGCCAGTCCCTTAACATGAGGGACAACGGCTTCAACGTGATCGTGGGACAGCGTCCCGGCAAGACCTACGATAAGGCTGTCGCTGACGGATGGGTCCCAGGAGAGACCCTCTTCGATATCGAGGAGGCCTGCGAGAGGGCCACGATCATAGAGTTCCTCATTTCAGACGCAGGGCAGATCGCGACTTGGCCCATCGTGAAGAAACACCTCACCCCCGGCAAGGCCCTTTATTTCTCACACGGGTTCGCAATCACCTACAAGGAGCGCACGGGCATCATCCCTCCCGCCGATGTCGATGTCATCATGGTGGCACCGAAGGGTTCCGGTACCTCTCTTCGCCGCCTGTTCCTCGAGGGCAGGGGCGTGAACTCCTCCTATGCGATCTTCCAGGACGCCACCGGGAAGGCTTTCGAGAGGACCATCGCCCTCGGTATCGCGGTAGGTTCAGGTTATCTCTTCGAGACAGATTTCCGCAGGGAGGTCTTCTCCGACCTCACCGGTGAGAGAGGTACCCTGATGGGTGCGATACAGGGACTGCTCCTGGCCCAGTACGAGACCCTGCGCGAGCATGGCCACACTCCTTCCGAGGCATTCAACGAGACAGTGGAGGAACTGACCCAGAGCCTGATGCCCCTCTTCGCCGAGAAAGGAATGGACTGGATGTATGCCAACTGCTCCACTACCGCACAGAGAGGGGCGCTCGATTGGATGGGACCTTTCCACGATGCCACGAAGCCGGTGTTCGAGAAACTCTATGACTCGGTGGCAAGCGGCACCGAGGCACAGATTTCCATTGACTCCAACTCCAAGCCCGGGTACAGGGAATCCCTCGAGGAGGAGCTCAGAGCCCTTCGCGAGAGCGAGATGTGGAGAACTGGCGAGGCGGTAAGGCGCCTTCGTCCCGAGAACAGCGAACAAGACTAGTCCATCCACAGTCATATTCACAAGCAATCCAACCCCCAAGCCCATAACCGTCACTTCATGGACAACAAAGTTTACATATTCGATACGACCCTCCGGGACGGGGAGCAGGTCCCGGGATGCCAGCTCAACACGGTGGAGAAAATTGAGCTGGCCAAGGCCCTGGAGACTCTCGGCGTGGACATAATCGAGGCAGGGTTCCCGATATCGAGTCCCGGGGACTTCAACTCCGTGGTGGAGATATCCAAGGCTGTCACCTGGCCCACCGTCTGCGCCCTCTCGAGGGCCGTGCCCAAGGATATCGACATGGCAGCGGAGTCCCTCCGCTACGCAAAGCATCCCCGCATCCATACCGGCATCGGCACTTCCCCCTATCACATCAAGTACAAGTTCGGCTCCTCCGAGGAGGAAATCCTCGAAAGGGCGGTCAGTGCGGTGAAGTACGCCAAGAAATATGTCGAGGACGTGGAGTTCTACGCAGAGGATGCGGGAAGGACCGACAACGAGTACCTCGCCAGGGTGGTCGAGGCTGTGATAAAGGCCGGGGCCACCGTAGTGAACATCCCCGACACCACCGGTTACTGCCTTCCCGACGAATACGGGGCCAAGATAAAGTACCTCATGGAGCATGTGGAGGGCATCGACAAGGCCATCATCTCCACCCACTGCCACAATGACCTGGGAATGGCTACCGCCAACACCATGGCTGGCCTCCTCAACGGTGCCCGCCAGGCGGAAGTAACCATCAATGGTGTGGGAGAGAGGGCCGGGAACACTTCCCTGGAGGAGATTGCGATGATCCTGAAGTCACACTCTTCACTTGACCTTCACACGAACATCAACACCCGTCGCATTTTCTCCATCAGCCGCTCGGTGTCCTCGCTCATGAACATGCCCATCCAGCCCAACAAGGCAATCGTGGGGAAGAATGCTTTCGCCCATTCCTCGGGAATCCACCAGGACGGGGTGCTCAAGAACTTATCCACCTATGAGATAATAGATCCGCATGATGTCGGGATCGACGACAACTCCATCGTCCTGACCGCCAGAAGCGGAAGGGCCGCCCTGAAGTACCGCCTCGCCGTGAACGGGGTCGACGTGGACGGGGAGAAGTTGGATGCCATCTACGACAAGTTCCTGCGCCTGGCGGACAAGAAAAAGGAGCTCGGGGACGAGGACATACTGGCCCTCGCAGGAGCCGAGCACCACACCAAGCATATCACCGTGGACTACATGCAGGCCACCTGCGGGATCGGAGTGCGTCCTGTCTCCACTGTGGGGCTTGACATAGCGGGAGAGAAGTTCGAGGCAGCCTCCAGCGGGAACGGTCCCTTCGATGCTGCGGTGAAAGCAATCCGCAAGATCATCGACCGCAGTGCCGTCATAAAGGAACTCACCATCCAGAGCATCAGCAAGGGCGAGGACGACTGCTGCAAGGTCCATATGCAGGTGGAGTACGAGGGCCGTCCCTATTACGGGTTCGGCTCCGACACCGATATCGTGGCGGCCACGGTGGAGGCCTACATCGACTGCATGAACAAGTTCCCCTCCAGGTCCCACTCATCCTCCTAGAAGCATCCCGCTCCTTCCTTTCACTACAGTCCCCCACGGGGCACACACACATAGAAAAACAATGAACACTCTTTTCGACAAGATATGGGACTCCCACGTGGTGCAGAGCATACCGGACGGACCCCAGCAACTCTACATAGACCGCCTCTACTGTCACGAGGTCACATCCCCGCAGGCTTTCGAGGGGCTAAGGAAAAGGGGGATCCGTCCCCTTCGGCCCTCCAAAGTCATCTGCATGCCCGACCACAACACTCCCACCCATGACCAGGACAAGCCCATAGCGGACCCCGTTTCGAAGGCCCAGGTGGACGCCCTGGAAAGGAACACCCGTGAGTTCGGCCTCACGTACTACGGGATGAACACTCCCGACAACGGGATCATCCATGTCGTGGGACCGGAGAAGGGGCTCTCCCTTCCCGGCATGACGATAGTGTGCGGGGACAGCCACACTTCCACCCATGGGGCCATGGGAGCGGTAGCCTTCGGCATCGGCACCTCCGAGGTGGAGATGGTCCTCTCCTCGCAGTGCATCCTCCAGAGCAAGCCCCGATCCATGCGGATTACGGTGGACGGCTCCCTCGGGAAGGGGGTTAGCGCCAAGGATGTGGCCCTTTACATCATGTCCAGGATAACGACAAGCGGAGCTACCGGTTATTTTGTGGAATACGCCGGGGCCGTAATCGAGGGCATGAGCATGGAAGGAAGGCTCACCCTTTGCAACCTTTCCATCGAGATGGGGGCCAGGGGCGGGTTCATCGCCCCCGACGATACTACCTTTGCCTATCTCAAGGGCAAGGAGTTCAGCCCCAAGGGAGAGGACTGGGACAAGGCTGTCGCGTATTGGAAGACACTGCGAAGCGGCGATGACGCCGTCTTTGACCGTGAAATCCTCTTCCACGGTGAGGACATCCCTCCCATGATAACCTACGGCACCAACCCGGGGGCAGGGATGCCCATTGACGGAACCGTCCCCGAGGACGTTCCCTACATGGAATTCAAGGCCGGGGAGAGGCTTCTTGGCCACAAGGTGGACTACGTCTTCCTGGGAGCCTGCACCAATGGAAGGATAGAGGACTTCCGGGCATTCGCCTCCGTGGTGAAAGGCCACACGAAGTGTCCGGACGTTACCGCATGGCTCGTTCCCGGGTCCTGGGCGGTTCACCGCCAGATCGTGGCGGAAGGGCTCGACAAGGTCCTGTCCGAGGCCGGGTTCGAAATCCGTCAGCCGGGTTGCTCCGCCTGCCTTGCCATGAATGACGACAAGGTCCCGGCCGGGAAATACTGCGTCTCCACTTCCAACCGTAACTTCCAGGGCCGTCAGGGCCCGCTCTCCAGGACCCTGCTCTCAAGTCCGCTTAGCGCCGCTGCCGCGGCAATTAGCGGAGTGGTATCCGACCCTCGGGACTTCCTCCCCTCTCCCTCCAACCTGTAGAACAAGAGAATCATGAAAAGAAAATTCGATAAAGTCCGTTCGGCATGCATCCCCCTTGCCAAGGACAACATAGATACTGACCAGATAATTCCGGCGAGGTTCCTAAAGGCCGTGAGCGAGGGTGAGGGCTTCTTCGGGGAGAACCTCTTCAGGGACTGGAGATACACCCCGGACGGGAAGCCAATAGCATCCTTCCCGCTGAATGACCCCGCCATGAAGGGCAGGGAGATACTCGTTGCCGGGCATAACTTCGGCTCCGGCTCCAGCAGGGAGCACGCCGCATGGGCCCTTGCAGGTGCGGGGATCAGGGTCGTCATCGCCAAATCCATGGCGGACATCCATAGGGGCAACGAACTGAACAATTTCGTGCTTCCTGTCATCGTGTCCGAGGCCTTCGTGGACTCTCTGTTCTCGGAGATAGAGCGGGACCCCTCCACCGAAGTCGAGGTGGACGTTCCCGCCCAGACGGTAAAGATCCTTTCAAGTGGCAGGACTGAGAGCTTCGAACTTAATTCCTACAAGAAATACTGCCTCCTCAACGCCCTTGACGACATAGACTTCCTGCTGGGGAGTGTGCCCCTGATAGAAAAATACGAAAGCGGTGCTGCCCCTTCCTTCTGAGAATTCCCCCCTTTTCACCTTCATACACCTCTTCCATGCTTGAAATCCTTGATACCACCCTGCGCGACGGGGAACAGACTGCCGGGGTCTCCTTCAACCCGGACGAGAAGCTCGCCATAGCCCGCCTCCTCCTCGAGGAGATGGGAGTGGACAGGGTGGAAGTGGCCTCCGTCGGGGTATCCCGGGGGGAAAGGGAGTCCTGCGCGAAGATATGTTCCTGGGCCTCGGAGGCCGGACTTCTGCAAAGGATCGAGATACTCGGGTTCATAGACGGCGGGAAATCCGCCCGCTGGATCCATGATGTCGGCGGGAAAGTCTACAACCTCCTGATGAAAGGCTCCCTGCGCCAGTTGGAGGGACAACTGCGAAAGACCCCCGGGGAGCATCTTCGCGACGTCAGGGAGTGCATCGATATCGCCACCTCCCTTGGCCTGGAAGTGAACGTTTACCTCGAGGACTGGTCCACGGGGATGCAGACTTCCCCGGAGTATGTCGAGGAAGTCCTTCGCTGCCTTTCGGACACTCCTGTGAGGCGTTTCATGCTGCCCGACACCCTTGGCATACTCTCCCCCTCCCAGGTAAGGGAGTATGTGGGGCACATCCTTTCCACCTTCCCCCGCCTGAGATTTGATTTCCATGCCCACAACGACTATGACCTCGCCAGCGCCAACGTCCTGGAGGCCCTCCGGGAGGGTGTGCATGGGATACACACTACCGTAAACGGTCTCGGTGAAAGGGCGGGGAACGTCCCCCTCTCGAGCGTACTGGGGATACTTAACGACATCCTCCACATCCCCAACTCCCTCCATGAAAAGAACCTGACCCATGTAAGCAGGTATGTGGAGAGCATATCCGGGGTACGGATCCCTCCGAACAAACCCCTTGTCGGGGAATCCGTTTTCACCCAGACCAGCGGTGTGCATGCTGACGGGGACCGCAAGGGAGGCCTCTACCAGAATGCCCTCAAGCCGGAGAGGTTCGGACGGGTCAGGGAATACGCCCTCGGGAAAATGAGCGGCAAGGCCAACATCATGGAGAACCTCAAGCAGCTGGGAATCCGTCTCACACCCGAGCAGATGCGCTCTGTCACGGACCGGGTAGTCGAACTCGGGGACAAGAAAGAGAGCATAAGTCCCGAGGACCTGCCCTTCATCGTGGCTGATGTCCTGAAGGAAGGCTTCAGGATGCAGGAGCGGGACAAGATCGAGATAATAAACTATTCCCTCCAGCTTGCCCGGGGCATGAGGCCCGTAGCGGCTGTCCGCATCAGGATAGAGAACGAGGAATACGAAGAGACAAGCGCCGGGGACGGACAGTACGACGCAGTGATGAAGGCCCTCTGGAAGATTTACTCCCGCCTCGGGAAGTCCCATCCCGTGCTTACCGACTACCGTGTCAGCATTCCTCCGGGAGGGAAGACGGACGCCCTGGTAGAGACCATAATCTCCTGGAATGACAACGGACACGAGTTCAAGACCAGGGGCCTTGACCCGGACCAGACGGTCGCTGCCATAAAGGCCACGCTCAAGATGCTCAATCTGTGCGAGAACAATTACTTCCACCAGAGCGTCCAGTAAGGGTCACGGCGCAGCAAGTACTTCAGGTACACCTTAGCCAGAAGATAGACAACACATAGGTACACCACCACCATACACACATGAACATTCGCATAGCTCTTCTTCCCGGGGACGGCATCGGCCCGGAAGTAGTATCCCAGGCCACAAAGGCCATCGATGCCATAGCAAGGAAGTTCTCCCATGAGGTAAGCTACTCCCCCGCCCTCGTCGGGGCCTGTGCCATTGACAAGTACGGGGACCCGTTCCCCGAGGAGACCTTCCAGGTCTGCCTCAAGTCCGACGCAGTGCTTTTCGGGGCAGTCGGGGATCCCCGGTACGACAATGACCCGACGGCGAAGGTCCGCCCGGAGGGAGGGCTCCTCTCCATGAGAAAGAAACTCGGCCTGTTCGCCAACCTGCGCCCCGTGGAGACTTTCTCCGCCCTCGTTGACCGTTCACCCCTCAAACGGGAAATCGTCCAGGGAGCCGACCTTCTGTGCGTGAGGGAACTCACAGGAGGGATGTACTTCGGGGAAAAAGGCCGCAGGGACGGAGGGGACACAGCCTACGACACCTGCATCTACTCCCGCTATGAGATCGAGCGCATTGTGAGGCTGGCCCTGCGCTACGCTTCGCAGCGAAGGAAGCACCTCACGGTAGTGGACAAGGCCAACGTCCTGGAGTCCAGCCGCCTATGGAGGCAGGTGGCAAAGGAACTGGAGGGAGAGTATCCCGATGTGACGGTGGACTACATGTTCGTGGACAATGCCGCAATGCAGCTTATCCGCTGCCCCTCATTTTTCGATGTGCTCGTGACCGAGAACACCTTCGGTGACATCCTCACGGACGAGGCCAGTTGCATCAGCGGTTCCATGGGACTTCTCGCTTCGGCATCCATCGGGGAACACACCGGGGTGTACGAGCCTATCCACGGCTCCTACCCCCAGGCAGCGGGGAAGAACATAGCCAACCCCCTGGCCACCATACTTTCCGCAGCCATGATGTTCGAGTACGCCTTCTCCCTGAAGGAGGAAGGCACCGCCATCAGGAAGGCAGTGGAAGCCTCCATCACGGAGGGCATCCTCACCGAGGACCTCGCCCCGAAGGGAAGCAAGGTCCATTCCACCTCCGAGGTCGGTGACTGGGTAGCCTCCTACATCCTCGAAAACAACTAGCATCCCCGCTATAGTTTCAAAGACTCATATCAACAACGGACTAAACAAAATCAGACATGGCAAAGAACATAGATTGGTCAAAGGTGGGCTTCGATCCCATAAGGACGGATTTCATAATCAGGAGCGATTTCAGCGGCGGGGCATGGTCCGAGCCGCAAGCCGTCCCCTTCGATGACTTCAGGCTCGACCCCTGGGCCGGGACCCTGCATTATGCTACATCCTGTTTCGAGGGGCTCAAGGCCTTCCGGGGCAAGGACGGCAAGGTCAGGATCTTCCGTCCTGACGAGAACGCAAAGAGAATGGAGAGGACCGCTCAGTACCTGGGCATCCCGGGTCCTTCGGTGAACATGTTCATAGAGATGTGCGTGGAGTGCGTCAAACGGAACATTGACTACCTGCCGCCTTACGGTTACAACGCCTCGATGTACCTCCGCCCCATACTTCTTGGAGTGAGCCCTCAGGTGGGACTCACCGTCCCTTACGAGTGCACTTTCGCAGTGATGTGCGTACCGGTGGGAAGTTATTCCGGCACGAGGAGGCTCTCCTCGGTGAAGGGCGTGATAGTTCGCAACTATGACCGTGCAGCCCCCAACGGGAGCGGTGCGTACAAGCTATCGGCCAACTATCCGGGGTCGTTCAAGCCCTACTCCGAGGCACACAGGTTCGGTTACACCGAGATGCTCTTCCTGAACCCCGCGACAAAGGAGTTCGTGGATGAGTTCGGCTCCTCCAACTTCTTCGGCATCAAGGGAAAATCCTATGTCACTCCGCTGTCAGACTCGGTTCTTCCCTCCATCACGAACAAGTCCCTGCGCGTCGTTGCCGAGGACCTCGGCTACGTAGTCGAGAACAGGAGGATCCCCTCATCGGAGCTGCCTGAGTTCTCGGAAGTCGCCGCCTGCGGTACAGCCGTTGTGATAACCCCCATCTGCAGCCTTGACGACAAGCCCTCCCTCGAGAGCGAGGAAGTCAGTGCACACTACCAGTATACTAAGCAGGGTGAAGTGGGCCCCGTCTGCCAGAAGCTTTACGACCACCTCACCGGCATACAGTTCGGCGAAGTGGAGGACATCCACGGCTGGACCCTTGAAGTGAAGTAGCGTTCCGCTAGTCCTCCCCGCTTCGGGAAGGGAGCACAAGGGAGCGGTCGATGCAAGGGGGGAACTCCGAAGGGTTGTGGCTTACCATGACAAGGGTCTTGGAAGGATCTGTGCAGAAAGCGGATATCACATCCCTCACCCTCGCCTCATTCTCACAGTCCAGGGCATGCATCGGCTCATCCAGGATGAGAAGTTCGGGGTCCTTGACAAAGGCCCTCGCAAGAAGCACAAGCCTCTGTTCCCCGCTGGAAAGGGAGACAAAAGACCTTTCCGACAGACCCCCTACCCCGAACACTTCCATCCACCCAAGGGACACATCCCTGTCGGATGGACTTGTAACGGCCCTTAGCGGCGCCCCGTCACGAAGACCGCTTGCAACTATGGCGACAGCGGGTACGTTACGGTAGAAGGAGCGGTGAAGCTCGGGACTGACGTAACCGATGCGACGCTTTATGTCCCAGATGCTCACCCCGCTACGGCTTCCCGCCCCGAAAAGGTGGATGTCGTTGGAGTAGCGCTGGGGATGGTCCGCCATGACAAGGGACAGAAGGGTGCTCTTGCCTGACCCGTTAGGGCCCTGCAGGGACCATCTCTCCCCTCTTCGCACGGTCCAGTCGACATCCCTCAGCACATAGCGGCTCCCGTACTTTACGCACACCCCCCGCATCGAGATGATTTCAGGGGAAAGGTCAGAGGGGACTTTGGGGGAAGAGGAGTGAGGAAGGACGATGTCAGGGGAGGGGTCGCCCTCCACACCGGGAGTATGGAAGATGACCTTTGCAAAGGGCGGGACCTCCTCCTCCCTGGAGAGGACCAGAAGAATGGACATTCCCTCCTCCGTGTCCAGTCTCTCAAGAAGGGAGCGGACCTGGACCCTGGCATCCTTGTCAAGCCCGACAAAGGGGTTGTCTAGTATCAGGCAACGGGGAGAGTGCAGCAGCGCCTTTACAATCTGCAGGCGGCGAAGTTCCCCGCTGGAAAGGAGCACAAGCTTCTTGGGAAGCAGGTATCCCAGCCCCAGGAAGTCCACGATGGCATTTTTGTTGCGGGACTTCCCCTCGTCATCGGAGCAGATGGCAGCGAGGGTCTCCCCTACCGTGGGAAGCAGGGCATCATCCTGGACCCCATGGTTGAAGCGAAGCTGAAGGAAGTACTCGCTGTCCGAGAAAGCCCCGTAGGTGTCCCTGAAAGAGAGATACCGGCA
>CAJOLJ010000099.1 GCA_905235445.1 uncultured Bacteroidales bacterium
TCCCCCGAACTCAAGATGGACGGGGACCGGCTCTATCTTATCAAGCATACGCCACTTTCCAACCGCATGCCCGACACCTCCCAGCTTCGGGACAACTGGAACTTCGTCACAGGGGAAATCGAGGCAGGCAACATAGTGGCCGCATTCGCAACCTCCACCCACGGCGCAGCCGAGGCCCTGTGCAAGATGTCCTTCGGCAATGCCTTCGGCGTGGATGTCAAAATATCTGAGAATGACCTCTTTGGAGGTGCCCCCGGAACCCTCGTGGTGGAAAGCGTCGCCGAACTGCACCATCCCAATGCCCATTACCTCGGTACTGTCACCACCGGTGAGGACGGACTTCTTCACATAAACGGCCAGAGCGCGGATATCTTTGAGCTGAGCGCGGCATGCGATGCCCGTTGGGGGACCGTGTATCCTATCGACAGCAAGCCCGACATGAAGCGCACCGCACCCCGTGGAATGGAAAAGGTGACTCCTTACAAGGCAAAGAGAAAGGATCTCAAATACAAAGGCACCCCCGTCGAGCACCCCACCGTGTTCATACCTGTATTCCCCGGGACCAACTGTGACTACGATACGGCGAAGGCGTTCAGGAAGGCGGGAGCAGAGGTGAAGTTCTCGGTGTTCCGCAACCTTACCGACCAGGATGTGCTTCGCAGTATCGATGACATGGCAAGGGAGATATCCTCCTGCCACATCCTCGCCCTTTGCGGAGGGTTCTCCGCAGGTGACGAGCCCGACGGAAGCGGGAAGTTCATTGCCAATGTGCTCAATAATGAAAAGGTGGCTTCGGCAATCAACGCCCTCATCGAAAGGGGCGGCCTCATCCTTGGCATCTGCAACGGGTTCCAGGCCCTCGTGAAAAGCGGGCTTCTCCCTTACGGAAGCCTGGGCAAGGTCGGGGAGAATTCCCCGATCCTCTTCCGAAATGACCTCAACAGGCACATCTCCCAGATGGTGACAACCCGTGTGGCATCGACCAACTCCCCTTGGCTCGCAGGAATGTCCATAGGGGACACCCACACCATTGCGGTGAGCCACGGCGAAGGGAAACTGATGCTGGACGAAGTCCATGCGAAGGAACTCTTCGCAAGGGGTCAGGTCGCCTTCCAGTACGCGGACCCCATTGACGAGGTCCCCGTCATGAATACCCCTTCCAACCCCAACGGTTCCTACTACGCCATCGAGGGACTCATCTCCCCGACAGGCCAGATCCTCGGCAAGATGGGCCACACCGAAAGGTATGAAAACAATCTCTTCAAGAATATCGAGGGAGAGATGGACCAGCCGCTGTTCGAGAATGCGGTGAAGTATTTCAGGGGAGAGTAGGGCAGCGGCCCACAGAGCAAAAAGGAAAGGAACAGCATAGCAGCATACAAAAAAGACAGATAGATGTCCTCCGACAATATCATATATGACGGCGTGTCGATAAAGATTGTCCAGGCCCCCGACCCGGAGCAGGTCATCATTCGCTTTACCGACGACATAACTGCTTTCTACAAGACAAAGAAGGCGGTCATTAAGGATAAGGGGATCTACTGCTGCGGCATATCTTCCCTTATCCATCGTCACCTTCACGCTGCGGGAATACGGACTCACTTCATAAGGACCCTCGGGCCCAGGGAGCAGCTCTGCCGGAAGGTGGAGGTCATTCCCCTTGAAGTCATAGTCCGCAATGTGATCGCAGGGTCCCTGGCTCGGAGGCTGGGACTTAGGGAGGGGACCCTCCCCGCAGGGCCTATCTTCGACCTGTGCTACAAGAACGAGAGACTCTCCGACCCGGTCATAAACGAGTACCATGCCCTCGCCCTCGGACTTGTGAACGAGCAGGAGATGGACTTCATATACTCCACCACGAGGAAGATAAACTCCGTTCTCTTCCCGCTTTTTTCCAAGGCTGGGATCACATTGGTGGATTTCAAGATAGAGTTCGGACGTCTCCCCTCCGGGGAAATCGTGATGGCGGATGACATCACCCCGGACAGTGCCCGTTTCTGGGATGCCAAGACAGGGGAGAGACTTGACAAGGACCGTTTCCGCCACGACGACGGGATGGTCGGGGCAGCATATCAGAGGGTATGGGACGCCCTTGGAGGGGTGTCAGAGGAATTGGGAGAGCAATAACAAAGATTATGGGAAACTCGCTTAATATTCAAGGAGACCTTCACGAGGAATGCGGTGTGTTCGGGGTCTGGGGCGTACCCTCAGCTGCCGAACTCACCTACTATGCCCTCCATTCCCTCCAGCACAGGGGGCAGGAGGGATGCGGCATCGTGTCCGTCACCCCTGGCGGGGAACTTCGAAGGGTGAAGGGCCTTGGCCTTGTAAGTGAAGTGTTCAATAATTCGAACCTGTCCACCCTTCCCGGGAACATGGCAATAGGCCATGTGCGATACTCCACCTCGGGTGGGGGCGGGATTGAGAACGTGCAGCCGTTCCTCTTCCGTCACGGTAGCGGGGACTTCGCCCTCGCACATAACGGGAACCTGGTGAACTCGGCGCAGCTGCGCCGCTATCTCGAGGACCGTGGGTCCCTGTTCCAGTCCACTTCCGACAGCGAGATCCTGGCACATCTCATAAAGAAGACCCCGCAGGACATCCAGGAGCCCCGCATAGAACAGATCCAAAGGGCCCTCAACATGATAGAGGGGGCATTCGCTTTCCTCATCATGACGGGAAGCCGCCTGTATGTGGCCCGTGACAAATACGGTCTTAGGCCCCTTTCCATCGGAAAACTCGGGGACGGGTATGTCGTGAGTTCCGAGACCTGCGCCTTCCACACTGTGGGGGCGACGTATCTGAGGGACGTGGAACCGGGCGAGATAGTGACGATTGACCATAACGGCCTTCGCTCGAGGACCTATTCCTACTATAAGAGGCATGCCATGTGCGCCATGGAGTACATCTACTTCTCCCGTCCCGACAGTGACATCGAGGGGATGAACGTGCATGCTTTCAGAAAGGAAAGCGGAAGGCTCCTGTGGCGGGAGTCCCCTGCTCCCGCTGACATCGTCGTCGGTGTCCCGGACTCATCCCTGAGCGCAGCCATGGGCTACGCCGAGGAAGGGGGGATACCCTACGAGATGGGGCTTATCAAGAACAAGTACACCGGCAGGACCTTCATCCAGCCCTCCCAGGAACTGCGGGACAAGGGCGTCAAGATGAAACTTTCCCCGGTAGGAAGCATCGTGAGGGGAAAGAGCGTGGCTCTTATCGATGACTCGATTGTCAGGGGAACCACTTCAAGAAGGATAGTGAGGATGCTTCGTGAGGCAGGGGCCAGGGAAGTGCACGTACGCATTGCGAGCCCCATGATAAAGTATCCGTGCTTCTACGGGGTGGATATATCCACCTACGAGGAACTGCTCTGTTCAAGTCGTAACCTGGGGCAGGCCCGGGAGGCCATCGAGGCGGACTCGCTGTCGTTCCTCTCCGAATCCGCCCTTTTCGAGGCGGGACGAAGAAGTGACCTGTGCCTCTCATGTTTCAGCGGCAGATATCCTACCGCCCTTTACTCCTCCATCGAGGAGGCCAACAAGGACGGGAAGTTTTAATGGAAGAATAACAGTACAACTACTATATAAACAATTGTAACGAAAACTCTTATGGCAGTAGATTACGAGAAGGCGGGAGTGAGCCTCGAGGCGGGATACGATGTGGTGAGAAGAATAAAGAAACATGTCCGTTCCACGGACAGGACAGGGGTCATGGGCGGTATAGGAAGCTTCGGTGGAATGTTCGACCTGAGCCTGCTGAATATCAAGGAACCGGTCCTCGTGAGCGGTACCGACGGGGTCGGGACCAAGCTGAAGATCGCTTTCGCCCTTGACAAACACGATACCATCGGCATCGACGCGGTTGCGATGTGCGTCAATGACGTCCTCGCCCAGGGGGCTGAGCCCCTTGTGTTCCTCGATTATGTGGCACAGGGAAAGACCATCCCCGAGAGGGTCGAGCAGATAGTGGCGGGAGTTGCCGAAGGATGCCGCCAGGCAGGCTGCGCCCTTGTCGGCGGGGAAACCGCCGAGATGCCCGGGATGTACTCCGACGAGGAGTATGACATCGCAGGGTTCACGGTCGGCGTGGTCGAGAAGTCCAAGCTCATTGACGGAACCGAGGTGAAGGTGGGGGACGTCCTTCTTGGCCTTCCTTCCACGGGGGTTCATTCCAACGGGTTCAGCCTCGTCCGCAAGATAGTCTCCGACGCGGGTCTCGACCTTGGGAGGGTCTATCCCGAACTGGACGGGGAGAAGACTCTCGGTGAAGTGCTTCTGACCCCGACTAAAATTTATGTCAAGCCGGTGCTGGATGTCATCCATGCCCTCCCGGTCCACGGGGTGGCCCACATAACGGGAGGCGGTTTCGATGAGAACATCCCAAGGATCCTCTCCGAGGGTCAGGGTATAGAAGTGAAGGAGGGAAGCTGGGACATACTGCCCGTATTCTCCTTCCTTGAGAAACAGGGCAACATCCCTCACCGCGAGATGTTCAATATCTTCAACATGGGAATCGGAATGGTCCTCGCAGTCGACTCTTCCGATGTAAGGCAGGCAACCGATATCCTGTCAGCCCACGGCATTGAACCTCGGGTCATAGGGCGTGTTACCGACGGCCTGGGTGTCACCATCATCTAGTCATTTTTCTTTCATTCATTTGCAACTGCTATATACACAACTTTTTACCGATACCAGAAAAGATATGAGAGCTCTTATCAGTGTCAGCGACAAACGGGGCGTGCTGGAGTTCGCCTCCGCCCTCTCATCCATGGGATGGGAGATTCTCTCAACCAGCGGAACCATGAGGATGCTTCGTGAGGGCGGGGTTCCCGTCACGAGCGTAAGCGATGTAACCGGTTTCCCGGAAATCTGTGACGGCAGGGTCAAGACTCTGCATCCCGCCATCCATGGCGGTCTGCTTGCCCGCAGGGACCTTCCCGCCCATATGGCCGAAATCGAGAAAAACGGCATCACCCCCATAGACCTTGTCTGCGTGAACCTCTACCCTTTCAGGGAGACCATAGCCAAGGAAGGGGTCACCATGGAGGATGCCGTGGAGAACATCGATATCGGAGGCCCCTCGATGCTTCGCTCCGCCGCCAAGAACTGGAAGAGCGTGACCGTAGTGGTGAACCCCGATGACTATGACCTCGTGCTTTCCGAGATTAGGGAAAACGGCAACACAACTCCCGAGACCCGCCTTAAGCTCAGTGCCAGGGCCTACACCCATACGGCGGAGTATGACATGGCCATCGCCACCTACATGAGGGCCCAGGCAGGGGAGAGCGAGAAACTCTTCCTTGAGTTCACCCGCAAGCAGTCCCTTCGCTACGGCGAGAACCCTCACCAGGGCGCCGGGTTCTATGCCAGTGGCGAGAAGGTACCTTTCTCGCTTGCCACAGCCGAGCAGCTTAACGGCAAGGAGCTTTCCTACAACAATATCCAGGATGCCAATGCGGCCCTTAACATTGTCAGGGAGTTCAGCGAGCCTTTCGCCGTTGGCCTCAAGCACATGAACCCCTGCGGGGCAGCGGTCGGGACCGATATCCTCGAGGCCTGGAAGAAGACCTACGAGGGGGACAAGGTGTCCATCTTCGGCGGGATCGTTGCAATGAACAGGGAAGTCACCCTGGAGGTGGCGCAGCTTCTGAAGCCCATCTTCCTGGAAATCGTGATGGCTCCCTCTTTCGCCCCCGATGCCCTCGCCCTTCTTTGCACCAAGAAGAACCTCAGGGTCCTGAAAGTTGACATGACCCAATCGGACAGGACTTACGCCCAGTATGTGTCCGTGAACGGCGGACTTCTTGTCCAGCAGCTCGATACTGCAACCAAGACCGTCACCGAGGACATGTGCGTCACCGATGCCAAACCTACCCCTGCCCAGCTTCGTGACCTCGACTTCGGATGGCACATCGTAAAGCACGTGAAGAGCAACGCCATCGCCGTGGTCCTTGACGGTATGACCCTCGGGGTCGGTGCAGGTCAGATGAATAGGATAGGTTCCGCCGAGATTGCCCTCAGGCAGGCAGCCGCGACCCTCGAGGCGGAGGGCCGTGATCCCCGGACAGCGGGCCTCGTTCTCGCTTCCGACGGGTTCTTCCCCTTCGATGACTGCGTCACCCTCGCTTCCCAGTACGGGGTCAGGGCTATAGTCCAGCCCGGAGGGTCCATCAGGGATGAGGACTCCATAAAGGTCGCGAACGGGAAAGGCATTACGATGCTGATGACGGGAGAGAGACATTTCAAGCACTGAGAAAGAAGCATAAATCTGATATGGTGGGAGTAATATATACCGGTCTTCAGAAGGCACCCGAGGGAAAGACCGTCTCGCTTGAGAAAATGGCCGAGGCCAGGGTGCTGGTAGTAGGCGGAGGCGGAAGGGAGCATGCAATAGTGGATGCCCTGTACCGCAGCCCGCAGGTAGGGAAGATATTCTGCGCCCCGGGAAATGCGGGGATTGCACAGCAGGCAGAGTGCGTACCCATCAAGGACAACGACATCGACGCCCTTCTCACCTTTGCCAAGCAGTACAGTATCGACCTCACAGTCGTAGGGCCCGAGGTTCCCCTTTCCATGGGCATAGTGGATGCCTTCACGGAAGAGGGCCTTGACATCTTCGGCCCCAGCGGGGAGGCCGCCCTCATCGAGGCCAGCAAGGACTTCGCGAAGGAACTGATGGCAAAGTACGGGGTGCCGACGGCTTCGTACAGGACTTTCACCGATTACGGGGATGCCCTCTCCTATGTCAAGGGTCAGGGCTCCTTCCCCGTGGTCCTCAAGTATGACGGGCTTGCCGCAGGTAAGGGCGTTGTCATAGCGGAGAACCTGGAGGAGGCGGATGCCACACTTAAGGATATGCTCGTAGAGGATGCCTTCGGTGAGGGCAAGGTTGTGATAGAGGAGTTCCTCACGGGTCCCGAGTTCTCCCTCATGTGCTTTGTCGCAGGGGACAAGGTCTATCCCATGGAGATAGCCCAGGACCATAAGAGGGCTTACGAGGGAGACAAGGGCCCCAATACGGGAGGCATGGGCGCCTACAGTCCCGTTCCGCTCATAACTGACGAGGACAAAGAGTTCGCCGTCCATGAGATAATGGAAAAGGTCGCCGCCGGAATGGTAAGCGAAGGACGTCCTTTCTACGGGGTGCTTTACGGTGGACTGATGAAGACCCCTGCGGGAGTGAAGGTGATAGAGTTCAACTGCCGCTTCGGGGACCCCGAAACCGAGGTGGTACTGCCAAGGCTTCGTTCGGACATCTACGATATATTCAAGGCCATCGCCCGTGGCGAGGACCCCGGGGAAATCCTTTGGGACGGGGAGCAGACCCTCGGGTTTGTCCTGGCGTCAAAGGGCTATCCCGGGCATTACGCCAAGGGGTTTGAGATAACGGGTTTGAAGGAGGCCGCAGAGGATCCCGATATCATCATCTATCACATGGGTACTGCATCCAAGGATGAAAAGATCCTCACTGGCGGAGGCCGTGTCCTCATGGTAGTAGGAAAGGGAGGGAACCTCCAGGAGGCCAGGGACAAGGCCTCGGAGGCAGTGGGCAAGATAACTTGCGGGAACCTTTTCCACCGCTCCGACATAGGCTGGAGAGTCCTTGGCAAGTAACAGTAGAATAACGGAATAATCATAAGCAACTATAAATCAGCAATGAGCACAGTCATATCAGGCAAGGCCCTTTCCGAGAAAATGAGGGCGGAAATGACTTCCCAGGTGGCGACGTTCCCCGACCTGTACGGCAGGGTCCCCCACCTAGTTGTGATACTTGTCGGGGAAGACCCCGCAAGCCAGTCCTATGTCCGTGGCAAGGCCAAGGCATGCGAGCAGATAGGTATCCGCAATACTACGATCCTCCTTCCTGCACAGGTGAGTGAGGAGACTCTTCTTTCAAAGATAGCCGAGCTCAATGCCGACGACTCCGTCGACGGTATCCTGGTCCAGTTGCCCCTTCCTTCCCACATCGACGAGGACCGAGTCATTGAGTCCATATCCCAGGACAAGGACGTTGACGGGTTCCATCCCCTCAATGTGGCATCACTCTGGATGAAAAGGCCCGGCACGGTTCCTTGCACCCCGAAAGGGATCATCCGCATGCTGGAAAGCGAGGGTGTGCAGATTAAGGGCAAGAGGGCGGTAGTCATCGGAAGAAGCCAGATAGTGGGTCTTCCCATCTCCAAACTCCTCCTGGACCGCCATGCAACGGTCACGATCTGTCACTCCAGGACAGTGGACCTCCCTTCCGTCACCAGGCAGGCGGAAATTCTTATCGTAGCCATAGGCAGGCCCCGTTTCGTGACGGCTGACATGGTAAGCGAGGGAACCGTGGTCATCGATGTCGGAGTGAACCGTGACCCCCAGACCGGGAAACTTTGCGGGGACGTGGACTTCGGTCCGGTAAGCGAGAAGGCCTCCATCATCACTCCCGTCCCGGGAGGAGTGGGTCCCATGACCATTACCTGCCTCATGGAGAACACAATCGAGATGTTCCTCCGCAAGATGGGTGCGGACAAGAAGTAGTTTTTCCTTTTGTCTCGAGGCAATGCGATCCTTCTCCCATAGAACCTTCGTCCCCCTCCTCTCAGTGCTTATCATACTGGGAGCGGGGCTGCTCTCCTGCTCTGTGTGGAGGCGGACTGCCTCCTCCCCGGCCATTAAGCCCATCCCCCGCTGGATGGAACTTCCCGTCATCCCGAAAGAGAAGAGGGGACAGTTCTACACCCGTGACACGGAGATCGACAGCGTGAGGATCAGAAGCTGGTCCAACCTGTATGACACCACATCCCGCCTGTCATCCTGGGTCGCATATCCGCTCAACAAAGCCCTCATGGGCGGCAATATCCGTCGGTCGAATACCTGGGGACTGGATCCCCAGGTCTCCGCCACGGGACAGCAATCCCTTTTCAGGGGATACAGTGACGGCAACAACGGAAGGTATTCAAGGGGACACCAGATAGCCTCTGCTGACAGGCTGTACTCCTTGGAGAGCAATTCAACTACGTTCTATTTTACGAACATGACTCCCCAGAGGGGGGATTTCAACGGCGGAATCTGGAATAACCTCGAGATACAGGTGCGGGACTGGGCACGGCGGTGCGATACCCTGTATGTCGTCACTGGATGCCTGTACGGGGACAGCGATGCCTATGCCCTTGACAACGAGGGACGGAAGGTCCCCTCACCCACAGCCTACTACAAGGCCCTCCTGGCGTACAAAGCCGACGGAAGCATCGGTGTGCATGGTTACACCGGCCTCGGTGTCATACTCGACCATTACGCCCAGTATGACGGGGGAAAACTTGAGGACTGGATGTTCATTTCCCTGGATGAGCTGCAGGGGAAAACCGGGGAGAAATTCTTCCCGCTTCTGAGCAAGGTCCTTGGGAAAAAGGATGCAGGGAAAGTCTTCTCGGCTTCACCTTTGGAGGAGAGGTTCTGGAAGAGGTCGAAGTAGTTCTTTCGTGATATGTGTAGACGGCGATTCCGTCAACTTCACCTGTCCTGGGAAACTTCATGCAGATAAGTTCATCTTCCAGCCGTATACCTATTCGGTCGAAAACCATTATGCCTTCTCGATGCGGCAGGAGTGCTGCTTGGTATCGCGGTCGTAGTTGACGCCCACCAGCAGAAGCTGTCCGGCGTACTCCGCCACTTTGGCCGGATATTCCTTGCGGTGGATCTGGTCCAGCGCCGTGTCGGCATCTTTGTTCACCTTCAATTCGACGATGATGGCAGGGGAGTCAACGTTCCTCCGGGGAATCAGGACGATATCTGCGAAGCCCTTGCCCGAGGCGAATTCCCGATGAATTATATAGTCGTTGCGGGCATAGTAGTATGCGAGGCCGAGAACGCAGGATAGCGAGTTCCCGTCATTGTAGCAGAGGATGCCGGTGTTCTCGTAGTGGACCGTCTCAATGCCCCTGGCCACGGCCTCCTCATCGCCGGCAAGCGTGGCGGCAAGCATCTTCTTCGACTTGGAGAGCGAGTCTATCACATCTTTCCAATCGTTGGCTTCCACGGCATTGACCATCTCCTCCGCCACCTCCCGGTTGGGAATGCAACACTCGTCCTTTCGCCAGTTGTAAGTGAGATAGCCCAGGTGGATTAGTACGGTGAGCACGTCATCCTTTGAACGAATGTCCCGCATGTCATTGCCAAAGTGGCTTGTGTTCACTT
Organism: uncultured Bacteroidales bacterium; assembly: GCA_905235445.1. Taxonomy (GTDB): domain Bacteria; phylum Bacteroidota; class Bacteroidia; order Bacteroidales; family UBA932; genus Cryptobacteroides. The sequence goes on from CAJOLJ010000099.1 coordinate 10,179, forward strand.
TGCATCTTCCGCCGGCAAGCATGGCTATAATGTCGTCCTTCAGGCCATCGTAGTTCATCCCGATATAGTCCGCAACGACACCGAAGGAGCCTGTCGCTGACCGGAAACTGCTGCAATAATGACTTTGCAGCGCCATCATGACACTGTTGGGATTGAATATGGACCGTTCGTCGCCTATCTGGTATCCGTCGTACCAATTCTCAAGGTCGTCGAAGTCCATGC
>CAJOLJ010000100.1 GCA_905235445.1 uncultured Bacteroidales bacterium
TAGATTCATTTGACGTATATGCGCTGTCCAACGCCACTATAGCCAAGGACCTTGGCGAACGGTTCCGTCTGTACAGGACAGCACTGGGACTGACCCAGAAAGAGATATCTCATCAAACCGGGATATCTGTGATGACTATATTACGATTCGAAAAAGGAGCTGGCAACAGTATCCGTCTTGACAACCTGATCGCCTTAATGCGTTCAATCCAAAGACTCGATGAAATTGATGCACTTATCCCGGAAATACCCCCAAGCCTGTATTCCAAAAAAGCCAGACGATGAACAGCAATATAATAAGTGTTACCCTTTGGGGGAAAGAAGTTTGTCAGTTGAGATGGATAGGCGGTTACCGTCAAAGATTCGGTAAAGTAGGATCGCTTATATCTTTCAACCGAGAATACGTTTCCTACAATTGGGATTTGGATCCCATAGGTCCTTACAATCGCTCTATTTATCTAGTCCAACATGGAATGTCAGATTATTTTCGTGCGACTCAATACCATGGTCTCCCTAGATTTCTTTCCGGGTGCCTACCTGATGATTGGGGCAACTCGGTACTTAATTCCTGGGCCAAAGCAAACAACATCTCCATAAACAAACTTACCCCAGTAGACAGATTAGCCTACATCGGTAAAAGAGGTATGGGGGCGTTGGAATTCGTACCGGCTCTTTACGAAGGTATTTCAAAAGACGACAACTTAGTTGTTGAAGAAATCTACTCTTTAGCTCGACAGATTCAACAATCGCGTGAAAGTTATTCTCTTGACCTCACAGCACACCCCGGCATTTCAGAATTGATGGCAGTAGGAACGAGTGCTGGAGGGATGCATCCGAAAGCGATAGTAGCTATCAACTGGAATACAGGAGAAGTCAAGTCCGGCCAGTTCCTTCTTCCTCCCGACTTCACCCAGTATATCCTGAAATTCTGTGACACAGACAAATGGCCTTCTGCCGAAATGGAATATGTCTACTACCAGATGGCGACCAAAAGTGGGATAACCATGGAGAATTGTCGCCTCCTACCCATAGAAGGCAGAAATCACTTCCTGACGGAACGATTCGACAGAAAGGATGGTGACAAGATTCACTCTGCCACGCTCCAGTCCCTCAACGGCACTACCTACTCATATGAAGAGATAATGGGAGTTTGTCGCAAAATGAACCTTCCTCACCAAGACACTCAGCAGTTATTCAGAAGAGCAGTGTTCAATTTCCTTTCTGGTGTGTGTGATGACCATGACAAGAATTTCTCTTTCATAATGCCCAAAGATGGGAAGTGGAGCCTTTCCCCTGCCTACGATGTCACCTTCACAGTCGACCTATGGAACCCTTTCATAGGAAACAGGCACTACATGACGCTCTCAGGCCAAGAACGGACTGTCAACAAGGAACAACTCCTTGAATTCGCCTCTGATAACGATATAAGCAACGCTTCCGACATCATTGGCGAAGTGATTGAAGCCCTTTCCAGTTTCAGGCGACTTGCCACAGATAGCAATATAGAGAACGTATTCATTGCAATAGTGGAAGAATTCATCAATTCCCAAATCAAGGCTCTGTAGCAAAAGCAAGAGAATCCGCCAATCAAAATTCAAAAAGGCTTCCGCCCGGTAAAGGGGGAAGCCTTCCATTAATACCTACTTAAAGGAAAGACTACATCATGCCGTCCTGAGGCATGGCAGGCATTGCGGGAGCCTTCTCGGGAATGTCGACGATACCGCACTCGGTGGTAAGGAACATTCCGGCGACGGATGCAGCATTCTCAAGGGCTACACGGGCAACCTTTGTCGGGTCGATGACACCTGCCTCATAGAGGTTGACGAACTCCCCTGTCCTGGCGTTGTAGCCGAAGTCGGCCTTGCCCTCACGGATCTTCTGGATGATGACGCTGCCCTCGACGCCTGCGTTCTCGGCAATCTGGCGCAGAGGCTCCTCGATGGCGCGGGCCACGATGCGGATACCGGTGGTCTCGTCCTCGTTCTCACCCTTGAGGTCCTTCAGAACCTCGGCTGCCCTGACATAGGCTACGCCGCCTCCGGGAAGGTAACCTTCCTCGACAGCTGCACGGGTTGCGTTGAGTGCATCCTCGACCCTGTCCTTCTTCTCCTTCATCTCGACCTCGGTGGTGGCACCTACGTAGAGGACTGCCACGCCGCCTGCGAGCTTGCCCAGGCGCTCCTGGAGCTTCTCGCGGTCGTAATCGGATGTGGTCGTGGAAATCTGCTTGCGGATGAGCTCGGCCCTCTTCTGGATGTCCTCCTTGTCACCTGCACCGCCGACGATGGTGGTGTTCTCCTTGGTGATGGTGATCTTCTCGGCCTCGCCGAGCATCTGGAGGGTGGCGTTCTCAAGGGTGAAGCCCCTTTCCTCGGAGATGACCTGGGCACCGGTAAGGACAGCTATGTCCTCGAGCATTTCCTTACGACGGTCACCGAAGCCGGGAGCCTTGACGGCAGCCACCTTGAGGGTTCCCCTCAGGCGGTTCACGACGAGGGTCGTAAGAGCCTCTCCGTCGACATCCTCTGCGATGATGAGCATGGACTTGCCTTCCCTTGCGATGGGTTCGAGAACAGGGAGAAGGTCCTTCATCGTGGAGATCTTCTTGTCGGTAATGAGGACGTAAGGGTTGTCAAGCACGGCCTCCATCTTGTCGGAGTTGGTCATGAAGTACGGGGAGATGTATCCGCGGTCGAACTGCATACCCTCGACGACCTTGACCTCGGTATCGGTACCCTTTGCCTCCTCGACAGTGATGACACCGTCGGTCTTCACCTTTGCCATCGCATCGGCGATGAGCTTCCCGATGTAGGAGTCATTGTTTGCGGAGACGGCACCTACCTGCTCGATCTTGGAGTAGTCGTTGCCGACCTCCTGGCTGTGGGCCTTCAGATACTCGACCACAGCTGCGACAGCCTTGTCGATACCCTTCTTGAGGTCCATGGGGTTGGCGCCTGCGGTAACGTTCTTCAGTCCTACGTTGATGATTGCCTGGGCCAGGACGGTAGCGGTGGTGGTACCGTCACCGGCGAGCTCGTTGGTCTTGGAAGCGACTTCCTTGACCATCTGTGCGCCCATGTTCTCGAAACGGTCCTCGAGCTCCACTTCCTTGGCTACGGTCACGCCGTCCTTGGTCACCTGGGGAGCACCGAATTTCTTGTCAAGAACGACATTGCGGCCCTTGGGGCCGAGGGTCACCTTGACAGCGTCGGCCAGGGCATCTGCACCGGCCTTCATCTTAGCGCGTACGTCTACGTTGAACTTGATATCTTTTGCCATGATGTGTTAACTTTAGAGTGTTGATTGTTTATCTGACCTTGGGATTAAAGGATTGCGAGGATGTCGGACTGACGGACAATCAGAAGTTTCTGGTCATCCACTGTGACCTCGGTTCCTGCGTACTTGCCATAAAGGACAACGTCACCGACCTTGACCTCCATGGGTTCATCCTTCTTTCCGGGTCCTGCTGCGAGGACTTTGCCCTGCTGGGGTTTCTCCTTTGCCGTGTCAGGAATATACAGTCCTGATGCTGTCTGGGTCATAGCCTCCTGAGGCTCAATGACGACCCTGTCTGCGAGTGGTTTCAACATGATGAATGTATGTTTTATTTTGTTTATTCGCTGTGTCCTGGGCGGTGTGTGTGGATGTTGTCAAAGTGCCTACACCTCGGCTGCGGGACAGACATTGAGAATCAATAGGCATGCCACACACTTAACGTGTCACCTTTCATGACAATTTGGCACTCTCCCTGCCACTCTTTCCATACCAGGAGGGGGTCAGGACCTACCAAAATTACCTTCCGCACGTGTGCATGCGCAAAAAATGTGTACAAAAGGACCATTCTATGGGATTACTTGAATTTATTCGTTAACTTCGCCCTGTACTATGGACTGCAAAGTCCTTGTCAGGACATAACGGGAATAATAATTCAACTTAATTCAAAGCATATGAAAAGCACCTTAATCAAGTTCGCCGCCGCCCTGCTTGCGGGCGGGGCGCTACTGCTCTCATCAAGTGGCTGCACTTCATCCACCTCACCTGCGGGTGAGGGGAACTCAGCCGAGAGCGTAAAGATGGTCAAGGCTTTCAGCGGTTCCGTCTCCAGAAGCGAGGCCCCCATCAGGGTGGAACTCGCCCAGGGAGTAGGAGCCACGGAGCAAGCCCTTGCGGCAAAAGCCATTACCCTGACCCCCAAGGTCAAGGGCGAGGCCCAGTTCCTCTCCCCCACTCTTCTTGAGTTCATACCCGAGGACGGCGCCCTCAAGAAAGGTTCCGACTACACCGTCTCGGTGGACCTCGCAAAGCTCTATCCCGGCTCCTCGCTGAGCCCCTTCTCCTACCCTCTGCACATCACTTCTGATGAAGGGTCGGTGGAGTACAGGAGGATGCTCATAGGGGATGATGATGAAGTGTCGGTAGACGGGGTCGTGCACCTCAATTTCCCTTCCGATGTGGAAGGGGTAGGAAAGCTTCTTTCCACCACCCCGAAGGGTGGGGTCATCTTCGGTGACCCCGTGGATGCATACAATTTCCCCTTCACGGTCACCACCAAAAGGGGCACTTCGCAAAAGGGCCTGACAGTAAGCCTCAAAGGCGCCCCTCTTGCCCACGGGGCATCTTTCAGCGTCAATATCCCCGCAAAAGGTGATTTCAGGATCCTGGACCACAAGCTCCTTTCCGACAATGGCGAATATGTCCAGGTTACTTTCTCCGACATCCTCGCCTCGGAGCAGGACGTAAGCGGCCTTGTGGAACTTCGTCCCGTGGGACGTTCCGTCATCGAGAAGGAGAACAACATCGTTCGCATCTATTACGACAATCCCGCCAACGGGACCCTGACCCTGGATGTGTCCTCCGCCCTTCGCAGCGCCTCCGGGGTGAACCTTCCTGACGATTTCACCGAGGAAGTGAAAATGCAGGAGGGGAAGCCGGAAGTGGAACTCCCCTTCCCCGGGAACATCCTTCCCGAGGACAATGACATGAAGCTCCCCTTCAGGGCCGTGGGCCTGAGCGCAGTGGATGTCAAGGTCATCCAGGTATATGAGAGCAACATCCTCTCCTTCCTGCAGGACAACAATCTGGACGGGGACTACAGGATGAGGGCCGTCGGAAGGCTTGTATACAAAAAGACCCACCAGCTGGTTCCCCAGGACGGGGGCGACCTGCACAAGTGGAACGACTACGCCCTGGACCTGAGCGGCCTGTTCAAGAAAGAGAAGGGAGCCCTCTACCAGGTATCCATCTCCTTCCGCCCCCAGTATTCCGTGTACATGAAGGACGTCCCCACTCCCGACTCGATGCAGGCCGTATCCAACGTATCCGAGGATGACGAGGCCACATGGGACGAGACGGAAGCCTACTACTGGAGTTCCTACGACTTCCCCGTGGACTGGGGTGCCTATTCATGGAGCAAGAGGGACGACCCCTCGAATCCGGCCTACTACACCCGTGACGGGATATTCCCCAAGTGCAACATCATTTCCTCGGACATTGGCCTGAGCGTGAAGATCGGTTCCGCCAAGAATGTCATCTGGGCCACCTCCACGGACCTCATAACTTCCAACCCCCTGTCCGGGGCTTCCATCACCGCCTACAACTACCAGCTCCAGCCCATCGGCACTGCCACTACCGATGCCAAGGGATTCTCGGAGATGACCCTCTCCGGCAAGCCCTTCGTGGTCGTGGCCCAGAAGGGGGACAGCAAGACCTACCTGAAGGTGGCAGACGGCGAGGAGAAGTCACTTAGCCGCTTCGACACCGGCGGAAAGACCCTCTCCGACGGCATGAAGGCCTTCATCTACGGCGAACGTGGAGTATGGCGTCCGGGTGACACCATCCATCTCACTATGATTCTCCAGCAGAAGGGCGCCGAAGTCCCGGCCGGTCATCCCGTATCCCTTGAAGTCTACACTCCCCAGGGCCAGTTCCACACTTCCCAGGTGAGTGCCACCTCGGTGGACGGGTTCTACCGCTTCGACATCCCCACCAGTGCGGACGACCCCACCGGGGCATGGAACGCATACTTCAAGGTCGGTGGAGCGACCTTCCACAAGGACATCCGCATCGAGACCCTCAAGCCCAACCGTCTGAAGATAGATGTCAATACCGCCCGCCAGACCCTCTACGGGGGCAACAATTCCATTTTCTCGATTGCCTCCAGCTACCTGTCGGGGCCTCCCGCGGCAAATCTCGACGCGAGGATGAACCTGACCCTCACCCGCGGGAGCGGAGTCTTCCCCGGATACAAGGAGTACACGTTCACCGATCCTTCCCGCACATTCGAGAGCTCGGACTACGAGCTGAGCACCGTCACTCTTGACAGCGAAGGAAAGGGCACCATGGACGTCGAACTTCCCAAGGCCTCCGGCGCTCCCGGCATGCTCACTGCCAACATCCTCACTACCGTGACCGAGAAAGGCGGTGACGCTTCCTTCATTCTCCAGACCTATCCCTACTCACCTTATACTTCCTACGTAGGCGTCGCCCTTCCCGACGGTGACATCTCGACGGGACAGAACATCGACGTCAAGGTCGTCGACCTCAGCCCCGAAGGCAAGGCCGTGGCAGGACGCAAGCTCGAGTACAGGATCTACAAGCTCTCATGGAGCTGGTGGTGGGAGAACGCGGAGCAGCTCGCCTCCTATGTGAACGGCTACGAAACGCAGCCAGTGCTCAGCGGCACCTTCACTTCCGGCACCTCCCCCAAGAACATCTCCTTCGAAGTCGCCGACAAGGACTGGGGACGTTACCTGGTCTATGTGAGGGATACCGAGAGCGGTCACGGCAGCGGCGGAACCCTGTATGTCGACAACCCGAACTATTACGGTGCCGCGGCAGGCTCGGACCCCACTGCTATCACCATGCTGTCAGTGACTTCCGACAAGAATGCCTACGAGACCGGGGAGACGGCGACCGTCATCATCCCCGCGGCGAAGGGCGGACATGCCCTCGTGAGCCTCGAGAACGGAAGCGGGGTGATGTCCCGCACCTGGGTCGACACCAAGGAGGGAGAGCCCACCTCCTATAGCATCAAGCTCACCCCCGACATGGCTCCCAACGTCTATGTCCACGTGACCCTGCTGCAGCCTCACCAGAACTCCGCCAACGACCTGCCCATAAGGATGTACGGCGTGCTGCCCCTGATGGTCAGCAACCCCGCTTCCAAGCTCACTCCCGTCATCACGTCTGCCGACAAGGTCGAGCCCGGCAAGGAGTTCGCCATCAAGGTGAGCGAGAAGGACGGCAAGGAGATGACCTACACACTCGCAGTAGTGGACGAAGGCCTTCTTGACATAAGCAACTTCAAGACCCCCGACCCGTGGAACTACATGTACCAGAGGGAGGCCCTCGGGGTCAGGACATTCGACATGTATGACAATGTCATCGGCGCCTTCGGCGGAAGGTTCTCCTCCGTGCTCGGGATCGGCGGTGACGAGTCCATACTGCTGAACCAGAAGAAGGACAACCGCTTCGAGCCTGTCGTGAGGTTCCTCGGTCCCTTCACCCTGAAGAAGGGTTCCCAGACCCACAACATCGAGCTCTCGCAGTACATCGGAAGCGTCAGGGTGATGGTAGTCGCAGGACATGACAAAGCCTTCGGCAACGCCCAGAAGGACATCCAGGTAAGTTCACCTCTGATGATCCTGCCTTCCCTTCCCGCAAGCCTGAACCCCGGGGACAAGGTGAGCCTGCCCGTTAACGTCTTCGCTACCGAGGACGGAATCGGGAAGGTGGACATCGCAGTGAAGACCGAGGGTGAAGTGACCCTCGCGGACGGGAACGGCACAGCATCGGTAAGCCTGCCCAAGAAGGGAGAGGCCCTGGAGCACTTCAGCCTCCTCGCACAGGCGACCGGCTCCTCCAAGATAACGGTTACCGCCACGGGCGGTGGCCACACCGCCACCCAGGCAATCAACCTTCCCGTGAAGGCACCCCTGGGTCCCACGACCGAGGTTGAGGCAAAGATGATAGCAGCTGGACAGAGCGTACAGTTCAAGACCGCAGGTGAAAGCACCGTCGAGCTCTCGACTTTCCCTTCGGTGAGTTTCGATGCACTGGCATCCTCGGCACTCTCCTACCAGTACAACTGCACAGAGCAGATCTGCGCACGGGGCATCACCCTCGCCTACAGCCTGCCTTATCTGTCCGACCCTGTCAAGGCCCAGGCCCAGGAGTGCATACCTCAGCTCCTCTCCCTGCTCTATTCCCGCCAGGGAGCTGACGGAGGCTTCATGTACTGGCCGAACTCCTCATGGACTTCCACATGGATCTCCTCCATGGCAGGAGAGTTCCTCTGTGCGGCAAAGAGCGCCGGGTTCAAGGTGAGTCCTTCCGTGCTTTCTTCCTGGAAGAAGTACCAGCAGAGCGCAGTGAAGAGCTACCGTGCATCCTCTGACTGGCCTCTTGACCAGGCCTACAGGCTCTACTCCCTCGCCCTTGCGGGCAACAGCGACGTCGCCGCGATGAACCGTCTGCGTGAGCAGAAGGGCGGGCTTGACGGAGCTACACAGTGCATGCTGAGCTCCGCCTACAGCATTGCCGGGAAGAAGGCCGAGGCTGCGGCAATCCTCACCGTTCCTGACCTCGAGAGCGGGAAGGCTGCATCCGAGAAGGCTGACCGCTACTATTTCTACTCCTACGGAAGGGACGAGGCAATCGTGCTCCTCTCCTATGTCCTGAAGGGTGACATCCCCGCTGCCCTCGAGTCCGCACAGAGACTCTCCTCCACCATCCAGGATACCTACTCCACCCAGGAGATGGCATTCGGTACCGCGGCCCTCAGCCGCCTCGCGGCCAAGACCGGCACCGGGGCAATCGACGCCCAGATCACCGGTGGTGAAAAAGACCTCACTGCCAAGACAGCCTCCAGCACCTGGAAGGGTGCGGGTACGCCTTCCGCAGGGGCTCTGAGCGTGAAGAACAACTCTTCTTCCCCGCTCTACGCCACGGTCATCTCCAAGTCCGACGGGACCGCTCCCGTCAGGGCCGCAGCCTCCGGGCTTCGCCTCGTCGTCCAATACCTCGACGCCCAGGGCAAGGAAGTCTCACCCGCGAGCGTAGCACAGGGAGAGACCTTCACCTGCAAGGTGACTGTCCAGAACACTTCCAGGACCAAGAACCTGCGTGACCTGGCCCTCAGCCTGAGAATCCCCGCAGGATGGGAGGTGACGGCTGACAGGATGATAGAAGGAGCCTCCGACAAGGACTCCTACTCGAACTACAAGGATATCCGTGACGAGGGTGCCGTCTGGTACTTCGACCTCGGAGCCGCCGCAGTCAAGTCCTTCACCCTGCCTGTGAGGGCTGCATACCTCGGCCAGTACATACTTCCTTCGGTCAGTTGCGAGGCCATGTACGAGCCTAAGATAAGCGCCCGCACAGCATCCGGCACGGCTACAGTCAAGTAGAACATACGTTTTTGAACTCTTCAGTAAATAAGTATCACTCAAAAGGCAGGGGGCTTCCCGGGTGGAAGCTCCCCTGTCTTTGTTTCATACTGCTCCTGTCGGCGGTCCTGAACCTGCTTTTCATTTTCTGCCTCCCAAGGAAGCTATTCTCCGACACAGCGTACAGTACCGTAGTCGAAGACCGCAGCGGAGAGCTCCTGGGAGCGAGGATAGCCGAGGACGGACAGTGGAGATTCCCCGAGCGGGACTCCCTGCCAATGAAGTATGAGAAGGCCCTGCTCCGCTTCGAGGACAAGTACTTCTACATCCATCCAGGCGTTAATCCCTTCTCGATCATGAGGGCCCTTTCCGGGAACATCAAGTCGGGGAGGGTCACAAGCGGCGGAAGCACGCTCACGATGCAGGTGATCCGCATTCTTCGTGAAGGGCAGCCCAGGACCGTGAAAGAGAAGATACTGGAGGCTTTCATGGCACTTCGCCTGGAGACCCGCTGTTCCAAGAAGAGGATCCTGTGCCTGTACGCATCCCACGCCCCGTTCGGGGGGAACGTCGTCGGGATAGACGCCGCCTCCTGGAGATACTTCGGCACCTCCCCGGAGTCCCTCTCCTGGGGAGAGGCCGCAACCCTGGCCGTACTTCCAAACGCTCCCTCCTACATCCACCCGGGCAAGAACCGAGGGAAACTCCTGGACAAAAGGAACGCCCTCCTGACCGATCTCTTCGAGCACCATGCCATGGACTCCCTGACATGGGCAGCTGCCATATCCGAGCCCCTGCCGGACGAGCCCAAGGCTCTGCCGCAGAACGCTTTCCACTACGTGGAGCGTCTCGCAAAAGACTCTGCTGGCAGGACCATTCGCACCTCCCTTGACATTTCCATCCAGCAAAACGTCGAGCACATCCTCTCCCGCCACCACGCTGAGCTCTCCCGCATCGGGATTGAGGACCTGTGCGCAGTGGTGCTGGACGTACGTAAGGACAATGACCCCGCTTGCGTATGTGGGGAACGTGAACCCCGACGAGAAAAGGGACGGGGCGCAGGTGGACATCATCACATCCCCGAGAAGCACGGGAAGCATCCTGAAACCGCTTCTTTACTGCTCCCTGCTCCAGGACGGGATGATACTCCCCTACACCCTGCTTCCCGATGTCCCCGTGAACATAAACGGGTTCGCACCCCAGAACTTCGACAGGACCTACAGCGGGGCCGTATCGGCCGAGAAGGCACTCGCCAGGTCCCTGAACGTTCCTGCGGTGCACATGCTGAGGGAATACACGGTACCCCGTTTCCATGAACTCCTGAAAAAAGCGGGGATGACCACCCTGACCAGGGAAGCCTCCCACTACGGCCTTGCCCTCATCCTTGGCGGGGCAGAAGGGACACTGGAGGACATAACCCGCATTTACGCCTCCCTTTCGGGGGAATACCAGGACTTCGGAAGTGTCAGCGAGGACTTCCCCCTCACCGACAAGATATCCCTGTACTACACTTTCTCGGCCCTCGGTGAAGTCAACCGTCCCGATGAGATAGACCCCCATCTTGTCCCCTCCATCGGCAAGGTCGCCTGGAAAACCGGCACGAGCTACGGTTACAGGGATGCCTGGGCAGTGGGCGTGACCCCCGAGATTGCAGTGGGGGTATGGGCTGGGAACGCATCCGGAAGAGGGGTCGCTGGACTTACCGGGGCTAGGACCGCAGGTCCCGTGCTTTTTGACATTCTGTCACTTTTCCCAAGGGGGGAATTCTTCCCAAGGCCCGACGAGGCCTACGGGACCTACGGCGAAGTCTGCCACGACAGCGGCTCCCTCGCCGGCATCCACTGTGAAAAGGTGGACACCCTTCTTATTCCCATGGAAGGGCTCAAGTCCCGTCCATGCACCTACCATAGGGAGATAGCGGGCAGGAAAGCCTTCATACTCCCCCCTTCCATGGAATGGTACTACGTGCAGGGCCATCCCGAGTATGAGGGTATGCCCAAGGAAGCGGTATCGGAGAGCGGGGAGGAAAGGATGATGGAATTCATATACCCTGAAATGGGCTCCGTCATGACAATCCCCCGCCAACTGGACGGGACAGTAAGGGGAATAGTATTCAACCTGGCCCATAGGGACCCCGGCGCAACGGTATTCTGGCACCTTGACGACACCTACATCGGGCAGACAAAATTTATGCACCAGATGAGCCTCATTCCCTCGGAGGGGAAGCACACCGTGACCGTAGTGGACGACAAAGGTAGAAGCTACTCCCTGGGATTTGAAATTCTGTAGGGAAAATTTACCCTCCCACTGAAGAAGCCCTTCAGGAGGCCCACCGGGCATCCACTTTAGGGTGAACGTAGCTGAGAGACAGATACATGCATAAAGAATAAGTTCCCCAGTCCACCTTCCGCAAGTAAAATAAGGCACATACGGAAAAAATCTTTTTCAGATAAAAAGGCAGCATCTTTTGTGAACATATTGAGCAAAATTGCTACCTTTACCTTGTTGATGCGCTTTTAGTCAAGCCACAATGAGAAAAGCCCACATTATATTAACCATCATTCATCACCAACCCATGAAAAGGGTACTCACAGTAACCATTCTTGCGATGCTGGCCATGTCCGCATTCGCCCAGGAACAAACCAAAGAAAGAGAAGTCAAGAAAGGACTCAGTTTCGGAGTCCTCCCCTGCGCAACCTGGTCCACCGACAACGGTTTCCAGTACGGAGCATTCGGGGATGTATATTTCTACGGTAACGGGGACACCTACCCCGATCCCCTTCACAAGATAAGCTGGGAGGCTTCCCACTTCACCAAAGGCCGTACCCGCCTGTACCTGGCCTATGACTCCAAGTACCTCATCCCGAAAATGAGGGTCAACGCTTCCGTAACCTATGTGGATGACCCCATGTACAGCTTCTGGGGTTTCAACGGAACCTCCGCCCTGCAGAACTACGACCTCTGGTCCAACAAGGCTCTCCCCACCCTGGGAGGCGGGACCACCGCCATCAACTACTACGGCATGCAGCGCAAGATGTTCCGTGCCCTGGCCAACTTCCAGGGTCAGATCGTCCCTCACCTGAACTGGGCGGCGGGACTCAACTTCTGGCACTGGACCATGGACAGCATAAACGAGAAATACGGCTATGACACCTCCCTCTCCCTGTACAACCGTTATCAGGAAATCGGTGCCATCACCGCAGAGGAGGCCCATGGGGGCAACACCCTGGAAGTCAACGCCGGATTCGTATACGACACCCGTGACATCGAGGCAGCCCCGAACAAGGGCATCTGGGCAGAGGCCTACCTCAACGGAAATGTCATCGGACAGCGCTTCCTCAAGGCCTGCGTCTACTACCGCCAGTACATCACCATTCCCATCCACCTTTTCAAGGCAGGTGACCCCGTCTTTGCATACCGTCTGGCATGGCAGCAGACCCTCCTCGGTGAGACTCCCTTCTACATGATCCAGAACGTCCCGCTGCTAGTGCAGCGCAACATGATATCCGAAGGCTTCGGGTCCAGCAACACCATCCGCGGTATCCGCGAGAACAGGATCCTCGCTGAGGGCTTCGCCTGGGCGAACTTTGATCTGCGCATCAAACTTGTTTCCTTCAAGCTCTTCAACCAGTACTTCTACATCGCCACCAACCCGTTCTTCGATGCAGGCATCGTAACCAAGAACTACCGCACAGCCGTTTTCGAGAATCCCCTCAACAGGGTGGATCCCAAACTCGCCGCCCTTGGCGTGAATGGAGCGATCTACGATCCCTCCAAGACGGGAGACATCGTCACCAGCGCAGGTATCGGTCTTAAGATCGCCATGAACCAGAACTTCATAGTTTCCGTCGAGTACGCACACTGCCTGTACAACGAGCTCGTAGCGGATCCTTGGATTGGAATCGGAATGAACTATCAGTTCTAGCGGTCATCCATCTTCCATCCATTCCTTTGAATTACAGCGGGCGCCCCCTCCAGAGAGGAGGGGCGCCCTTTTTCGTTATAACACAATGAAAAAAGCCTCCCGGAAATCCGGAAGGCAGTTACTTCTTGTAGAGGTAAGGAGGTTCGAACTTCTACTAAGGGAACCAAAATCCCTTGTGCTACCATTACACCATACCTCTATTCCATCAACAGGTGTTATCCCTTTGACATTGCAAAGATAGGGGATTTTTTGATACCCACAAAATAAAGCGAGGTCCAAGCAGGGTGATTTGTCAAGTGAGGGCCCGTCGATTGCTTACTCATGGCGACGTTGACCTTGTTGAGAATCTTTGCCTGTGAACTTCATCACGACCTCACTCCAGTAGATTTCCTCGTAGCGGAAGAACTCATGGAAGACAGATCCCGTGGTATTGAAGAGTCCCTTCAGCTTGTGCAATCCGCATAAGGCCAGGTGTTCCCTATACCGTAGGACGGGAGAATTAAGAAGGAATGCGAAAATCTTGATGATGCGCCCGTTCTCCCATAGAGGATCCTTGGCAATTGGTTTGGGGATTGAACTGTCAAACGCAGAAGATGCCCATTTATAACCAATGGTATCTAGCTGCCCGCGCTTTACCTTGATTAGTAATCAGTTGCGCCTTACGGAGACCTTCAATGAGGTTACGCACTTGCTTTTGCGTCAGAATGCCGTCGAATGCGGCCACAAAGTCGTTCATGGAAGATTCGCCGCTGCGTCGTATTACATTATAGACAATTTGGATATGACTGATATCGTATTGCTGGGCAATGGTCCTAACATGTGGTTTATACAGCAGATAGCGGGAAGACAGGACATAACCGAAGTATGGATCCTCTGCAATCAACCCCATTTCCAACAGTTTGGGACAACTTTCCTTGTATACAGCCTCGGTGTTTCCTTTCCAGATGTAGTGAAGTGTCAACCAGTCGAATGTGTTGAGTTTGCTCTCAAGTTCCGGTTGATGACATATATCCTGGACAAAGAGATAAAATGCATCGTCAGGAATCTCACCATAGAAACGTAAATCCACCTGGTAATCGTCAGAATAGGAGTAGTCGGGAAGCGGCTTGCCCTCCTTGACGCAATTGGAGAACATGATGTCAACACCTTGTCCGCTACGCTCTATCAGTCCTGTTTTTTCTATCACCTCTGCCATCAGACGGCTTCGCGGCTAACTGTTGACGGTCAGGATATTTCCGATGTTTACACCATAGGGGAACCCGCCAGGGTTGGAAATCTCCACCATATCGGGATACAAGTGTATGAAGATGTCTGAACCCATCTGTAGACTACGGTGAATCATGGCATTGATAAGAGCCTCGCGTATTGTTTCTTTATTGAAGGCATGACAGTCGAGGATGCGCGGCAGGTCATTGACGTGTAGGAGAGGATTGCAGGCGGGCTGGTCGATGTACTCCCATATCCTTTCTATGGCGATAAACAGCGGCAGACGATATTCCTGACGGGCACTGTAGCGCACCTGGCTATGGTTATTCCGGTATTCTATCACAACATTGGCCTGTGGCAGATAGCGGTTGATGGCTTCCGACTTTCCTAACAGAAGAAGGGTGACATACTTCAAGTTGCCATCATCATCAATCAAAAGCAAGTCCCTCAGTAACTGATTCAAGGGAACTGTTGTAGCATCAGGCCGTTTCTGCTTGTCGGCAATGAGATGACGCATGTTTTCTATGGCCTCTGCGTCAAGGTCGTTCATGGATAGCCCTTTACAGACACGGGATGAGAAATCCGGGGCTTGCTCGGAAATGACGGAGAAGTATTCAGCATCGTCCATCTCACGCAGGCTTTCACCCACTCTCATCAATGGAACTCCCTCAAATCGGAGTGCTTTGCCAACGGGACGTGAAGGGACATTAATGACAAGCACACGACGCCCTTCTTCATCATATAGTTCCTCTGTTCGGACACGAATATGGAGACGATCATATATTTCATCTTCAAGATTGCCTGTCTCGTTTACGGCAAAGTCGCTACCCACAACCTTATGGGGAAGGGCATCGGCCATGCCAAGAACCAGCCGCCCTCCTTTCTCATTGGCTAGAGCGACAACATATCCCTATACACAATGCCTGCGGTCGCGAGGATCTGTCCTCTGACCTCCTGCAGAGGGGTAATTGTGTTCTGCCGTCTTAAACTCTACATGGTCTTCACGTTCGCTGAGTTTCTGTAATTCTTCTATCGTACTCATCGGATTCTCTATTTTTAGCGCAACCAGTTTTATTACAGTTCCAATATGCAAAAAAAACAACAATTATTCGGATTGGGCAAGATTCTTCAAAACATTTCCTCAAAAGAGGTGTTTTTTCAATGCAACTACCTGGTTATTAGAGGGCTAATTTTGTAATTCAATTCGGCGATTTTTGAGTATGGGTACGTCTAAGAGCATTTGTCTTGAGCCGATTCTGCGAGGATTACGTATGCGGTTGGGCTCCTTCATTTCTGCAATCCCCGAGAAACCCTGTCTACTCTGAGATATATCCTTCGAATGAGCAGTACCTATCCAAGACCGTTCCCTTGTTGTCGATGAGAGTTATGTAAGGGAGGGCAGTGAGGTCGAATGCCGAGAGAAGTTCCCTTCCCGTTTTCTCGTCATTCGAAAGAGTCTCGTCAAGGTTCACAAGAAGAAGGGCAGTATTCTTTCCCTGGGAGTGCAAGACCTTCGGTATAAGGGACAGTTGCTCCTGACAGTTTGAGCAACCAGGAGAGTAAATCATGATGAAGGTCCTTGTCTTCTTTGAGCACTTCTTCCAAGGATGGGACAAGTCATAGGTCCCTTCCTTGGCCCCGGAGGGGCGCACAAGCTTTCCTTTCACCTTGATTGAAGGAGCCCTGTTTCCCACTGCACATCGTCCGACAAGGTCCCTCTGCATGTTTGCCATGCTGACAACAGAGAGTGAGTCCTCGGACGTATTCCATACGTCACCCCGTGAAAGAATGAACCTGTCGGTAAAGGGACCGAGGGCTTCCTTGAGCGGGGATTCCCTCCGGGATGACAGGAAATACAACAGGTCCCCTGTCATCTGCTTGAAAAGAAGCGTATCTTCGCTTGTCTTCACTTTGTCAGCACCGATGGAGTTCCGCTCTATCCTTCCCGCCACGGTCATCACGTCATCGGCGCTGAGGTCGGGAAGTGAAGAGAATATGGCCTCATAGTACTTCATGGAGTCCTCGGAGCCATAGGACACTCTGGGTGAGGAGGTGTACTGCCTCAGTATGGCGAAAAGGGACGGAGGATCCAGCCTTCGGCCCATAACCGTCCCGTCCTTGTCCAGGAGGAACATCGAGGGTGTCTGCAGAATCCCGTATTTATCCTTCATCCCGCTTTCCCCGTAGGGGTCCCAGCAGTGGATAATCCTTATATTTTCCGGGACCTCGTATGAGAAATACTCCCCTCTGAATTCCTTCCACTCCCCCGCATCATCTCCCAAGTTAATGGCAAGGAAGTCCAGCGGATACTCCCAGGAAGGCAGGTTACGGGCAAATATCCTCGCCTCCGCCTGACAGGTGGAACAGTCCGTCCTGTAGAAAAACAGCACCCTGTAACGTTCAGAGTTGCCGGCATAAGGACTGCCTTGGGAGTTAAGGATGTCCACTTCCTCTCCCAGGGTATCCTGCAGGATGATGGAAGGGGCCTTTTTGCCTATGAGAGTTGGAGAGTTGGCCTGGGCGTAAATCCTGGCGAGGAACTCTTCCTGCTTGTCGGGGAATGATGCCCTGCCCTTGCCTATCCACTGTTCAACCACATGTACCGCCACGCTCTCGTCCCCCATGTAGTTGGACTGGACGAAATGGGAGTATATGCGTGATGCCACATAGTCCCTCACCGATCCCTCGGGGGCGGATTCCAGGATGAAGTCGCACTCCCCTATTTTCTCGGGAATGGATTCGCCCTCAATGGCGGCAAAATATTCCGAGAGGGAAGCGTCCAGGGCCTTCCTGGATGCGGAGTCAAGCTGTTTTGTCGTCTGGCCGTAGGCGTGAACGGGCAAAAGAAAACAGAGGGCGCCGGCAAAAAGCGCAGATGCCAAAGCCCTCATGAAAAAAGTATGAAAACCGTCCCTAGCCATTGTGAGGGGGAAGTATTATCCCGCTTGGAAGGAAGAGGGACGTATCGCCGCCATGCTTAATGATATCCCTCACTGCGGAGGAAGAGATGTGGGCGAACTCCTGGGCTGTAGGGATTATGATGGTCTCGATATCCGGGGCCAGGCGCCTGTTGGCATCGGCTATCGCCCTCTCGTTCTCGAAATCCAGCATGTTCCTGACACCCCTGACTATGTGATGGATTCCCAGTTCCCGGCACGCATCGATAGTGAGGGTGTCGTATTTTATGATGTCCACCCCTTTAAGGTCACCTATGATTTGACGGATGATGTCCATTCGCTGTTCCATCGAGAAGAATCCCCTCTTGTCCTGGTTGATACCCACAGCCACGGTAACCTCGTCGAACATCGTAAGGGCCCTCTGGAGGATATTGAGATGGCCGGAAGTGAATGGATCGAATGATCCGGGGAACAATGCCCTGATATACATAATTCTAATTTTTGTTTGCCTATGAATGGATCCGTGACATAGCGCTCCGTCTTTTACTGTACTATACATGCCACGAAGGAGCGAGCCCTGAATTCCGGGTATAAAGGTAGGGATTATTTCACAAGAAGCAATAACGTCTTTTCTGGCGGGCCGCTCGTCGTCCCGCCTTTTGCATGAAGGAGAGCCCCCGGTCAGATTTGCCAGTCAATTGGAGTCTTTCCTTCGGACAGGAGAATCTGATTGGTCTTGGAAAAGTGCCTGCACCCGAAGAAGGCCCCTCCTGAAAGGGGGGAAGGATGTGCGGCCTCAAGGGACATAGTGGCGGGAGGTATCTATGAGAAGTTTCTTGCTGCGGGCGAAATTGCCCCACAGCAGGAACACTATCCCTTCCCTATTGTCGGAAAGGTACTTTATCACTGCGTCCGTGAAGGCCTGCCACCCTATCCTGGAATGGGAACCGGCAAGGCCGGCTTCGACGGTGAGCATGGCGTTGAGAAGCAGGACTCCCTGACGTGCCCACTTCTCTAGGTTGGGTCTTCCGCTCATGCGCACACCCAGGTCCGTCTCGATTTCCTTGAAGATATTGCGAAGCGAAGGAGGAGCCTTGACTCCGTCGGGAACCGAGAAACTCAGTCCCATGGCCTGTCCGGGACCGTGATAGGGGTCCTGGCCGAGTATCACCACTTTCACCTCTTCGAGGGGGGTCAGCTCGAATGCCCGGAATATCATGCTCCCGGGGGGATAGATAACCTTCCCTGCCCGTTTCTGGGCATGGAGGAACTCAACGAGGGAGCGGAAATACTCCTTGTCGAATTCAGGGGAAAGAGCCTTTTTCCAGCTCTCCTCCATCCGTACGTCAATGTGACCCATATGGTGAGATTGCTTGTGTTGAAATGATACCTGGCCTCGCCAAGGAGGGATGGACAGATGAAAGGAAACCCTATTCTACCTTCCCGCTTTTCTTCTCCTCCCCGGGGAAGACATACCTCAGGACCTCGTCAATCTGGTTTACATATACGAACGTAAGTCCCTGACGGTAGATTTCCTTGACGTCCTCGATATCCTTGCGGTTATCCTCGCTGAGGATTATGGTATTCACCCCAGCCCTCTTTGCCGCCAGGATCTTCTCTTTCACCCCTCCCACAGGGAGGACTCTTCCACGCAGGGTCATTTCCCCTGTCATCGCAACCCTCCCCCGAGGGCTTTCACCCCGCAGGGCGGACACCATGGCGCTCACCATGGTAATGCCGGCGGAAGGTCCGTCCTTCGGCACGGCACCCTCCGGGACATGGATATGCAGGTCCTTGGATGCGAGTTCCTCGCTGGTGAGGCAGGCAACCTCGGGATGTGCCTTTATGTACTGATAGGCAATCGTGGAGGACTCCTTCATGACATCCCCCAGGTTCCCGGTCATGGTAAGGGCACCCTTGCCGTTACTCACGGAGCATTCGACAAAGAGGATTTCCCCGCCCATGGCGGTCCAGGCAAGGCCCGTCACGACCCCTGGAAGGGACTTGTCCTCCACCTTGTCATGGAAAGCGGTGGGAAGGCCCAGGTACTCCTTCAGATGGGAGGGCTTGATGGTGGAAGGAAGCTTCTCTCCGAGGGCTATCTTCTTTGCTGTGACCCTGGCCATCTTCGCCAGTTGCTTCTCCAGGCCGCGGACCCCGGACTCGTGGGTGTACTCATCTATGATGGCACGCACAGCGGGAGTGGACACCTTCAGGGAACCATCGGGAAGCCCGTGCTCCTTCATCTGCTTGGGGAGGAGGAACTGCTTGGCTATCTGCTCTTTCTCCTCAGCCAGGTAGCCTGTCACATTGAGGAGTTCCATCCTGTCCAACAGGGCGGACTGGATGGTGGAAGTGGTATTGGCGGTTGTTATGAAAAGGACCTTCGACAGGTCATAGTCCATGTCGAGGTAGTTGTCATGGAATGTGGTATTCTGCTCGGGGTCGAGGACCTCGAGAAGGGCCGATGCAGGGTCACCCCTGTGGTCGGAGCCGATCTTGTCCACCTCATCGAGGACGATGACGGGATTGGCGGTGCCGGCCTTGGCGATACTTGCGAGGATCCTTCCGGGAAGGGCTCCCACGTAGGTCTTGCGGTGTCCCCTGATTTCAGCCTCGTCATGAAGGCCGCCCAGGGAAATCCTCTGGTACTTGCGCCCGAGGGCCCTAGCTATGGACTTACCGAGGCTGGTCTTACCGACTCCCGGAGGCCCGTACAGGCAGAGGATCGGGGACTTCATGTTACCCTTCAGTTTCAGGACAGCCAGGTACTCTATTATCCTCTCCTTCACGCTCTCGAGCCCGAAATGGTCCTCGTCCAGGACCTTCTGGGCATTGAGGAGGTCGAGATTGTCCTCGGAGGCATGCTCCCAGGGAAGTTCCAGCATGAACTGCAGGAAATGATACTGGATGCTGTACTCGGGGGTGGTGCGGTTGTACTTGGATAGGCGGTCAAGTCCCTTCTCGAACTCTTTTGCGACAGCCTCGCTCCACTCCTTCTTCTTGGCCTCCTCGCGAAGTGCAGCCTCATCCCCGTCCTCATCTATACCGAGTTCCTCCTGGATGGTGCGCAGCTGGCTGTTGAGGAAGTATTCCCTCTGCTGCTGGTCCATGGCGGTGCGGACCTTGTCGTTGATTTCCGTCTTGAGCTTGATAATCTCCACCTGCTGGTCAAGTAGGGACAGAAGGGCCATTCCCCTCTCCTTGACGCTTCCGTAGGAAAGGAGCTTGGTCTTCTCCTCATAATTGTCGACCTCGATTGACGTTGCGACGAAGTTCACCACAAGTGAGAAGCCCTGCAGCCCCCTGAGGGCTGATATGGCCTCCTTCGCGGAGAAATTGGATGAACGGATGATGGTGGAAGCACGGTCCTTGATGGCATCGAGGATGACCGGGAGTTCCTGGTCATCCGGGTCCGCTTCCAGATCGGAAAGGTATGACACCACGCCCTGGACATAGGGCTCGGTGGAGGATATCGACTCCAGGTGGACTCTCTTTACACCCGTAAGGAGGACGGACACAGACCCGTCCGGAAGGTCGAACACCTTGAGCACCTTGGACATGGTCCCGTACTCGTAGAAATCTTTCAGGAGCATGGGATTGTCCTCGGTGAGGTCGGTCTGCGGGACTGCTGCAAGGAAGCCGTCACCCTTCTGCACTTCGTTCACGAGTCTCTTGGACACTTCCCTTCCCACGTTCACGGGGAACATGGCACCAGGGAACAGGACTGCATTGCGAAGGGCCAGGATGGGGAGTTTCTTGGGAAGGGAGTCCTCCCTGACCTTGCCTCCCAACGGGTCATCCCCGCCCATGACGGGAATGATGCTCACCGTGGTCCCGGCCATGAAAGAATCGATTCCCTCATTATATTGCTTGGACATACTTTTCTTAATTTAGATTAATGTGGACTGACAAATTGGCACGTTGCCAAGGGACGGGAAGCCCCCGCCAGACCGGGATAGTATAATGTCAATCTCTGTGCCAAGGACGGGGGGAGGGAGGGTATATTGTGAAAGGCAGCAAAAAGGAGGAATCTTTATCGCACATAAATATTTGATGCCCAAGCAGCCTTGCGGGCATATAAATTTAAGAAAATTAGTCTTTCTAAATTTTGTGGATTGCAAAAGTATGCCTAAATTTGCGCCCGAAAGTTGGAATAGCACCAATTCCCTTCAATCAATTGATTATTCATAGTTTTTCAATTTACTTGAAAATACTGCACACTATTAAAATTATAAACCTATCATGACAAAGGCAGAGATTGTTAACGAGGTTGCAAAGGCAACTGGAGTCGAAAGGATTACGGTCCAGACTGTAGTAGAGGCTTTCATGGAAAGCGTAAAGGATTCCCTGGCAAAGGGTGAACCCGTTTATCTTCGTGGATTCGGTAGCTTCATCATCAAGCACAGGGCCGAGAAGGCGGCAAGGAACATCACCAAGAATACCACCCTTACCATTCCCGCTCACGACATCCCGGCTTTCAAGCCCGCCAAGGTTTTCGTAGCCTCCGTGAAATAATTTCACACCAATAGTTACACCATCCTAAGTAATTTTCATTATGCCAAGCGGAAAGAAGAGAAAGAGACATAAGATGGCCACGCACAAACGCAAGAAGCGCCTAAGAAAGAACAGGCATAAGAAGAAATAAGCTACCTGCGTCTGTGTCTGACATTTTAGCAGTCTGCTAGAAGAACGGGGCCGACCGGGGGATCCGGGACGGCCTCCTTTTATGTTAAACACACTACCGGAAGATGAGAATCTTCCACTCCCCTCTTCCTCTTGCGAGGAGGCTTCGCCTACCTCCGGGAAGAGACCGAAAAAAGTCTACACAAGTGAACGAGACTCAGACACCCACCCCTCCTAAGAAGGAACTTGAAAAGGACCTCATCGTCGACGTCGGGTCGACGGAGGTAAGGATCGCCTTGATGGAGAACCACAGGCTGATCGAGCTGAACAAAGAGTCCAGTGCGGGTCGCCACTTCACCCTGGGAGATTGCTTCCTCGGCAAAGTAAAGAAGGTGATGCCGGCCCTCAATGCAGCCTTCGTGGATATCGGGGATGAAAAAGAAGCCTTCGTGCATTATCTGGACCTCGGACTGTATTTCGATGCGTTCGACGAGTTCGTACGGAAGAGCGAGTCCGGGACCAATTCGGCAAAGCTGTTCTCCGAAATCAAGCTCGGCCACATCCTGGAGAAGGAAGGCCGCATCGAGAACGTGCTGAAGCCGGGTCAGATGATCATAGTCCAGATCGAGAAGGAACCCATTTCCACGAAAGGATCGAGACTCACTGCCGAAATTTCACTTGCAGGACGTAACATTGTACTGCTGCCCTTCGCTGAGAAGGTCAGCGTTTCACAGAAAATCTCCTCCAAGGAGGAGAAAAAAAGACTTGAGACACTCTTACGGAGCATCCTCCCGAAGAACTACGGTGCCATAATCCGCACCGCCGCAGAAGGAAAGAATGCCGCAGTGCTGGTCTCCGAAGTGAAGGGGCTCATCACCAAGTGGGAAAGTTCCTGGGACAAGATCAAGGGTCCCAAGACCATTAAGCCTCTCTTCACCGAGTACAGCAAGACGACAACCATCCTCAGGGACCTCCTCAATGATTCCTTCACGAACATCTACGTCAATGACAGGGATGAGTACGAGGAGGTGAGGAAGTACATAGAGCAGATATCCCCCTCACAGGAGAAGATAGTGAAGCTCTATGACGGCAAGGAGAGGATATTCGACCATTTCGAGGTCACCCGCCAGATAAAGAGTTCCTTCGGCAAGGTGGTACCGCTCAAGCAGGGCGCCTACCTCGTCATCGAGACCACCGAAGCCCTGAACGTCGTGGACGTCAACAGCGGCATCCGTGCCAAGACCAAGGAACAGGAGGAGAACACTTTCGAAGTGAACAAGC
>CAJOLJ010000101.1 GCA_905235445.1 uncultured Bacteroidales bacterium
CGGAATTCTGCCTAAGGGTATACCTCCGATGGCCGATTGCGGCATGCGCCTGGCCGTAATGAGCAATCTCGACTGATTATCACTGAAATAATTGAAAGCTCCTGCCCCCAAGACTTGGTCGGCAGGAGTTCTGTTTTGGTTAGAACGGATTGCGGACGGAAGGTCATATAAGACCCAGCATCTTCATCGCATACTCTATCCCGTCATCATCGACATCCTTTGTGACGAAGGAGGCATATGCCTTGACTTCATCCGTGGCATTTCCCATGACAACTGCATTGTGAGCCCAGCTGAGCATGGGGATATCGTTTCCTCCATCTCCGAACACCACTACCTCATCATTGTCCAGTCCCAGATACTCGCAGGTCCTCTGAATAGCCGCTGCCTTGGACACATTCTCAGGTACGGCATCACAGAAACGAGGATGCCACCTAGGGAATATAACCCCAGGGACGTAATCCTGAAGACTTGCAATCTGCTCCTCTGTGCCGTAGACGGTGAACTCGTAAACGTCATTGTCCCTGACAAGTGCAGGGAGGTCCACCGTAGGGAAGGGTCCCACATGAAGCAGGTCATTTATCATGGCAGTGACCTCGTTCTCGAAACTCAGCCCCAGTCCATTCTCCAGGAATGCAATGGCAGCAATATCCCGCCTGGCTGCGATATCGACAAGTGCCAGGGCCGATTCCCTGGGAATGGGGTTGGAGTAGATGACTTCCTCTCCAATTTTCACCAGGGCCCCGTTCATCATTATGTAACCGTCAAATGGAAAATCCCTGAGGTTATTCATCAGAGCCTTCGGCCTTCCCGATGAAATGTACAGGCCCACACCGTTCCTCCTGGCCCTTTCCAGGACATCAATTACACTCAGCCTTATCTTGTCATCCTTGAACCCGACCAGGGTTCCGTCTATATCGAAAAATGCTGCCTTGATTGCCATATTACATGAAAAAGGGAGTCCTGCCTTCTACGTGGACTCCCAATCTGTTCCAGTCTATTTATTATCCTTGTTTATAGGTCTTGCATAGTGTGTGGCCTCCTTCGGTTTCTTCTCGACCTTGGGAGGTATCGCCCTCGCAGGGACCTTGTTCTTGTAAGCGAATATAATGAGAAGTATACCCGCTATGATGAAAGGTATGCTCAGGAACTGGCCCTCTTTCATTGTCACACCGAATACTTCCGTGACCTTGGAGTCCTTGATGAACTCTAGAAGTGAGCGAAGGCCGAAGCAGCCGATGAGGAAGATGCCAAGGAACTCTCCGCGGTACATCTTGTCAAGTTTCTTGTTGTAGAGCCAGACAAGAACGATTCCGAGGATAATGTAAGTTATTGCCTCATACAGTTGGACGGGATGCTTGGGAAGCGTCTCGCCCCTTCTTTCGAAGATGACTCCCCACGGAAGGTCAGTGACAACGCCGTATATCTCTGAATTGAAGAAGTTTCCAATCCTAATGCATGCTCCTGCGAATGCTGTCACAATGACCAGTCTGTCCATCACCCACAGGGCATCGAAACCGTTCTTCTTTCCATATTTGCCTGCGTACCAGAAAGCAGCCAGTATCACACCTACGGCTCCCCCATGGGATGCTAGTCCTCCTTTCCAGGGCATGAACACTTCAGCGAAGCCTTCCCACGAACCGAAGTAGTAGTTGAAATCATAGAACAGGCAGTGTCCGAGCCTTGCACCTACGATAGTACCTATGAGCACCGCATACAGAAGAGGGTCCAGGTAACTCTCATCCACGCCTTCCCTCCTGTAGAAATGCCTGAAAATGAACCAGCCATAGATGAACCCGGAGACAAACAACAATGAATACCACCGGATGGAAAGCTTTCCGATGTAGAAAATCACCGGATCAACGTTCCAATGGATATAAAGAAGGTCAAACATAACCTGTGGTAGATTAAAATGAAAACACTCCATCCTCACCTGCGGGGACGGAGTGCAAATATATTACTTTTTGACTAAAAGGTCAACTTTAGTCCTGGATGGCAGCGATTCCGGGAAGGACCTTACCCTCAATGGCCTCGAGCATCGCTCCACCTCCGGTGGATACGTAGCTCACCTTGTCGGCATAGCCCATCTGGGTGACTGCTGCGACGGAGTCACCACCGCCCACGAGGGTGTAAGCGCCATTTGCAGTGGCCTCGGCGAGGTCCTCTGCAATCTGGAGGGTACCGGTTGCGAAGTTAGGGAACTCGAACACACCGACGGGACCGTTCCAGAGGATTGTCTTGGAGGAGAGGATGATCTTCTTCCAGATTTCGAGGGATTCAGGGGATGCGTCCATGCCCTCCCAACCATCGGGAATGTTGAAGATATCGAACACCTTGCTCTCAGTGTCATTGCTGAACTCGCGGCCAGCCTTGGTTGCTACTGAAAGGGAGATGTTCACGCCCTTCGCCTTTGCCTCCTTCAGGATCTCGAGTGCATCCGGCATGAGGTCATCCTCGTGCAGGGAGTCTCCGATCTTTCCGCCCTGGGCCTTGACGAAAGTGAAGCCCATTCCGCCACCGATGATGAGGTTGTCGACCTTGCCGACGAGGTTCTTCAGAACAGCGAGCTTGGAGGACACCTTGGATCCGCCGATGATAGCGGTGAAAGGACGCTGGGCGTTCTTGAGGACATTGTCAATGGCCTTGATTTCACCTTCCATCAGGTATCCGAACATCTTGTCATTGGGGAAGTACTCTGCGATGAGGGCGGTGGAGCCATGTGCACGGTGTGCGGTTCCGAAAGCATCGTTGATGTAGCAGTCCGCATAGGAAGCGAGCTTCTTCACGAACTCCTTCTGGCTTTCCTTGACGGCCTTCTTGGCAGCTTTCTTCTCCTCATCTGTAGCATCCTCTGCGAGTCCGCGGGGTTTGCCTTCCTCTTCTGCGTAGTAGCGCAGGTTCTCCAGGAGAAGAGCCTCACCGGGCTTGAGAGCGGCAGCCTGCTCGTCTGCCTTCATGCAGTCCTCCGCAAACTGGACAGGAACTCCGAGACATTCGGAAACACGTCCGACGATATGCTTGAGGGAGAATTTGGGATCCACCTTCTTGGGACGTCCGAGATGGGACATGATAATGAGGGAGCCGCCCTTCTCAAGGACTTTCTTGAGGGTGGGCATGGCCCTGCGGATGCGGGTGTCGTCTGTGATTTCGAAGTTCTCGTTCAGGGGGACATTGAAGTCAACCCTCACGATGGCCTTCTTGCCAGTGAAATCGTAGGAGTCAATGAACTGTTGCATAAAGTATGTTAATGTTAATGATTTCAGGGGCGACAGAGGTGTGTCTGTCGAATCATGCAAATTTAGGAAATTTCGCTTAAGCACAGCGCTCTTTGAGCAACAAGTTGCACCCCGGAAGGGAAGAATTCGAAGAGTGGCGAATGAAGTTTCCGAAAATTGGTAAATTGACTTTTCTGAACTACGTCTCGAAAAACAGACGAATTTCGAACAATTTCCAGTATGTTTGCCCTTGGATTTAAAAACAGACGCACATGTACAATCTAACCACCAAAGAAGAACACATGTTCAGCCTTTCACCATGGTCTCATCCCGACTCTCCGATATTTGTAAAAGAACTATCCGACGATGCCTACATGAAGGTCCCTCTATTTCGGCAAGTGGAGAGACTTCTTCAGCTATGCTCAACGAAGAACGGCATCAAACTCACCCCTAGGGGGATGCTGCCACTGCGTGTCGTCAGGGAAGTCTATGAACTTGGCGTGAAAGACAGTCTGTCCGAGTGGTATGATAGACTTTCGGAGGAGAAGTGTGCCCCGGTAATCCTCACCAGATTAATTCTGACGGGAACAGGGCTAGCCAGGAAATACAATGGCTATCTGGTCGCAACCAAACAGGGGCGGTCAATGCTGGAAGGACCCGTTCGTGATTTCCTGAATATCGTCCTACAATATCTCACCAGGGATTTCGATATGGGATATTTCGATGGATACAGAAATATTCCTGCCTTCAACAGCAGCTACTGTTTCCTAATCATGAGCTTCGGGAAGTGGGGAGACACTCTCAGAGGAGTGGATTTCTACAAAGACAAAATCATCGAATGCGATGAAATGTGGGCAGCGGCGGCATTGGAGAATTCCTACGCTTCATATGACCGTCTCACAAGTTGCCTATCAGTCAGGTTCTTCAAAAGGTATCTTGGTTTCCTGGGACTTGCCCAAATAGAGCAAGAATCTTTTACGGATCCTGGCAAGGTGGTCAAGACCCCTCTATTCGATGAGCTCATCGGATTCACACACCCGCTGGAAACTTTTGGAGAGTGAGAACGAAATCCTGCAATAGTCCAGGAACAAATCACCCGGCTATCAACTTTTGGACATTTGCTTGGTTCAGCTTTTATTCCAGTGCTCTATCTCGCAAATGTGTTTCTTTGTTCGCTTATCGTAATTAATACCCACAAGGAGTATATCGCCGGTAAAATCCTCCAGCCGCTGCGGATAGTTCCTCTGTTTTATCTGAGATATTGCAGCCTCTGTACTTTTTTCATACTTAAGTTCGACGACCATGGCAGGCACTCCGGATCCATTCCTGGGAACAAAGACAACATCAGCGAACCCTTTTCCTGACGGAAACTCGGGGATAATAATATACTTGGAGACGGCACTATAGTAAGCAAGCCTGATACAGCAGGCAAGGGAGTTTTCATCATTGTAAGACAGTACAGGGATATCCTTATCATGAATCCTCTCAAGCTGCCTCTCCACTTCTTCACACTTACCGGCAAGAGTGTCTTTCAAGAGTTTTTATCTGAGTCTGCCAATGCCTCTATGATACGGCCATAGTTGGAAGCTTCAACTGCATTTTCCAGTTGCATAAAAACTTCATGATTCGGGACAAAGGCCTCCCTGGTCTCGGGATCATATGACAAATAGCCCAGATGGATAAGAACCGTCAGGACATCATCTTTACTGTTGATATCGCTTAGAATGTTGTTGAACTTCTCCGTCTTGACCGAGACTTTTTCCCCGGCAAGCAACCTCAACACATTATCCTTGAGTCCATCAAAGTCCATACTTATGTACATGGCAATACTTTCATAAGATCTTGTGTTGCTCCAATAACTGGCAAAATCTTTATGATTTATCGCAGATGCAACGGAATTTGGATTGAAAATCGATTTCATGGTTCCCACGATATAGCCATCATACCATCTGCACATCTTTTCATAATCCATATGAAACCTTTCACAAAGATTCTTTACCTCCTCCCCGCTGAAACCGAAATATGAGCCCAACGGACCAGGGTTGATTATAGTAAATTCCTGAAACTCGTTAAAGATGGAATCATGATTGATTTTCACAATTGGAAGTATGCCCGTCATATAGACCCCGGTGAAAATCATATAAGTATAATCAGACTTGAATAGCGATTGAAGGAAATTTAAATATGACTGAACAATCTCAGGATCGTTGATTTCACGAATGATGCAATCCCACTCGTCAATCAACAAGATGAACTTTTCTCCAGTCATACACACGATATCATACAGACGGTCCATGAGTTCATCTTTATCCGGAAGAGCCAAATCTGGATATTCAGCAGTGATATCCTCCATCAGTTTAGACTTGATGGCTGGGACAATGTCTTTAAGATTTCTCTGAGAGTCCCCTTGCTGTGCTAGGGAAAGGAATGTTGCGACGGAAAATGATATGACCGGGTACTTGTTCAGGTGCATTTCATACGAAGGGTCGCTCTCTATCTCAAGCCCGCTGAAGAGTTCCCTGGAATCACGCCACTTGTCATAGTATGCATAAAGCATATTGACGGCTGTTGTCTTTCCGAACCTTCGGGGTCTGGTGACACATGTCAAATAGAAGTCCTCCGAATCCAATGTTGAATTGACATATTTTATCAGACCGGTCTTATCCACATAACGGCTATTCTTGGAACCGGAAAATCTTACTTGTCTCTTATTAATATAGACACCCATGACAGTCTTTTATTTACGTCCTAATTACAAACAAAAAACAAATTTTTCCTTCAAAATGAAAGACAGTTGTATTGCACAATCCGTTTCCGTGCTTTGGGACGTTATAAAGCAGTGTATTGGGACCCTCTGCATCTTCACAAATAAGCAAGCCTGGTACAGCTTTATCTCGATGTGAACATGTATCTTTGTAAGCATCGTCACCTACAACCCCGTTTGACTCATGACACATAAACTTGATTTCATTATCATAGGAATCTTCACCATGCTCCTGACCCCTTCATGCAACAACAATAGTGGCCAAAGTGCCTCCTATCCCTTCAAGTACGCCGCAGTGGAGTACCCGCTCACAACACCCGAGATCCAGGCAACTGTGGACAGTCTGTATGAAAAGATGTCTCCCGCCGAGAGAGTTGCCCAGCTCTACGGGATGAACCTTGGGGACCTCTTTACCGACGGGGTCCTTGACAGTGACAAATGCAAGGAACTCATTCCCGACGGGATAGGGCATTTCTGCCAATACGCCGGCCAGGAGGTGAAGGACCCCGAGGACATCCGTGACATGGTCTCGCAGACCCAGAAATGGATAATGGAAAACACGCCTTCCGGCATTCCTGCGCTCTTCCATGAGGAGGTCCTTACCGGCATTGCCACCAAAGGTGCGACATCATATCCCCAGCAGATCGGACTCGCCTGTTCCTTCAATCCTGAACTCGCAGAGCTGAAAACCAGCCAGACAGCAAGCGATTTCCGGAAGATAGGAGGATTCCTTGCCCTGTCCCCGATGGTGGACGTATGCCGCAATCCCTCCTTCAACCGTCTTGAGGAGTCCTACGGAGAAGATGCCTATCTGGGTGCCGCCATGGGTGCGGCCTTCGTCAGGGGACTCCAGGGCGAGGACCTCAGAAACGGAGTCGCTGCCTGCAGCAAGCATTTTCTCGGATATGGCGGTGGAGCGGACAATGACATGAAAACAATCATGGAGGAGATACTGCTTCCGCATGAGGCAATAATCCGCACTGCCGCCAGCAAGGTCGTAATGACAGGTTACCATGCCTTCCACGGCACCAATGCCGTAGCCAACAAGGAACTCATCGGGGACATTCTCCGCACCTACCTCCATTTTGACGGAATGATGGTAAGCGACTATGGTTCGGTGAACCAGCTTCCCGGCCTTGACACTCCCGTGAAGAGGGCCTCTGCAGCCATAAATGCAGGCACAGATGTCGAGTTCCACCAAGGCATCAACTATCGCACCATTCCGGATGCCATCGAAGAAGGACTGGTGGACGGGAAAACATTCGAGAACTGCGTGAAGAGAGTCCTGTCACTGAAGGCCAGGATGGGACTGCTTGACAGCAGTCCCACTCTCTACGCAGAGGGCAAGATCGAGTTCGACACTCCCGAAGAAAGGCGTACCGCATATGAACTTGCCACCCAGTCAGTGGTACTTCTTGAGAACGATGGCACACTTCCCCTAAGAGGAGGGAAGAACGTGTTCCTCACAGGTCCCAATGCTAATTCCATGTGGGCAATGATGGGAGACTATACTTACCAGGGTATGGCTTATTTCTGGAGACATGTGGACGTGGGGGACAACTGTCCTAAGATAGTGAACCTCCGGGAAGGCCTGCTGTCCGCAAAACCCGATGGGACGGTCATCACATATTCAAGAGGTTGCGACTGGACGGAGACAAACGAACTCGTAGTTGAGGCAGGAGGGGACGAGAGGGCAAATCAGTACAATAAATGGCAGTATGACAGAAGAATTGACGGGGGTGAGAAGATTGACAGGAAAGGGGCCATTGCCATGGCTGCACAAAGCGATGTCATAATTGCCGCCATGGGTGAGAACACCATGCTGTGCGGAGAGAACCGGGACCGTGGCAAGCTCACTCTTCCAGGAAGCCAGGAACAGTATGTCGAGGAACTCCTTGCCACCGGAAAACCTGTCGTTCTCATAGTTTTCGGGGGAAGGGCACAGGTCATAAGCAAGATTGCCCCCCGCTGCGCCGCCGTCATCCAGGCATGGTATCCAGGTGAGGAAGGCGGAAACGCCCTTGCCGATATCCTGTACGGCAAAGTCAACCCTTCCGGCAAGCTTTCCGTCAGCTATCCTGCCGTGGAGATGGACGGGAACTTCAGCTATGACTACTCTCAGGAGAAAGACGACAGGATCCAGTGGCCTTTCGGCTACGGACTGAGCTACACTTCATACAGTTACTCAGCCCTCCAGGTGGATGCCACCGTCAAGACCACGGCCACTCTCATAAACATAGCCTTCGATATCGAGAACACCGGGGACATGGACGGGGATGAGATAGTCCAGCTGTACATCAGTCCCTCGGACGGGAACCCCGACCTTCGCCCCATCAGGCTGCAAGGCTTTGCAAGAGTGAGCGTACCCTCCCACGGCAAGAAACATGTCCACTTCATAATGTCCCCTCAGCAGTTCGGGTTCTACGACAACGGACAGTGGACCGTAAAACCGGGGAAGTACACCCTCAAAGTCGGTGCCTCCTCTACCGACATCAGGCTGAAAGAGGATATCACCCTGACGGGAAAGCCCATTAGGGTGCCTCTGAGAAGTGTCTATTTCAGCGAGATTCTTTCCTCTGAATCATAGCCAACTGCCCCTACTGCTGCAGAAAGCCGCAGTCCCGCTCTTTTCCCGGGGCTGCGGCATTTTCTGCTTTGTCTGGCTTATTCCTAAAGGACCGTGTACTTGAAGGACTTCAGAGTGGCCTCTCCCTTGAGCAGGTAAGCTGGTCTAAGGGCGAAGAAGCCGCCGTACTCATTGTGATGGTATGACGACACGTCCTGTCCTTCCTTCAGCACCTGCCAGTTCCCGGAAGCATCCTTCTGCGAGAGTGTGGCCCTGTTGAGGGAGTTGCGGATACGAAGGGAAAGAGTGGGGGCACCGTCAGAAGTTCCGAAGAATGCCTTCTCATTGTAGAAGAGATACAGACCGGCCTCGGAGCCTTTCGGCACTTCGAACTCAGCCTCGATCTCATAAGACGCATCCACCGCGGTTGCCATCCATAGCGTCCCGTCCATGAACCCAGGTTGCCATTTGCTCCACAGAAGGGGGTTCGTGAAATCCCTCTGATATCCGTAGTCTCCCTGAAGGCCGTCCTGTTCCCATTTCGCCCCGTCACCCTCGGCAAGCACAGGCCAACCGTCCTCGGTCCAGTTCACGCTTTCGATGATGGTGCTGCGGCCCAGTGTGTGGAAGGAGTTCCTGTAGGCATGATAGACAACGTACCAGTTCCCGTTGACGTCGTCGAAGAGAGTTCCGTGACCCTTTGACCACCACTTCTCGTCCGCACTGTAAGTGTGGACAAGTGGATTGTGGGGACTGTCCTCCCAAGGACCAAGTGCAGACTTGCTTCTGGCCACGACCACCATGTGGCTCGTGGGAGGACCGGCGGTACCGCCTTCGGCACTGACAAGATAGAACCACTCCCCTCTCTTGAAGAGTTTAGGGGACTCCAGCCAGACTCCTTCCGTCTCCCAATCTTCGGGAAACCTCCATGGCTCATACACTTTCTTTCTCTCTCCCGCCGCGGACAGTCCGTCCGTGGAAAGCGGCGTCACGAAACCGTTATTGGTGTACAGGTACCGTTTCCCGTCGCTATCCACCACGTGACCCGGGTCAATGCCATCCACGTCCAGGAGAACAGGCCTGCTCCAGGGACCTTCAATCTTATCCGCGGTCACGACATAGTTCTGTCCCGTGCTGGTTGGATAGTAGATATAATACTTCCCGTCCACCTTGCACAGGTCCGGGGCGAAGATGGAATAGTCCCCCTCCTCGACTGCCCGGGCCACGGGCTCCCAGTTGACAAGGTCGGTTGAGTGCCAGATGAGCAGGGCCGGGAAATAAGTGAATGAGGAATGGGTCATGTAGAAGTCGTTCCCGTCCCTCAGTATGGTCGGGTCGGGATAGTCCCCGGGAAAGATGCAGGTTTTAAGAAGCGGAGCCTCACTTTTTGTGCATGCGGCAGTGGCGAGGACACAGACAAGAAGAGTTGAGAAAAGCCTTTTCATCACTGATTGTTTTTTTCGGGTGCTAAGGTAAGCCTTTTCGTTTGTTTTCCAACACAAGGACCCCATCAAGACTTGAGGGAATTTACATGATGTTTGCAAAAACTCCCTTCTACGAACATTCGCTAAACGGATTTTATCTGAACATTTAAATTATCCGAACCTCCAGAACCCAATTAAAAATCACACAGTGACAAGGGTTCTTGAAAGGATCGGATAACTTTTTGCAGTGAGTGTCAAGCAAGTGGGGCCATCACGGCCTATTTAGTTTCTTTATTTTAAATTATGAACACCACACCGCTGCCGCAAAT